>NZ_NFLO01000025.1:0-57642 GCF_002160935.1 Drancourtella sp. An12 | reverse complement strand
ACAATCAGATGGATACTATCCAGAAGCTGAGAATATATATGGAAGAGAAGAAGGTAGATTCTTTCTTTATTGCCAAGCCAGCTAATGTCCGTTACATCAGTTCCTATACCGGTGAAGATTCTTATCTCCTGACTTTTGCAGATAAAGAGAATTAAAAATGGCCGTAATCCCAGTATTTATGCGGGACTACGGCCTTGTTATTTTGTCATTTTTTCATGGTGTTTTTTCTATTTTTTTGTTTTTGCCAAAATTTTTTTTATTTCTCCCAGCGTACGGATACGTTTTCCGAAATCAATATCCATAATCGATCCAATCTCTTTTAGTACCTCATCATAGTAATCGAATAGATAATAGTTTTGCTGGAGCAGGCTGCATTCTGCTTTTGACAGGGAGTCCAGGATTCTTCCGACACTGTATTTTCGTTCCAACTTATTTTCCAGTATCCTTGCTATCGTCAAGGCTACAAAACAGGTCAGGAAATGTGCTTCGATATGTTCTTTTGTCCAGACGTATACGGGTCTGGCTTCCAGTTCGCTTTTGGTCACCTTAAAAGACTCTTCGATCCGCCATAGCCCCCGGTACATGTCGATGATTTCATCATCCGATGTCTCCATTTCACTGGTCAGGAGCATATAGTAACCGTCCAGTGCTTCCTCTTCACGGATCTTTTCTTCATCAATATCCAGTATGGATGAGGAGGTAAGGATCTCACCGGTCTCCTTGTCGTAGTCTATTTTTTTGACATATTTTGCTGCCCTATAGGAAGTGGCTCTTGTGTAGTTCCCCGGGTTTTGTGCCAGATCTCTGGCCTTTGCCAGTGCGGTTTCCCGTTCGGCTTTTGCCCGCCGGGCATATTTTTCACTCCAGAAGACGACCTGTTTCTCGTCCACCTGCTTTTTCATCTTTTTGCCGGTGACAGAAGTAACCAGGATCGTTCTTGGGGATTTTCGGGATTTTCGTTTATATTCCGTGCCAAGCCACTCGTAGCCCTCTTCTTTGAGGACATAGTCTTTGATCCCTTTTTCAGATCCTCTGATGGACATGCTGAAAACATATCCATCATGAGTAGGGGTATTGATCGTGTACCAGATGTTATCGCCTGTCGTCATGCCTTTGTCAGCAACGGAGATCACACGTCCAAGGTCAAACTGTTTTTTGATGCGCCCGAAGTTTGGCCGGTAGGTCAGGCAGTCATTGGTATTGCCGGGAAAGAGTTCGTAAGTAATGGGGATTCCTCTGTTATCCATGAAAAGGCCCATCTGTATAATCGGGTTTGGCCGGTGCTCTTTGGAAATGCCTTTGTGAAGGAAGTCGTTTTGTTCATCTGTTTCGAAATAGTAGTTTGTAACATCATAATAGATCAGGCTGGTATCCCTGCCATAATTCTTTTTAATCCTGTCATTCATCCATATCTGCAGGTTTTCCCTGTGTTTGTCCAGAAAAGAAAGGCAGCGGTAGACATCATCCAGGGAGTAATCCGATCTTTCAAAAAAACGTTCCCGGCCGTCATAAGAAGATTTCTTTGAAGCAGGAAAAAGGAGTCGGGAATAAACAAGCATCTTCATAATGGCGTTGGCATCATACTGTTCTTTCGAGTGGCGCTGCCGGTTGGTCAGGAAGGTATGGATGCCGAGTTCATGATAGATCCGGCTCAATGCGGTATAGCCGAAGTTTTTCCGCAGGTCATCATCAATGCGAAGCCTGTCGGAATCGTAGAAAGTAAAGTGAATCGGGGCTTGCTTTTTCTTTTTTTCCTCATTAAGTTGCGCTACACGTTTTGTGAAATGAGCAATCGGATCCTCATACTGCTTTTCCAGTTCATCGAGCCAGCCGATAGATTCTACGGTTTTCTGGCGGGAGCATTTCTTAACTTTATCGTAATAAGTATCAACAATAGAAAGCCGGATGCGGCCATGAGAGTTCGGTGTTTTTTTAAGATACATAATAAGCACTCCATTTCATATAATACTTATTATACCACAAAACGTTACAAAACGCTAGTAAAATATGACGAATTTAAAAAATAAAAAAAGCTTGTAAGCCGCCATACAAAAGGATTTCAAGCTATAAGCGAACATATGTTACTGCAAAACTGTGGATAATATAAATATACATTTTAGATAGGGGGTACAATCAGATGGATACTATCCAGAAGCTGAGAATATATATGGAAGAGAAGAAGGTAGATTCTTTCTTTATTGCCAAGCCAGCTAATGTCCGTTACATCAGTTCCTATACCGGTGAAGATTCTTATCTGTTCATTACACAGAAGAAGCAGTTCTTCATCACTGATCCACGTTATACAGAACAGGCATCTTATGAATGTCCTGATTACGAAGTGGTCAACTGGAGGACGCCGAACAATACGATCGGAATGACGGTACAGAAACTGGCGTCAGAAGAAGGGGCAAAAACAATTGCTTTTGAGGAAGATTATCTCACCTTCTCTTTTTATGAATCTATCCGGAGCCAGGGCGCGACAGAGATGGTACCGACGGTTAATGTGATCGAAGAGTTCCGTTCTGTTAAGACCAGCGAAGAAGAAGGATATCTAAGAGCAGCATGTGAGATTGCATCCAGAGCATTTGATAAGATTATTAAAGATATCCGTGTCGGAATGACAGAAAAGGAGCTGGCATCCAGACTTTCCCATTACATGGTAATGGAAGGAGCGGACACCAAGCCGTACGGCGGGATTTTGATATCAGGAGCAAGGACATCACTTCTTCACGGCATTCCGTCCAGCAAAGCCATCGAATACGGTGACTTCGTCCTGATGGATTACGGATGTCAGTTCAATGGTTATCTTTCTGACATGACAAGAACTGTTGTAGTCGGAAAGGCGACAGAGAAGCAGAAAGAAGTCTACAATCTCTGCCGTCAGATGACCGAAGATGTAGAGGCGGCGATTAAGCCGGGAGTGACAGGTACCGAGTGTTATGAGGCATCACTGAAAGCGATCAAGGACACAGAGTATCTGCAATACAATTACGGAGGGATCGGCCATGGCGTCGGCCTGTTCGTACATGAGCTTCCATTTATCGGAAGCAACAGCAAAGATGTTCTCCAGGAGGGGAACATTATGACGGTAGAACCGGGGATTTATATACCGGGATGGGGCGGTGTCCGGGTCGAAGACCAGGGACTTGTCACAGCGAAGGGATATGAAAACCTGATAAGTGCTACACATGAGTTAATAGAGCTTTAAAAAAGGAGGACACATTATGAAGAAAAAAGTATTTGCGGCGCTGCTTGCAACAGTGATGGTAGGAACCATGCTTGCCGGATGCGGCACACCTGGAAGCAAGAGCAGTAATGACAGTTCGAGTGATGGAAAGGTATTTCGCTATTCTACGAATACAGAGCCAACAACTCTGGACCCAACAAAAGGTAACTGTATTCCGGATAATGAAATTCAGCATGCTGTTACTGAAAGCCTTGTCCGCAACACAGGTGGAGAGATTACTCCAGGTGTTGCAGAGTCATGGGAAGTTTCAGATGATGGTCTTACATACACCTTCCATCTGAATCCGGATGCAAAATGGAGTGATGGAGAACAGATTAAAGCTCAGGATTTTGTTTACAGCTGGCAGAGGCTGATGAATCCGGATACAGCAGCTCCGTACGCGTTTATTGGGGAATATTTGAAAAATGGATATGCAATAGAAAAAGATCAGATGGATCCAAGTGAATTGGGGGTTGTAGCACAGGATGACACAACATTAGTTGTTACTCTCGAACATCCTACAGCATATTTCTTAAGTCTGATTGGTTCTTCGGCTCAGTATGCACCTCTTCGTCAGGATATTGTAGAAGAGTATGGTAAAGATTTTGCTGCAGATGCTGAGAAAAATGTATATTCAGGTCCTTATGTTCTTAAAAGTTCTCAAAATCAGAAATGGGTATTTGAACCAAACGAAAATTACTGGGATAAGGACTCTATCAAACTGGACCGCGTAGAATTAAGTTATGTTCAAAATACAGAAACAGCTGTTGCAATGTATGAGGATGGAGATTTGGATTATGTTCAGCTTCCGACAGCATCTATTGATCAGCATAAAGGCGAAGACCATACATTCCTGAATGGTAATGTAGACTTCTTCTATTTCAACATGGCAGGAAGTAATCCGGCTCTTGAAAACAAGAATTTCCGTCTTGCGTTAAACTATGCATTGAATAGAAATGATTATAATGAGCTTGTAAACAATGGTTACTTTAAACCAAGCAATGGCCTTGTATTCTCTGGATTAAGCGGAGTAAATGGTACATATGGTGAAGAATCTAATCTGAATTCCTATCCGTTGGACGGTGATGAAGATAAGGCGAAAGAATATCTGAATACAGCTTTATCTGAATTAGGATATTCAAAACCATCTGATATTACAGTAACTATTCTGACAACTGATTCAGACAATTCCAAGAAACAGGCTGAAGTTTGTCAGGAAATGTGGAAGAAGTCGCTCGGAATTAATGTTGAAATTGAACAGGTAACATATAATGAAGTACTTTCCCGTCAGCAGACAGGTGATTTTGAAATTTCATGGGCTGGATGGGGATCTGACTATGATGATCCATACAGTTATCTGGAACTTTTCAAATCTGACTGCTCTCAGAACTACTCTCATTATAAGAATGATCAGGTAGATCAGCTTTTGAATGCTTCTCAGACAGAAACAGATGCAGCAACACGTATGGATATGCTTCATCAGGCAGAACAGATTATTGTCGATGACGCAGCATTCCTTCCGCAGGCAGAACGTGAAGTTCACTACCTGCTTGATGATGATGTAAAAGATCTGCACTTCTTCTATTGCAGTATCAACATTGACTGGGTTTATGCAGATATTGAAGCTTAAAACAATAATTTAAAATATGTTTTTTCCACTGCCCGGAAAGAGAAGCCGGGCAGTGAGAATGTTAAGTAAAATAGAGATGGTTCAGGAAAGCCCAAAGGTGGGGATCTGATCTTTCCTGGATCATCTTGCTTACAACAGGAGGATGAAGGATGGCAAAATATATTTTAAAACGAGTGGTAGCAGCCATTCTGACGGTCTGGGTATTGATAACTATCGTATTTTTTCTTGTGCGTCTAATGCCAGGTGAGCCTTTTACAAGTGTAAAACTAACCCCGGAGATAAGAGCAAATATGGAGACATACTATGGCTTTGATAAACCAATGATCGTGCAGTATGGGACATATATGATGAACCTGCTTCATGGGAATTTCGGATATTCCATGAAGTATACGAATAGAACAGTCAATGATATTATCGGTGAGACATTCCCGTTCTCGGCTGATCTTGGTATACGTGCACTTGTAATGGCAGTTGCGATTGGATTAGTATTAGGTATTATTTCGGCCCGGAACAGAGGAAAAAAACTGGATTTCTTCTGCGTTATTATTGCGGTTTTGGGAACGAGTATTCCTGATTTTATTATGGGAGCAGTGCTCCAGTATTTCTTTGGAATCAAATGGGGATTGTTCCCGGTTGCAAAGTATGAAGGAATTGAATATACAATCCTGCCTGCCTTTGCACTTGCTTTTTATACATTGGCATCGGTATCACGTATTATGCGTGCAAGTATGCTGGAGGTAACATCCCAGGATTATATTAAGACAGCACGTTCTAATGGAGTATCAGAGCTGAGAATTACATGTAAACATCAGATTCGTAATGCGATTATGCCGGTCATGACCGTCATGGGACCAACTGTTGCTTCTGTATTGACAGGTACATTTGTTATCGAATCTATTTTTGCGATTCCTGGAATGGGAAAATACTATGTAGAAAGTGTATCCAATAACGACTATTCCATGGTACTTGGAATGACAGTATTCTATGGTATCTTCCTTGTATTATGTAACCTGATTGTCGACATCTTATATGGTGTTGCTGACCCACGTGTACGTATTGGAAAGAAATAAGGTAGGTGAGAGACATGGCAGAATTAAAGAAAGAACAATTTGTGATCAAAGGAAAAGATACTGTCCGCATGGAGAGTATCAGCCGTCCGTCTCTTTCCTTTTGGTCGGATGCTTGGAGACGGCTTCGTAAAAATAAAACAGCATTTATTGGTCTTTGCATCGTTGTGCTTTATGCACTGCTTGCTATTTTTGCACCGATGTTCAGCCAGTATACACAGTCAGAAATGGATGTTGAATCTAAGAATGCAATGATATCAGCAGCCCACTGGTTTGGATGTGATTCTACGGGACGTGACTTGTGGGTACGTATCTGGATGGGCGGCCGTGTATCGCTTACAATTGGTCTGATTTCAGCCGTATTGAATATGTGTGTTGGGGCTGTTATTGGAGGGCTTTGCGGATTCTATGGCGGCAAGCTCGATATGATTGTTATGAGAATTGTTGATATTTTATATGGAATTCCAAGTCTTATCATTACAATCCTCGTTATGATGGTACTTGGAAAAGGTGTTGCCCCATTGATTGTAGCAATGTGTATTGTTGGTTGGATTGGCACCTGCCGTTTTGTCCGTGGTGAAGTCTACCGGATCAAAGAGCAGGATTTTGTTATGGCGGCAAAGGTACTTGGAGTACCAGATTTTATCATTATTGTCCGTCATATTATTCCGAATATCCTTGGAATGCTAATTACAAACCTTTGTATGGCAATCCCGGGAGCCATTTTCCAGGAAGCATTCCTGTCCTACATCGGACTTGGTATCACACCTCCTGACTGTAGCTGGGGTGTTATCTGTAAAGAGGGAATTCAGTACCTGCGCTACTATCCGCATCAGATCCTGATTCCGGCATTTTTTGTCTGTACGACAATGCTGGCGCTGAACCTTCTTGGAAACGGACTTAGAGACGCGGTTGACCCGAAACTGCGTGGAACGGAATAGGAGGAACGGATAAATGGCAGAAAAAGAGAAACTTCTTGAATTAAAAAATGTTGTGTACTCTTTCCACACCTATGGTGGGGAAGTAAAGGCTGTCCGTGATGTCAGCTTTGAAGTACGCAAAGGGGAGATCCTCGGAATTGTAGGAGAGTCCGGATGCGGAAAGTCCGTTACAGCGCAGTGTATCATGCGTCTGAATCCGGAACCGCCGGGATTCTTTGAAGGCGGGGAAATCCTGTTTAACGGAAAAGATGTCCTGAAGATGGACAAAAAAGAGCTTAGACAGCTTCGTGGAGGAGATATCGGATTTGTATTTCAGGATCCGATGACATCCTTGAACCCGACAATGAGAGTCGGCGCACAGATCGAAGAGGTGTTCATTGGCCGGGCAGGTGTTTCAAAAAAGGAAGTTAAGGAAAAGGCACTGGAGATTATGAAACTGGTAGGTATCTCTGATGTTGAGAAACGTTACCGCCAGTATCCGCATGAGCTTTCCGGCGGTATGAAACAGCGTGTCATGATCGCGATCGCTCTTGTAAGCAGGCCGAGCCTTGTTATCTGTGATGAGCCGACGACATCTCTGGATGTTACAATCGAGGCACAGATCCTGGATCTGCTTCTTGAGCTGAGAGAAAAGCTTGGAACATCCATTATCATGATTACCCATGACCTTGGTGTTATTGCCCGTATGTGTGACCGCGTCGTTGTTATGTACGGCGGAAAGGTTGTAGAGCAGGGAACTGCACAGGAAATCTTTTACAATACGGCTCATCCGTATACAAAAGGACTGATGGATTCTATCGCAAAACTGGATACGAAGAAAGGTCAGAGACTGAAACCGATTGAAGGTACGCCTCCGGATCTGTTCTTCCCGCCGAAAGGATGTCCGTTTGCGGCAAGATGTGAGTATGCGATGGATGTATGCAAGGACAATCCGCCGTATACATATCAGTTATCAGCTGAACATATCACAAACTGCTGGTTACAGCATGAATATGCTCCGGATACCGAGTTCAAGAAAGAAGGAGCCGTAGCAGTAGAGAAAGGAGAGGTGGCAGAAGATGGAAAATAAGGAAAAACAGCCTCTCGTTCAGGTAAAGCATTTATGTAAATATTTCAAAGTGGGAAGGCATGCCGAACTGAAAGCGGTAGACGATGTTTCTTTTGATATCTATAAAGGAGAGACGGTCGGACTGGTAGGAGAGTCCGGATGTGGAAAATCCACGACAGGACGTTGCATGATCCGTCTGTACGAACCGACAAAAGGTGAAGTCATTTACGATGGAAAAGATATTACAAAGCTTTCCAAAGCAGAGCAGAAAGAGTTCTGTCAGAAGGTACAGATGATCTTCCAGAACCCGTATGCATCTTTGAATTCCCGTATGACGGTAAAAGAAATCGTAGGAGAGGGATTAAAGCAGCATGGAACCCCGAAGAATGAGATTGACAAAAAAGTAGAGGCATTGCTGGAAACTGTCGGATTGAACAAGGACCATATGTCCCGTTTCCCGCACGAGTTCTCAGGTGGACAGAGACAGCGTATCGGTATCGCGAGAGCCCTTTCGGTAGATCCGGAGTTCATTATCTGTGATGAACCGATCTCCGCTCTGGATGTATCCATTCAGGCTCAGGTTATCAATATGCTGAAAGATCTTCAGGAACAGCGGGAACTGACATATCTGTTTGTTGCCCATGACTTAAGTGTCGTTAAATACATTTCCGACCGCGTGGTTGTTATGTATCTTGGAATGATTGTGGAACAGGCAGAGACAGAAGAGCTTTACAGCAATCCGCAGCATCCGTACACGAAAGCACTGCTTTCCGCGATTCCGGAGGCAGATCCGGATAAGGCAAAAGCAAACCGCCGTATCCCGATCAAAGGAGAGATCCCAAGCCCGATCAATCCGAAACAGTGCTGCCGTTTCGCAGAACGTTGTGAATTTGCAACGGACCGCTGCTTTAATGAAGTGCCGGAATTAAGAGAAGTATGTCCGGGACACAAGGTAGCGTGTCATCTGATGGATGAGAAATAAAAGAAAAAAGAGTGATTCATTAAAAACCGGGAGGAATCCGCAGTATCTGTGGATTCCTCCCGGTTTTTTGATGACGAAACGGTTATGCTCGTTTAAGCGGTTCGCTTCTGGACCACTATATTCAAATCTAATATTCCGGATAATCGGCTGCCGTCTGATATTGATGCCAAAAATCAGAACCTGTTCCCTCAAGATCATCCGGCATAATATGTCCGCTTTCGGCATGACGAAATGGATTGGGTACGTTGACGGTAAGAAGCCGAACGACCTTGTTTGTGTGATTCATCCAGTTATGACTTTCATTGGAATGAATCTGGATACTGTCACCCGGATACAGCGTATATTGGGAAGAACCCACCTGAATGGTGGCAATGCCTTCCAGAATATAGATGAACTCCTCGCCGTTATGCGTATACATTTCCAGATTTTCTTCTGCTGTGTTGGCAAGTGGAAGCAGGGTAAAAATTCTTGGAAGAAAATCGAAGGAAGAAACATCGTGGCTTAAAATATGCTGGATGATCTGAGGCCCGACCTGTACTGCCGGAAGGGCAAAACTGTGTACAACAGGATCTGAAATATCCTTTACCGGTTCCTCGTCGAAAAAGCTGGTAAGACTTACGCCGAGAACTCCGGCTATGTTTTCCAGTGTGTCGATTGCTATAGATGACATGCCCCGTTCCATCTGGGAGAGAAATCCGGTGGACAGGTTCGTCTTTTCGCTGAGCTGCTTCAGCGTCATATTCTGTGAGGTACGTAATGCTTTGATTTTTTCTCCGATACTTGCGTTCTGGTTCATAATATAACCCCCATTCTTTGGTAATAACAGTATATTGACTTTTTTTTGTCAAGTCAACCTTTTCCATGCTGCCTGTCTATTCATAAAAATGAAACATTAAATGTAAAATATTTCACAAAGTTCACAAATGATAAAAATGTGACAATAATTTCTGATAAAAGCTTCACAATCGAATAAAAATATTCATAAATATGAACAAAAGGATTGACGAAAATGAAAACTATGCTATAATAAAAGCATAAACTAGAACGCGGTCTAACAAGCAAACAGAAAAAGTGCACAAGAACAAGAAGGAGGATACTGGGGTGAAAATCAGAAAAACATTTCATACGATAGACACACATACCTGTGGTGAGCCAACGAGAAATGTGATTGGTGGAATCCCGAACATACCGGGTAAGACGATGCAGGAAAAGCTGGAGTATATGTCCACAGAAGGAGACTGGCTCAGAAAGCTTCTGACATTTGAACCAAGAGGAAATGAAGTAATGTCAGGAACACTGATCATGGAGCCGTGCAATCCGGAGGCGGATTTCGGAGTGCTGTATTTTGAGGTCGGCGGATGGATGCCGATGTGCGGACACGATACGATCGGAGTCGGAACCGCACTTGTGGAAGCCGGCATGGTTGATGTGCAGGAGCCTTACACCTATGTAACTCTTGATACCGCGGCAGGTCTTGTAAAGCTTCAGATTGAAGTGCGCGACTGCTCGGCTGTAAACGTTACTTTCGTGAATGCACCGGCATTTGTTATGGTTCGGGATGCGGAAATCACAACAAGCAAGTACGGAACAGTAAAAGCGGATATCGCATACGGCGGAAATATTTACGCGATTCTTCCGGCTGCATCCGTAGGACTTCACATCAATCCGCAAAGTTCTTCACTTTTGATTCAGGCGGGCAATTACCTGAAGCAGCGGATCAATGAACAGATTGCTGTGCAGCATCCTACGATTCCGTTTGAGCATCATGTGACACATGTTGAGTTTTATGAGCCGACAGATCAGGAAGACGGAGCAATCAAAAATGCAGTTATTATCCCGCCGGGAGCGATTGACCGTTCACCGTGCGGAACCGGAACATCGGCCAAGCTTTCTGTCCTGGCGGCAAAGGGAGAAATCAAAAAGGGCGAGAGCTTCATTCACCAGAGCATCATCGGCAGCCAGTTCAAATGTAAATACCTGGATGATGCAGAGGTGGCCGGCATACCGGCGGTGATTCCGCAGGTGACAGGAAGAGCCTGGGTGACAGGAATCCATACATTCCTTCTGGATCCGGAAGACATTTTCCAGGAGGGTTATCAGCTGGCATAAGGGCGGAAAGGAGACAAAAAGATGGAAACAGATACAATGAGAGTATTACATCATCCGATCCTGGGAGAACTCGGTCAGGATGACTATGTGGAGATTATCGTGGATGGAAAAAAGCTTCAGGCAAAGAGCGGCGAAACGATCGCGGCGGCGCTGATGGCAAACGGAATCCACATTCACAGATATACAACGAAAAAGCATGAGCCGAGAGGTGTGTTCTGCGGCATCGGACAGTGTACGGACTGCGTCATGACAGTGAACGGGAAACCGAATGTTCGTACCTGCATCACTCCGGTGGAAGACGGTATGGTAATTGAGACACAACAGGGATTCGGAAAGAGAGGCACGAAAGAATGAAAAGAGAAGTAGTAATCATCGGCGGCGGCCCGGCAGGGCTTGCGGCGGCAATCGAAGCAAAAAAAGACGGCTGTGACGTGCTTCTCGTAGATGAGAACAGACGTGCCGGCGGCCAGCTTTTCAAACAGCTTCATAAATTCTTTGGTTCCAGGGCACACCGTGCCGGCGTCAGAGGAATCGATATCGGAAAACAGCTCCTTCAGGAGACGGAAGAACTCGGAATTGACTTCTGGCTGAACAGCGCCTGCATCGGAATTTTCCCGGACAAGAGAGCAGCAGTATTGAGAGATGGAAAAACAGAAATCATAGAGGCGGAGAAACTTCTTCTTTGCACAGGCGGCGCGGAGAATCCGCTCCGGTTCCCGGGATGGACCCTTCCGGGTGTCATGGGAGCAGGTGCGGCACAGACGATGGCAAACGTACAGAGAGTGCTTCCGGGCAAGAGGATTCTGATGATCGGATCCGGAAATGTAGGTGTGATCGTTGCCTACCAGCTCCTTCAGGCAGGGGCGGACGTAGTCGGAATCGTGGAAGGAATGCCGAAGATCGGTGCTTACGGTGTGCACGCGGCGAAAATCCGCCGTGCGGGAATTCCGTTCTATCTTGGCAGCACCATTGCAGAGGCTAAGGGAACGGACCATGTAGAAAAAGCAGTGATCGCAAAATTTGAAAACGGACAGATTGTAAAGGGCACGGAGATGGAAACCGATGTGGACGTCATCTGTGTGGCAGTCGGACTCCGTCCGCTTTCCGAACTGGCACAGATGGCAGGAGTACAGCATGATTTCATTCCGGAAATGGGCGGATGGATGCCGCTTCACAACGCGGATATGGAGACGAGCGTGCCGGGAATCTACGTTGCCGGAGATACGGCGGGAGTGGAAGAGGCCAGCACAGCGATGGATGAAGGAAGACTTGCGGCGGCAGCAGCTGCGGAAGCACTTGGACATCTGACGAAAGAACAGGCAGAAGAGAAAAAGGCCGAAATCAGAGAGAGGCTGGATTCCCTGAGGCAGGGACCGTTCGGAGACCGGAGAATGGCGGCAAAAGAACGGATCATCAAGAAGGGGGTTTAATAGAGATGGCAACAGGAATCATTTATGATGGATACCCGTCTATGGACGAAATCAAAGAGGCAAATGGATGGCCGGACGAAGAACGCTTCGCGAAAGGCCCGGTGGCAGTGGTTGAGTGTGTACAGCAGATTCCGTGTAATCCTTGCGAATCCGCATGCCCGCTTCATGCAATTCATATCGGGGAACCGATTACCAATACGCCTCAGGTAGACAGAGAAAAATGTATCGGATGCGGCATGTGCGTTGCAGCCTGTCCGGGACTTGCGATTTTCCTTGTAGATAAGAGCTATTCCGAGACAGAAGCCACAGTGAGCTTCCCGTTTGAATACGATCCGCTTCCGGAAAAAGGAGCAGAAATAGACGCCCTTTCCCGTGCGGGAGAGTATGTCTGCAAAGGACGTGTGATCAAGGTAATGAATCCGAAAAAGAACGACCACACACCGGTTGTAACCATTGCGATCCCGAAAGAACATGCGGACACTGTCCGGACAATGAGAAGACTGAAGCTTCCGGAAGCACACGAAGGATTCCGCCCGGTAGAACCGGAAGGACCGCTGGATGACGATGTGATCGTATGCCGCTGTGAGGAAATTACAGCAGGAGAAATCAGAAAAGCGATCCGGGAATACCATGCAACAACTGTGACGGAAGTCAAGAGAAGAGTCCGTGCCGGAATGGGACTCTGCCAGGGCAGAACATGCGGCAAACTGGTGAGCCGGATTATCGCAGAAGAAACAGGCAAAAAGATGAATGAAATTCAGGGAAGCACGGACCGGCCTCCGGTACGCCCTGTAACATTTGGAGAACTTGCAGAAGATGGAGAAGATCAGGAGGGATAAAAACATGGGCAAAGCATATGATGTAGCGGTCATCGGGGCCGGTGCCATCGGATCATCCGTGGCATACTTTAACGCAAAAAAGGGAGCCTCTGTCGTCCTGATTGACGCCGGGGACATTGCACAGTCCACAAGCAGCAGAAGTGATGGAAATGTTCTTGTCTGTGACAAACAGCCGGGATTTGACGCTCTGTTTGCAAAGGCCAGCCAGGATATGTTCGAAGGCTTAAGCAAAGAGCTGGATTATGATTTTGAGTGGAGACAAAGGGGAAGTCTCTTTCTCACAGAGACGGAAGAAGAATTTCAGATGGCGTCCGAGTTCTGTGAATCTATGAAGAAATGCGGAATTCCGATGCGGATGATGGACAGACAGGAAGTTCAGGATGATGAACCGTATCTTGCAAAAGATGTCTATGGGGGACTGGAAACCATGTCGGACGGCTCGGTTTATCCGATTGGACTGACTTATGGTATGGCATTGGGAGCAGAGAAAAAAGGCGCGGTGCTTTCTTTACATAACCGTGTCAAAGGAATCCGCCGGGACGGCAACGCATTTGTCATTGAAACAGAAAACGGGGAAATCGCAGCGAAGAATATTGTGGACGCCTGCGGAGTATGGGCCCCGGTGATCGGAAAGATGGTAGGACTTGACATTCCGATTCAGGCCCGCCAGGGACAGATCCTGGTTTCCGAGCAGACCTTCCAGGTGGCAAGAAGAAAAGTACATGAATTCGGATATATGTCCACAAAGTTCCAGAGCGACGGATACAAGCGTCCGGTATCGGAACGGGTGGAAAAATACGGAGTTGCTTTCGTATTTGAGCCGACAGCATCCAACAACTTCCTCATCGGTTCTTCCAGAACCTTTGCAGGAGAAGATACAAGAAGCAGCATTGAAGTCATGAAGGCAATGGCAGAGCGTGCGATCCGTTTCTTCCCTGTAATCGCAGATATCAAAGTGATCCGTTCCTACAGTGGACTTAGACCTTACACGCCGGACCACATGCCGATCGTATCCGGCACTCCGGTAGAAGGCTTCTACATTGCGGCCGGACACGAAGGAGACGGAATCGGACTTTCCCCGATCACAGGAAAAGTCATGGCAGATATGATTGCGGGAGAAGAACCGTTTATGGATTTAAGCCCGCTGAAATTTGACCGGTTTGCAGCCGGACAGGCATAGAGAGACGACAAAGTCAAGGAGGTAAAACATGAACACACAGTTTCAGGGCATTTATGCCGTAGTAGTCACACCATTCCACGAGGACGGAACATTTGATTTCGAGTCAGCAAAGAAAAATCTGGACTGGCTGATCGAACAGGGCGTGCAGGGAGTCTGCATCCTTGGAGCAACAGGTGAATATCAGAGTATTTCCGATGAAGAACATATGGCATATGTAAAAGAGATCGTTCCATATGTAAAGGACCGTGTCAGCGTCATTGTAGGGGCTTCCAGAGAACGCCCGGAAGACGTGGTCAAACTTGTCAACAACATCAAGGAATGCGGCGCTCATGCGGCAATGGTGCTTCCATCCTTCTACTGCCATCCGGCACAGGACGAGATCGTTGAGCACTACCGTTATATTGAAGAGCAGACTCAGTTCCCGATCGTGGCATATAACAATCCGGGATCTGCCGGAATCGAAATTGGCCAGGAAGCATTCCGGGAGATCATGGCACTTCCATACACAGCGATCGTAAAAGAGTCCAGCGGAAGCATGCAGAAGCTGACAGAAGTCCTGATGGATGCTCCGGAAAAGGTATCTGTATTCTGCGGATGCGACAATCTTGCATATGAAAGCTTTGCCGACGGTGCCTGCGGATGGATCTGCATGCTTGCAAATGTAGCTCCGAAACAGTGCGTGGAACTTTACGAGGCGGTTTATGTAGAAGGAGATCTGAAAAAAGGAAAAGAAATCTACAAAGAGATTCTGCCGGCGCTGAATGTGCTGGAGTCATTCCCGAAGCCGGTGCAGGCGTTAAAATACGGCCTTGGCAAAAAGGGATTAAACGGTGGATATGTCAGAAGACCGCGTATGGAATTAAATGATGAAGAAAAAGCATATCTTTCCGAAGCAATGAAATTTGAAACACTTCGATAGGTTATAGAACAGGCATAAAATTTCAGAAAGAGAGGTAAGAGCAGTATGGAAATCCGTAAACTGTACATCAATGGAGAATGGGTAGATTCATCACAGGACGAGTGGATTGAGATCGAGAATCCGGCTACGCACGAAATCATCGCCAAAGTACCAAGAGGAAACAAAGACGATGTAGACAGGGCAGTAAAGGCTGCAAGAGCAGCATTTGAAACATGGCAGTACACTCCTCTGGAAGAAAGAGTGGAGCTGATGAAAAAAGTTGTGGCTGGTCTGGAAGAAAGACGCCAGGAACTGATCGAGACCATCACCAAAGAACTTGGTTCTCCGTACAAGGTTTCCGCGGAAGTGCATACGGATCCGTTTATTCTGGAAGCAAAACATTATATCAAGACCGCTTCTGAATTCCCGTATGAGCAGAGAAGACTGACTTCTGTCGTAAGAAGAGAACCGGTGGGCGTTGTCGGAGGACTGACTCCGTGGAATTTCCCTCTGGAGCAGATTGAAAAGAAAGTTGTGCCGGCGCTTCTGGCAGGAAACTGTGTTGTATTAAAACCAAGCCAGTACACTCCGCTGACCGCATACATTCTCGCAGAAGAAATTGACAAGGCAGGATATCCGGCAGGTGTCTTCAACCTGGTAACAGGACGGGGCGGAGAAGTCGGAAATGCCCTTTCCACACATGAAGACGTGGACATGATTTCCTTTACAGGATCTACAGGAGCAGGCCGGGAAGTGGCCAGAATGGCTCTTGGCAATATCAAAAAGATTGCACTGGAACTCGGAGGAAAATCCGCTGCAATCCTTCTGGACGGCGGAGACTGGGAGAATGGAATTCATTCTGTACTGGAGACTGTCGTGCCGAACGCAGGACAGACATGCAACGCGCTGACAAGACTTCTGGTGCCGAAGGACGGACTTGCACGCGCAGAGGAAATCATCAAAAAACAGCTGGAAGAATACAAATACGGACCGGCCGATGATCCGACGGTAACACAGGGACCGCTTTCATCCAAAAAGCAGTTTGACCGTGTCAAAGGCTACATTGAACTTGGATTACAGGAAGGTGCCAGAATGGTAGCCGGAGAAGTGCCGGAAGATAACGGAAGCTATTATGTAAAACCGGTGATCTTCAGTGATGTAAAACCGGATATGAAAATCGCACAGGAAGAGATCTTCGGACCGGTACTGGTAGTGATCCCTTACGAAACACAGGAAGAAGCGGTTCAGATTGCAAACGACAGCATCTACGGACTGGCAGGCGCTGTATTTGGTCCGGAAGAAGAGGCAAACAAAGTTGCACGTCAGATGAAGACAGGAACTGTTTACGTAAACGAAGGACAGTGGGACCCGACATCCCCGTTCGGCGGATACAAACAGTCCGGACTTGGAAGAGAAGGCGGTGTAGAGGGATACGAAGAATTCCTCGAAATCAAGACAATCTACGACAAGTAGGATAAAACATGCCATAATAACCTCACGAAGCACGGGGCAGCGGCTCGTAAAGAGCTGCTGTCTCTTGTGCTTTTTAGAATATTCTGCTATGATGAAGAAGACTTCTCTTTTTCTGTGTTTATTCTGAAAATGCAGTCTGATTTCATATCCGTGTTCTAATCTTTTGTCAAATTTATCATCAAATCAAAGGAGGCTTCTGCCTATGAGTAAAAAACAAAGAAAACCAATATCCAAAAAGAAAAACACATCTTCGAATCATCATGTCAATTCTAAATATAAAGATACACTTTTCCGAATGATATTCCGTGACAAGAAAAATCTGCTCTCTCTTTATAATGCTTTAAACAAAACATCTTATACAAATCCCGATGATATGAAAATTACAACACTGGAAGATGTGATTTATGTGGGAATGAAAAACGATGTGTCCTTTTTATTCTCAAGTATCATGAATCTCTTCGAGCATCAAAGCACATTCAATCCGAATATGCCAGTTCGCGGACTGCTTTATCTGGCGCGGATTTATCAGAATTACATCCGGGAGAATGGGCTGAATATATACAGTTCTACCCAGATTTCTTTACCAGTACCGGTATATGTGGTATTCTATAATGGACGAAAAGAAGAAGCTGAATACCAGGAATTAAAACTTTCGGATGCTTTTAAAAAGTCAGAATTTTCCGGACAGGCGGCTCTGGAATGTCGCGTCATCATGCTGAATATCAATCTTGGACACAACAAAGAACTGTTCGAGAATTGTAGAATCCTCTGGGAATATGCATATTTTATCAATGAAGTCAGAGAGAATCAGAAAAAAGGCAGTTCCATAGAAGTAGCAGTCCGGCAGGCACAGAAGAGCTGTATCGAACAGGACATTCTGAAAGAATTTCTGGAGAAGAACAGTGCGGAGGTGAGCGATGTGATTCTGGAAGAATTTAATGAGGAACAATACGCCGAAGGGCTTAGGGAAGAAGGAAAAGCGAAAACATTAATCAGCCTTTATCAGAAAAATCTGTTGACGCTTGAGCAGGCAGCGGAAGAGTATGGAACGACAGTAGAGGAATTCCAGAAGCTTTTAGCTAGGAAAGTCTGAAAAGAAGATGGAAAATAAAGTACGGGGCAGCAGTTCTTTACGAGCCGATGCCCCGTTTTGTACAGATCAGGAGCAATTCCGGGTATCCCATTCTTCCGGAAGAAAGCCCTCGAAAATAAAGTAGTCAAAAATATGCTCGCAGGCATAATATTCCCGCGGGGATTTTACTGTCCAGGCGAAACATGGAATGCCAAAAACCACCCGGCAGATCGTCAGGGAAAGGGCGCTTCTTGCGTGGTGGTCGTAGGCGATGAAGTCCGGCTTTGTCAGAAAGTTGGTCAGCAGATGCCGCGGGAAATAATAGACAGGGTGCACCCGTCCGTCATCCTTGTGAAAATTCATTCCCAGCTGGCCTCTGACGGTATACGGCCGGTATTTCCGAAACCACATCAAAGCCACCGGATGGAAAGATTCGATGCAGTAAGAACCACTGTAATGATCCAGAAGCTCCGCGGCCTTCCGGCAGATGGAACTTCCCACATGTTTATATTTAATCTCCACAAGGAGCGGCACTTTGCCATCCACCAGATCCAGCACATCCTGAAACAGCGGAATGTGCTCAGCCGTACCAAGAACAGGAAGAGCTTTCAGCTCTTCATAAGTCAGCTCATCCACATCTTTTTCAACTCCGCAGATGCGCTTTAGATCAAAATCGTGTGCGGCAACAACCTGACCGTCTTTTGTCAGCTGGACATCCAGTTCGATTCCGTATCCGTGCTCTACAGCGCGCCGGAAAGCGGCCATGGTATTTTCCGGAATTCCGAGACTTAAGTCATGAAGCCCACGGTGGGCATAAAATTTTCCGGGCATCCGTTTCGGACGCCCGATCAATCTTGGCGCGATGGAAAGCAGGTAAAAAAGCCCTGCGGTCAGTCCTCTTTTTATCCATGAATGTCTATTATCTGTCATGATACACTCCTCCTCGACAAAAACCATTGCTTTCTTTTATGATAGCACAAATCCGGCAAAGGGGCAGAAAAATGTTTATAGTTTTTTCATTGGAGTTTCCATGTGCGCTTTGTTATACTATAGTGAGGAATCAATGTTCCATATTGATACAAGAAGAGGTGCGACTAATGAAAGAAAACTTGAAAGAGGTCTATACACAGCGTACGGACAGCTGTGATATGGCAAACAGCGTGGAATTCACAGCACTGATGAATAAATATAAATGTGCGATCATGGAAGTTGAGACAAAACTGAACGTACTGGATGCCGAGTTCTCGCTGAATTATGATCGAAATCCGTTTGAATCCATAGAGACGAGGCTGAAGTCTCCGGCCAGTATCATGGAGAAGCTGAAAAGAAAAGGGTTTGAGCCGACTTTGGAAAATATCGAGAAGAATCTTTTTGACGTAGCGGGCGTCCGTGTTGTCTGTGCGTTTCAGGAGGATATTTACAAGCTGGCGGAGCTTCTCACAGGGCAGGATGACATCCGGCTTCTGCGGACAAAAGATTACATACAGCATCCAAAGGAGAATGGATACAGGAGCCTGCATCTGATTCTGGAGGTCCCGATCTTTCTGGCAGACGGAAAGGAATATATGAAAGTGGAGGTGCAGTTCCGTACGATCGCCATGGATTTCTGGGCAAGCGTGGATCACCGTCTCCGTTACAAAAAGGAGATCGATGATGAGGGAGAGATCCAGAAGAAGCTGAAACGGTGCGCTACAGTGATCTCCGAGCTGGATCAGGAAATGCAGGATATCCGGAACATGATCGAAAAGAGCAACGGACAGAAACAAAAGCCAAGATATACCTGATTTGCGGTCGGAATGTTTTACGAACCCGGAAAACATGGTATACTATAGAACAGGAAAATTTGAATCGAAATGAGGAGATTGGAATGGACAGTAAGAAATTACAGGCATATGAGCTGATACAGGAGAGAGACCTGAGCGGGATCAAGGCAAAAGGGACGCTTCTCCGTCATAAAAAAAGCGGGGCAAGGATTGCCCTGATCGAAAACGATGATGATAACAAAGTGTTTTCCATCGCATTCCGTACGCCTCCTGAGGACAGTACGGGACTGCCGCATATTCTGGAGCATTCGGTACTCTGCGGATCAAAGGAGTTTCCGGCAAAGGACCCGTTTGTGGAGCTGGTGAAAGGATCGTTAAATACATTCTTAAATGCGATGACTTATCCGGACAAGACCGTATATCCGATCGCAAGCTGCAATGACCAGGATTTCCAGAACCTGATGCATGTTTACATGGATGCGGTATTCTATCCGAATATTTATGAGAGTGACAAGACATTCCGTCAGGAGGGATGGAGCTACGAGCTGGAAGATCCGGACGGAGAGCTGAAATACAACGGCGTTGTCTACAATGAGATGAAGGGAGCGTTTTCCTCCCCGGACGGCGTACTGGACCGGATGATTTTAAATTCGCTTTTCCCGGACACTTCCTATTCCAATGAGTCAGGTGGAGATCCGGATGCGATCCCGTCACTGACATACGAAGACTTCCTGAATTTCCACCGGAAATATTACCATCCGTCCAACAGTTATATTTATCTGTACGGCGATATGGATATGGAAGAAAAGCTCCAGTGGCTGGATGAGAAATATCTGAGCAGATTTGAAAAAGCCGAAATCGATTCGGAGATCCGCCTGCAGAAGCCGTTTGATGAGCCGGTAGAGTGGAAGCGGTATTATTCCATCGCAGCAAACGAGTCTGAGGAGATGAATACCTATCTGTCCTACAACAAGGTAATCGGCACCAGTCTGGACGAGAAGCTTTACCTTGCATTTTCCATTCTGGACTATGCATTGTTGTCCGCACCGGGTGCGCTGTTAAAGAAAGCGCTGACAGATGCAGGAATCGGACATGATATTCTGGGATCCTATGATAACGGAATTTACCAGCCGACATTCTCCGTGATTGCAAAGAATGCCGAAGAATCACAGAAAGAAGAATTTGTCCGTGTGATTGAATCCACTCTGGAAAAGATTGTCAAAGAGGGAATAGATCCGGACGCTTTGACAGCAGGCATCAATTATCATGAGTTCCGCTACCGGGAGGCGGATTTTGGCAGCTACCCGAAGGGGCTGATGTACGGACTTCAGATGTTCGACAGCTGGCTGTATGATGAAGAAAGTCCGTTCCTTCACATCGAGGCACTGGACACGTTTGCATTTTTGAAAGAGCAGATCAGTACTTCCTACTATGAAGATCTGATTCAGAAGTACCTTCTTGATAACACCCATGCTTCCATTGTCATGATCTGTCCGAAGAAAGGACTGACAGCGGAAGCAGACCAGAAGCTCCATCAGAAGCTTCAGGACTATAAGGCGGGTCTCTCCAGAGAAGAAGTGGAGAAGCTTGTGCAGGATACGAAAGATCTGAGAGCGTACCAGGAGGAGCCGACTCCGCCGGAAATTCTGGAGAAGATTCCGGTGCTGAAAGTCAGTGATATTTCCGAAGACATTGCTCCGATTTATAACGAAGAGCAAAAAGCCGGGGATGTTCCATGTATCTGTCATCCGATCGATACAAACGGAATCGGCTATCTGACACTGATCTTTGATCTTCGGACATTAAGCGAGAAAGAGATCCCGTATGCAGGACTTCTGCAGGCAGTGCTCGGCATTATCGATACCGAACATTACGAGTACGGCAAACTGTTCAATGAGATCAACCGGCGCACGGGAGGCATTGAGACATCCCTTGAAATGTACACCGACGTCACAAAAGTGAAGGAGAAAGAATTCCGCCCGACGTTTGAGATCAAGACGAAAGCGATGTACGGCCAGCTTCCG
This sequence comes from Drancourtella sp. An12, assembly GCF_002160935.1. Lineage (NCBI taxonomy): Bacteria > Bacillati > Bacillota > Clostridia > Eubacteriales > Oscillospiraceae > Drancourtella > Drancourtella sp. An12. Next base: position 35,960 of record NZ_NFLO01000025.1, on the reverse strand, counting down.
TTTGCCCTCTCTATGATGGAGGAAATTCTGATGCGGTCGGTGCTTACAGATGAGAAGAGGATCAAAGAGATTCTGGACATGCTGAAATCCAGACTTCAGATGAAGTTCCTCTCTGCGGGACACAGTTCCGCCGTGCTGCGTGCCATGTCCTACAGTTCGCCGCTTGCGCGCTTTAAAGACATGACAAACGGAATTGAGTACTACGAGACCGTCAGCCGGATCGCAGACCATTTTGAGGAAGAAAAGGATCGTCTCATGGAGATGCTGCAGACGATCAGCCGCAAGGTATTCCGGAAAGATCGGATGATCGTAAGCTATACGGGAGAACCGGAAAGCAAAGAACCGGTACTTCAGGAGATCGAGAAGTTCTCAGGATGTCTGCACACGGAAGAAGTGGAAGAGTCCGGTTTCCAGCTCACATGCGCGAAGAAAAACGAAGGATTCCAGACTTCCTCCAAGGTACAGTATGTGGCAATGGCAGGAAACTTTATCGATGCCGGAGCAGAGTACCACGGGGCGCTTCAGATTCTGAAAGTTATCATGGGATACGAATACCTCTGGCAGAATATTCGTGTCAAAGGCGGCGCCTATGGATGCATGAGCAGCTTTAACAAGCTGGGAGAAGGCTATTTTGTCTCCTACCGGGATCCGCACCTGAAAAATACGCTGGAAATTTACCAGGGTGTGACCGAATATCTGAGAAACTTTGATGTCAGTGACCGGGATATGACAAAATTCATCATCGGTACCATCAGCAATATGGATCAGCCGATGACTCCGGCTACCAAGGGCGACCGTTCCATGAATCTTTACATGAATCATGTGACGGAAGAGATGATCAGAAAAGAAAGGCTGGAAGTTCTCCGTGCAACGCAGCAGGATATCCGGAATCTGGCGGATATCGTGGAGAAAGTATTACAGGCAGACCAGATCTGTGTCATCGGAAATGAAGACAAGATTGAGCAGGAAAAAGAAATCTTTACCGAGGTGAAGGCGCTGTTTTAGGTGCCGGGTCCTCCGGTTCGGAGAGTTTACAAAGGAAAGAGGAACGGGATTTTGACAGAGAATAAGCAGTATAAATCAGGATTTGTGACACTGATCGGGCGGCCGAATGTGGGAAAATCCACGCTGATGAATCAGCTGATCGGGCAGAAGATCGCCATCACATCCAATAAACCACAGACAACGAGAAACCGGATTCAGACCGTACTCACAACGGACGAGGGACAGATCGTCTTTGTGGACACGCCGGGAATCCACAAGGCAAAAAACAAGCTTGGCACCTATATGGTGAATGTGGCGGAGCGGACACTCAATGAGGTGGATGTCGTACTCTGGCTTGTGGAGCCGTCCACTTTTATCGGTGCGGGAGAGCAGCACATTGCAGAGCAGCTGAAGAAAGTACACACACCGGTGATTCTTGTTATCAACAAGGTGGATAAAGTAAAGCGGGAAGAGCTTCTTCCGTGCATCGCAAAGTATAAAGATATCTACGATTTTGCGGAGATTGTTCCGGTCTGCGCAAGAAACGGAGAGAATACAGACGAACTGGTAAAGGTGATTCTGCAGTATCTGCCGTACGGACCACAGTTTTACGATGAGGATACGGTGACGGACCAGCCGGAGCGCCAGATTGTGGCGGAACTGATCCGGGAGAAGGCACTGCACAGCTTAAACGAGGAGATTCCGCATGGAATCGCGGTAGTGATCGACCAGATGAAATTCCGCAGGGGACAAAAAGGAACCATCGCGGATATTGATGCGACGATCATCTGTGAGCGGGATTCCCACAAAGGAATTATCATCGGAAAACAGGGCAGCATGCTTAAAAAGATCGGCAGTACCGCCAGATTCGAGATTGAGCGGATGCTGGACTGCAAGGTCAATTTAAAGCTGTGGGTGAAGGTGAAAAAAGACTGGAGAGACAGCGAATTTCTGATGAGAAATTTTGGATACCGGGAAGAAGAATAACAAAAGAAAAATCGGAGAACCTAATTTTATTCCAAAAGATGAAGAGGTGATCCGATGAATGAAGACTACTGGGCACGGTTTGAGATGACCGGAAAAGTAGAAGACTATCTGACCTACAAAGGGATAACGGCTCATAAGGCCGAAAAAGACCGGGATCAGAACGAAAGCCGGAAGGATGAAGAAAGTGAGCCAGACGATTACCGTGACAGGAATGATTCTGTCAGCGCTTCCGATTGGAGAATACGATAAAAGAGTGGTGATCCTCTCCCGTGAGCGGGGGAAGATCTCCGCTTTTGCCAGAGGTGCAAGGCGGCCGAACAGTATGCTTGTCGGGACGACGGGCCCGTTTCTGTTCGGCACCTTTACGCTTTACGAAGGAAGATCTTCGTATACGCTGCAGCAGGCGGAGATTCAGAATTATTTCGGAGAGCTTAGAACTGATATCGAAGCCGTGACATACGGGTTTTATTTCCTGGAATTTGCCGAATACTGTACAAGAGAGAATAATGACGAGACGGAAATTTTAAAGCTTCTCTATCAGACGATGCGGATTGTCGTAAAGAGAAGCATTTCTCTTCCCCTGATCCGGTGCATCTTTGAACTGAAGATGATCTGCCTCGAAGGGGAGGCGCCGCAGGCCTTTGCCTGCGCCGGATGCGGCAGGACGGAGGAGCTTTCCCGGTTCAGCGCGTCGAGGGGCGGCATGCTCTGCCCGGACTGTGCCGGACAGGCGGCGGATGTACTTCCGTTTGGACAGTCTGCGCTTTACGCCCTGCAATTTATTGAGGGGACGCCGGTGGAGAAACTTTACACCTTTACGGTGAGTGATGATGTGCTGGCGCAGCTGAAAAAGGCAGCAAAGCGGTGCGTAGATGTGTACATAGGACATACATTCCGGTCGCTGGAGATGCTGGAAATGATTTAAGCAGGGCTCCGGGCCGGAAGAACGGCCGAATTGTCAGGAAAACAGGACGCAAAAACAGGGGATGTGCTTGCAAAAGCGGGCAAATTACCGTATAATGGAAACAATTTTAGAAGAATGTGAGGTAAAAGACGATGGTAGAAAAAACAATGGACAAAATCGTAGCTCTTGCCAAAACCAGGGGGTTTGTATATCCGGGATCCGAAATCTATGGTGGACTTGCTAATACATGGGATTACGGAAATCTCGGCGTAGAACTGAAAAACAATGTGAAGAAAGCATGGTGGAAGAAATTTATTCAGGAAAATCCTTACAATGTCGGCGTAGACTGTGCGATTCTGATGAATCCGCAGACATGGGTTGCTTCCGGACATCTTGGAAACTTCAGTGACCCGCTGATGGACTGTAAAGAGTGTAAGGAGCGTTTCCGTGCAGATAAACTGATTGAAGATTATGCGGCAGAACACGGGATTGAGCTGAAAGAAAGCGTAGACGCATGGTCCCATGAGAAGATGATGGATTTCATCAATGAACACCAGGTTCCGTGTCCGAGCTGCGGCAAGCACAATTTCACGGACATCCGGGAATTCAATCTGATGTTCAAGACATTCCAGGGAGTTACAGAGGATGCGAAAAACGTCGTTTACCTCCGTCCGGAGACTGCTCAGGGTATTTTCGTCAACTTTAAGAATGTACAGCGTACTTCCAGAAAGAAGATCCCGTTTGGAATCGGACAGATCGGAAAATCTTTCCGTAACGAAATTACACCAGGTAACTTTACCTTCCGTACAAGAGAGTTCGAGCAGATGGAGCTGGAATTCTTCTGTGAGCCGGGAACAGACCTGGAGTGGTTTAAATACTGGAAAGATTTCTGCTACAACTGGCTGAGAGATCTTGGTATGACAGAAGACGAGCTGCGCGCACGTGACCATGAGCCGGAAGAGCTTTCCCACTACAGCCGTGCGACAACAGACCTCGAGTTCTTATTCCCGTTCGGATGGGGCGAGCTTTGGGGTATTGCAGACCGTACCGATTACGACCTGACACAGCATCAGGAAGTATCCAAGCAGGATATGACATACTTTGACGATGAGAAGAAGGAAAAATACCTGCCATACGTCATCGAGCCGTCACTTGGAGCAGACCGTGTCGTACTTGCGTTCCTCTGCGCAGCATACGATGAGGAAGAACTGGAAGGAGGAGATACAAGAACAGTCCTTCACTTCCATCCGGCTTTAGCTCCGGTGAAGATCGGTATCCTTCCGCTCTCCAAAAAGTTAAACGAGGGTGCGGAGAAGATTTATGCCGAGCTCAGCAAATATTACAACTGTGAGTACGACGACCGTGGAAACATCGGAAAACGGTACCGCCGTCAGGATGAGATCGGTACACCATTCTGTGTGACCTATGATTTTGAATCCGAGGAAGATGGCGCAGTAACTGTACGTGACCGTGATACGATGGAGCAGGAGCGTGTAAAGATCGAAGATCTGAAAGCTTATTTTGAAAAGAAGTTTGAATATTAAAAAACGAGGCCGGGAGCAGTTGTCTTCCGGCCGCTGTTATGCAGTGATTTATTCTGGCAGGAGGGAGTCATGTATCCGGAAATACATTATAAAACAGAATCAAAAGAATTTAAGACCGTCACCATCTTCGGATGCTACGGAGAGAGTCCGGAGGTCTTCCTTCCGGATACCATTGATGGCCTTCCGGTAACAAGAATTGCAGACTATGGATTTGCGCAGACAGAGGAAGAGGAAGGCATGGCAGTCTTTTTGCCGGACGGGGAGCGAAAATCAGAAGCGCGGAAGCGGCTCTGCGGCGGACAGGTGGAGGAGATCCATCTGCCGGAGGAGCTTGGTGAAGTAGGGCGCTACGCCTTTTACCGCTGCTTTCGGTTAAAACGACTGTCCTTTACGGACAGCCTGACCAGTATCGGCGGAGGTGCCTTTACCGGATGCCAGTTAAGCCATGTGGAAATCCGCTGCAGAAAGTCGCGCCAGACCTGTCTGAGACAGATTCTGGAGGAACAACGGTTTGAACTTGCGGTCCATATCTCCTATGAGGATCAGGAACAGATCGAGACAGCCAGTTTGATCTTTCCGGAGCACTACGAAGAGGCGGTGGAGAATACGCCGGCCCGGATCGTGGAGACGCACTACCACGGATCCGGCGGAGACTACCGGCAGTGTGTCTATCATAAGGAGATCGATTATGAGGAGTACGATTCCCTTTTTGTAAAGGCAAGAGCAAGGGAAGATGTCCGCACTTTGATCCGGATTGCGCTGGCCAGACTTCGGGAGCCGTACCGGCTTACCGGACAGGCAGAAGAAGAGTACGCAGATTTCCTGAGGGGCTGTGCCGGGGAGACTGCCGGATTTCTGCTTGAGGCGGATGACATGAAGACGGTACGATTTCTTCTGGATCAGAAGATCTGGGAAGGTGAGGCACTGGAGACGGCGCTTACTGTTGCGGAGAAAAAAGGACATGCTGAAATGTCAGCCCTTCTCCTGCAGGCCGGAAGGAAACGGAGCGGAAAGAAAACGTTTGATCTGTAATCAGAAAAATGTATGAAGATGGATAAGGAGGAAGAGATGGCAGAGACGATCAGCGAAGAGCAGGCCGCGCGCATGAATGCCCTGGGAAAGGAAATTCTGCGGACAGCGAGAAATGAGTTATATTTGAAAATGCGGTACCTGGACGTGGCGCTTTCCAGCCTGCGGTTCCAGATGGACGGGGAGATCGGCTCCATCGGAACAGACGGGCAGGGGCTTTACTTTCATCCGGGATGGCTTGGCGGAACTTACCGGGAAGACCGGAAGAATGTCAACCGGGCCTATCTCCACATCGTCCTGCACTGTCTGTTCGGGCATCTTTATCTGAGAGGTAAACGGGATCCCCTTTTCTGGGATCTGGCCTGCAATATCGCAGTGGAGTCCATTATCGACAGCCTTTCCTGCCCTTGTGTCAGACGGGCACCATCCTGGCTGAGAAAGGACGTATACCGCAGACTGAAAAACAGCACGAAGGTGCTGACAGCACAGAAGATCTATAAAAGTCTGACAGCATGGGGAATGAGTGAGAAGAAGCGGATGGAACTGGATGCCGAGTTTGGGGCGGACAGCCATCTTTACTGGCCGGACCCGGAGGAAAATAAAAAGCGGCCGCCAAATGAGACAGAGAATAACTGGAAACAGATCAGCGAGCAGATGGAACTGAATCTGGATACTTTCGCGCAGGAAGAGGCAAGTGCTTCCGGAGACCTTCTGGAAGAGCTTCGGGTCGCCAACAAGAAGCGCTACGACTACCGGGAATTTCTGAGAAAGTTTTCCGTGTGGCGGGAAGAAATCGGTGTGGATGACGACAGCTTTGACTATGCCTTTTATCATTACGGACTGTCCATGTACGGTAATATGCCGCTGATCGAACCACAGGAGACAAAGGAGGTTAAAAAGATTGAAGAATTTGTCATTGTGGTGGATACGTCCATGTCCTGCTCCGGAGACCTGGTGCGGAAATTTCTGGAAGAAACGTATGATGTCCTGAGCGAAAATGAGAGCTTCTTCCGAAAAGTTCATATCCGGATTCTTCAGTGCGATGAACAGGTGCAGGAGGATGTGAGGATCGAGAGACAGGAAGACTGGGAACGCTATATGCAGGAGCTGAAACTCTATGGCGGCGGCGGAACCGATTTCCGTCCGGCCTTTGCCTATATTGACAGCCTGATTGAACAGGGAGCGTTCCAGAATCTGCGGGGCGTGATTTATTTTACAGACGGATACGGCACCTATCCGTCCCGGATGCCATCCTACGAGACGGCGTTCGTCTTTATCGACGACGGATCGAGGGACATCCGGACACCGGCATGGGCAATCCGGCTTGTGCTGGATGAAGCGATATTTATGGAAAGCGAGGAAGAATAGAGGATGCATATCAAACGAGCAAAGCAGGAAATCCGGGATTCCATCGAGGCTTATCTGCAAAAAGACGCGGACGGACATTACCTGATCCCGTCGATCCGGCAGCGGCCGATCCTTCTCATGGGGCCTCCGGGAATCGGGAAGACCCAGATCATGGAACAGGTCGCAAGAGAATGTGGAATCGGCCTGGTTTCCTATACGATTACACACCATACCCGGCAGAGTGCGGTAGGACTTCCGTTTATCCGGGAGCGCAGCTATGGCGGGGAAGTCTGTTCCGTCACGGAGTATACGATGAGCGAGATTATTGCGTCAGTTTACGAGAAGATGGAGGAGACCGGGTTAAAAGAAGGCATCCTCTTTCTGGACGAGATCAACTGCGTTTCGGAGACACTGGCGCCGACCATGCTGCAGTTCCTTCAGTGCAAGATGTTCGGAAACCACAAAGTACCGGAAGGATGGATCATTGTGGCGGCAGGCAACCCGCCGGAATACAATAAGTCCGTGCGGGAATTCGACATTGTGACACTGGACCGGCTGAAACGGATTGACATCGAGGAAAATTATGACGTATGGCGGGAGTACGCCTACGAGGCACAGATCGATCCGGCGATTCTTGCTTATCTGGAAATCCGGAAGGATCATTTCTACAGGGTAGAAAATACGGTGGATGGAAAGCAGTTTGTGACGGCCAGAGGATGGGAGGATCTCTCAGAACTTCTCCGCGTATACCGGATGCTTGGTAAGAAAGTGGACCGGGAAGTAGCGCACCAGTATTTACAGAACTGGGAAATAGCAAAGGAATTTGCCAATTATCTGGAACTGTACGAGAAATACAAGAAAGACTACGGTCTGGAAAAGATTGTACAGGGCATTTACGGGGAGGATGTTCTCGAAAAGCTGAAATTCGCCGCCTTTGATGAACGGTTCAGCATTGTAGGCATGTTAAACGGAAAGCTTGCCGAGTATTTCCGGGCGTACCAAGAGGAAGATGCCAGAACAGAACGGCTGTTTGCGGAATTAAAAGTATACAAAGAGGAGCACAGCCTGTCAGCAGTGATTGAACGACTTCGGGCAGAACTGGCGTCGAAAAAGAAGGCAGGGCTTCTGACCGGAGCCATGGAAAAACTGGAAACTTCGGTGATTACAGAGCTGGAATCCTATGAGCAGCGGTGGAAGCTGACCGAAGCGGCGGCAAAAGGCGCCGGATGGGACGAGGAGTTTGCTTTTGTCAAGGAAGCATTTTCCGGACAGGTGGAGAAGCGGCAGACAGTTACGGACCAGGCGATGGAAGCACTGGAAAACACATTCCGGTTTCTGGAGGACGCCTTTGGCGAAAGTCAGGAGATGGCGGCCTTTCTGGCAGAACTCAATACCAACGGGGACAGTATCCGGTTCCTGAGGGATAATGACTGCCCGTATTTCTACAAGTACAATAAAGGACTTTTGTTTGATGAGAGACAGAAGGAGATTCTGACAGAGATGGAAAATCTTGAAAAAAGTATTGACACATCTGCGCTTTCATCCTATAATGAGTAAAAATTGAATTTAGCCAGATAAACCGTTGAAGTGGAGATCAAAGTTGCCGTGCACCCACAGAGAGTCCGGGAAGGTGAGAGCCGGATGGAACGCAGTCAGCCAAATGGACCACGGAGGGCGCAGTCAAAAGCAGGAATTCCTGCCCAGTACTCTGCGACGTAGGGCATACGTCAGTTGCCGGAGATATGTTGGTATCTCGCTAAGCGCATGGAAGATTTTTTCCGTGAATCAAGGTGGCACCGCGGTATGTAGATATCGTCCTTGATACAGATGTTATGGATTGTCTGTATCAGGGGCGTTTTTTTGTTGTCGGAATGCTGATCCGGCTGATAGTACACAATGCTCTTTGATCAGACCGGAAAGGAAAAAGATGATTCAGAATTTTGTGGAGGTTTACAGACATGATTAAAGAAGCAATATTAAAACTGGCACAAAGAAACGATCTGACAGCAGAAGAAGCACTGGAAGTCATGAATGAGATCATGGACGGCAAGGCAAGCCCGGTTCAGATGAGCTCTTATCTGACCGCTCTTTCCCTGAAAGGGGAGAACATCGAAGAGATTACCGGTTCAGCCAAAGGAATGCGGGATCACTGTATCCGTCTCCTTCATGAGATGGACGTACTGGAGATTGTCGGAACAGGAGGAGACGGAGCAAATTCGTTTAATATTTCCACCACATCTTCTCTGGTCATCGCGGCGGGCGGCGTTCCGATTGCAAAACACGGGAACCGGGCGGCATCCAGCAAAAGCGGGGCGGCCGATGTTCTGGAAGCGCTGGGAGTCCGGATTACGGCCTCGCCGGAAGAAAGTGCGGCCATGTTAAAGAAGATCGGCATCTGCTTTCTGTTTGCACAGAACTATCACATTGCCATGAAGTATGTGGCGCCGATTCGGAAGGAACTGGGGATCCGTACTGTATTCAATATTTTAGGGCCGCTCTCCAATCCTGCAGGAGCAAACATGGAGCTGATGGGGGTCTATGAAGAGTCGCTGGTAGAACCGCTTGCCAGAGTTATGAGCAATCTTGGAGTCAAGCGCGGGATGGTGGTTTATGGGATGGACCGGCTGGATGAGATTTCCATGAGTGCGCCGACAAAGGTCTGTGAGATCAAAGGCGGAACCTATCATACTTACGAGATTACTCCGGAAGATTTCGGATTTATCCGATGCGAAAAAGAGGAACTGACGGGAGGAACACCGGAGGAAAATGCACAGATCACACTGGAGATTTTAAATGGAAAGAAAGGACCAAAACGGGATGCTGTGGCACTGAACTCCGGAGCTGCCCTTTATCTGGCCGGAAAGGCACCGAATCTGGAGGCCGGCGTACGGATGGCGGAAGGAATCATCGACAGCGGGGCAGCCAGAAAGAAACTGGAAGAATTCATTCGGGAATCGAACGGCTGGAAACCGGAAGTACAGGAGGAACGGGTATGAAAACCATACTGGATGAAATCGCTGAAAAGACAAGGGAGCGGATTGCAAAGAAAAAGAGGGAGATTCCGACAGGCCGGCTTCTGGAGAGAATCGAAAGCCGGAAGGAGCAAAAAGAACCGTTTCTTTTTCAGAAGAGCCTTTCCAGGGAAGGACTTTCGTTCATCTGCGAGGTGAAGAAAGCTTCCCCGTCCAAAGGGGTGATTGCGGAAACATTTCCATATCTGGACATTGCAAAAGACTATGAAAAGGCTGGAGCGGCAGCCATCTCCTGTCTGACCGAACCATTCTATTTTCAGGGGAGCGATGCTTATCTGGAAGCAATTGCCAGGGAAGTACAGATCCCTGTTTTGAGGAAAGATTTTACTGTGGATCCGTACATGATCTACGAGGCAAAAGCCATGGGAGCCGATGCAGTGCTTCTTATCTGTGCGATTTTGACGGAAGAGGAATTACGGTCTGATCTGGAACTTGCAGAGCATCTTGGACTTTCCGCTTTGGTGGAAACACATTCTGAGGAAGAGATAGAGATGGCAAAGCGGTGCCAGGCAAAGATCATCGGTGTCAACAACCGGGATCTTCATACGTTTCAGGTAGATCTTCAGACAAGCGCCAGTCTGCGCAGACTGGTGCCGCCAGAAATCATCTTTGTATCAGAGAGCGGCATCCGCACTCCGGAGGACATACGGCTTTTAAAAGAAAACGGAACGGACGCGGTGCTGATCGGCGAAACACTGATGCGGGAACCGGACAAAAGGAAAGCGCTTACCTGTCTTGGGGGAATGGACCAATGAAAACGAAAATCAAAATCTGCGGATTGAGGCGAAAAGAAGACATTGTATATGTGAACGCGGCAAGGCCGGACTACTGTGGATTTATTCTAAACGTGCCGCAAAGCCGGAGAAATATGGATCCGGAAGGACTGAAAGGGCTTTTGGAAGAGCTGGATCCGGGGATTGTGCCTGTAGGAGTCTTTGTCAATGAGGATACAAATACGATTCTACGCATTGTGAGGGAAAGCGGGCTTAAAATGATTCAGCTCCACGGACAGGAAGGAGAAGAGATGGTCCGGACGATTCGGGAAACAGCCGGCGTGCCGGTGATCAAAGCTGTTTCCGTAAAGAGCAGAGAAGATGTAGAAAGAGCAGCGGGATTTCCGGCAGACTATCTGCTGTTTGACTGCGGAACCGGCGGAACAGGAAGAAGTTTCGACTGGTCATGCCTGGAGGAAGCAAAACAGCCGTACTTTCTTGCCGGAGGAATCGGCATTCATAATATGAAAGAAGCCGTGGAAAGGTTTTATCCGTTTGCCGTCGACTTGAGCAGCAGCGTTGAGACAGACGGAGTGAAAGACGAAAAAAAGATCGCGGACGCAGTACACATGCTGCGGTCGCTGACTTGAGATATCAGATAAGAGAAAGAAAGGAAGGAATCAGATGTCAAAGGGAAGATTCGGCGCCCATGGAGGGCAGTATATACCGGAAACGTTGATGAATGCGGTCATTGAACTGGAAGAGGTCTACAATCATTATAAGAACGATCCGGAATTTCAGAAGGAACTTACAACACTATTAAATGATTATGCAGGGAGACCATCCAGACTCTACTATGCGGAGCATATGACGAAGGATCTGGGCGGGGCTAAAATTTATCTGAAAAGGGAAGACTTAAATCACACCGGCGCTCATAAAATCAACAATGTTCTTGGTCAGGTTCTGCTTGCAAAAAAGATGGGAAAGACCCGTGTGATTGCGGAGACCGGAGCAGGGCAGCACGGAGTTGCAACCGCAACTGCAGCCGCTCTGATGGGGATGGAGTGTGAAGTGTTCATGGGAGAGGAGGACACAAAACGTCAGGCACTGAACGTGTATAAGATGCGCCTTCTCGGAGCCAGGGTACATCCGGTCACTACCGGAACGGCAACTTTAAAAGATGCGGTGTCCGAAACCATGAGGGAGTGGACGAACCGGATCGATGATACCCACTACGTCCTTGGATCTGTCATGGGGCCCCACCCGTTCCCAACCATCGTACGGGATTTCCAGGCAGTGATTTCCAAAGAAATCAAAGAGCAGATCCTGGAGGCGGAAGGAAAACTTCCGGACGCGGTGCTGGCCTGTGTCGGCGGCGGCTCCAATGCGATCGGAGCGTTTTACCATTTTATCGAAGAGAAAGACGTCCGGCTTATCGGATGTGAAGCGGCAGGCCGCGGCATCCATACGAAAGAGACGGCAGCAACCATTGCTACAGGAAAGCCCGGTATCTTCCACGGAATGAAATCCTATTTCTGCCAGGATGAGTACGGACAGATTGCTCCGGTATACTCCATCTCAGCCGGACTGGACTATCCGGGAATCGGTCCGGAACACGCGGATCTTTATGATAAGAAACGGGCTGAATATGTGGCGGTGACAGATGACGAGGCAGTGGACGCCTTTGAATATCTGTCCAGGACGGAAGGAATTATTCCGGCCATCGAAAGCGCCCATGCCGTAGCCTATGCCATGAAACTTGCAAAAGAGATGAGACCGGACCAGTGTATCGTCGTCAATCTGTCAGGAAGAGGCGACAAGGACTGCGCGGCCATCGCCAGATACAGAGGGGAGGATATTTATGAGTAGGATCAGAGAAGCATTTACACATGGAAAAGCATTTATTCCATTTATCACCTGCGGTGATCCGTCCATCGAGGTGACAGAGAAGATCGTCTATGCCATGGAGGAGGCGGGAGCAGACCTGATTGAGCTTGGAATTCCGTTTTCCGATCCAACGGCGGAAGGCCCGGTGATTCAGGATGCGAATTTACGTGCTCTCTCCGGAGGAATTACGACGGATGCGGTCTTTGAGATGGTCCGGCGGATCCGAAGAAACACCAGTATTCCTATGGCCTTTATGACTTATGCCAATGTGGTATTCTCCTACGGGACGGAACGTTTTATACGGACTGCATCGGAAATCGGCATGGACGGTCTGATTCTTCCGGATGTTCCGTTTGAAGAGAAGGAAGAGTTTGACAGCGTGTGCAGGAAGTATGGGCTGGACTTTATTTCGCTGATCGCACCGACATCCAGAGACCGGATCCAGATGATTGCAAAAGAGGCAGCCGGTTTTGTCTACTGCGTCTCCTCGCTCGGGGTAACGGGTGTACGTTCAGAGATCACAACGGATATGGGAAAAATGGTGCAGCTGGTGAAAGAAGAACAAGATATCCCGTGTGCGGTCGGATTCGGAATATCGACAGAAGAACAGGCAGGGAAGATGGCGGAAGTTTCGGACGGCGTGATCGTAGGTTCGGCCATTGTGAAGCTCTGCGGGCGGTACAAAGAGCAGTGTGTGCCGTATATAAAAGAATATGTAAAGAAAATGAAAGAAGCACTGTGACTTTTGGCAAAAGTGATGTATAATAAGAGTACTTGAGGGCATTTGAGCCTGAAAATATCTCATGTCAGAAGGAGGAACAAAACAGTGGACAGAAGAAATGTATGGAAGACTTACACACAGGCAGAATTAAAAGAGATGGAAGACATCAGCGCACGTTATAAACGTTGCCTGGATGAAGGAAAGACAGAAAGAGAATGCGTAGAGGTCGCAGAGCGCCTGGCAAAAGAAGCAGGATACCGCTGCCTGTGCTCTTACAAAGAGGCAGGAGAACCATTAAAGGAAGGCGACAAGGTTTACGCATCTTTCATGGGCAAGATGATTCTTCTTTTCCAGATCGGTAAAGAACCGCTGGAAAACGGAATGAATATCCTTGGAGCTCACATTGATTCTCCACGAATCGATATCAAACAGAATCCGCTCTATGAGACGGATGAGATGGCATATCTCGATACTCATTACTATGGAGGCATCAAGAAATATCAGTGGCTTGCTTCCCCGCTCTCTCTTCACGGAGTGATCGTAAAGAAAGACGGAACAAAAGTCCGTGTTAATATCGGAGAAAATGAAAATGATCCGGTATTTGTAATCACAGACCTGCTTGTACATCTGGCTGGAAAACAGATGTCACAGAAAGCATCTGAAGTGATTGAAGGCGACAATCTGGATCTTCTGATCGGAAGCCGTCCGCTCACAGAAGCAGAGGGACTCAAAGAAGACGAAAAAGAAGCAGTAAAAGCAGGCGTTCTTCGTCTTATGGAAGAAACATACGGAATCGGAGAAGAAGATTTCGTATCTGCAGAGCTTGAAATCGTTCCGGCAGGAAAAGCAAGAGACTGCGGTATTGACAGAAGCATGATCTTATCCTACGGACAGGACGACAGAGTCTGCGCATTCACATCTCTGTTTGCAATGCTGGACAACCCGCAGATCAGCCGTACCGCATGCTGCATCCTGGTAGATAAAGAAGAAATCGGAAGCGTCGGAGCAACCGGCATGCATTCCAGATTCTTTGAAAATACGATAGCAGAGCTCATTGCACTGACAGGCGAAGAGTCCGAATTAAAAGTAAGACGTGCCCTTCAGAATTCCAAGATGCTTTCCTCAGACGTAAGTGCTGCTTACGATCCGATGTTTGCAGCAGCATTTGAAAAGAGAAGCTCCGCATTCTTCGGAAAAGGACTTGTATTCAACAAGTTCACAGGAAGCCGTGGAAAGAACGGCTCCAACGATGCGAACGCAGAGTATCTCGCAGAAATCCGCAGCGTCATGGATGAGGCAGGAGTTGGATATCAGTATGCAGAACTTGGTAAAGTAGATGTCGGCGGCGGCGGAACGATCGCATACATCATGGCACAGTACGGCATGGAAGTGATCGACAGCGGTGTTGCAGTTCTCTGTATGCATGCAATGTATGAGATCTCCAGTAAGGCAGATGTATACGAAGCTGTGAAAGGCTATAAAGCATTTATTGAAAAAATCGGACAGAAATAAAACGAGAGTGACAATCCGGCCATAAGACATGACCGGATTGTCGCATAAACTGTGACATAATTGCCATACGAGGCATGACAGAATTGTTGCAGAAAATACGATAAATTTCTTGACGAACTATGTTAAAACATTTACAATATTACCAGCGGGAAACTGCAAAAGAACGTAATATTCCGGGCACAGAAGTACGACTTTACATAAGAGAAACGCAAAGTCGTGTTTTTCGTGTCAAATATTACAAATATATTATTAGGAGGACATTGAAACATGGCTACGAAATGGGTGTATATGTTTACAGAAGGTAACGCTACAATGAGAAACCTTCTGGGTGGTAAAGGTGCGAACCTTGCTGAAATGACAGGCCTTGGACTCCCGGTACCTCAGGGATTCACTGTAACAACAGAGGCTTGTACCCAGTATTATGAGGACGGCAGACAGATCAATGACGAAATCATGAGTCAGATCATGGAAGCTATGACAAAACTGGAAGAGATCACAGGAAAGAAATTCGGAGATAAAGAGAATCCGCTTCTCGTTTCCGTTCGTTCCGGTGCAAGAGCTTCCATGCCGGGTATGATGGATACTATCCTGAACCTTGGTCTGAATGAAGAAGTTGTTGAAACTCTGGCAGAAGCTTCCGGAAACCCGCGTTGGGCATGGGACTGCTACAGAAGATTTATCCAGATGTATTCCGACGTTGTTATGGAAGTCGGCAAAAAATATTTTGAAGAACTCATCGACAAGATGAAAGAAGAAAAAGGCGTGAAGCTGGACGTTGAACTGACAGCAGAAGACCTCAAGGCTCTTGCAGGACAGTTCAAAGCTGAATACAAAGAGAAGATCGGATCCGACTTCCCGGCTGACGCAAAAGAACAGCTCATCGGCGCTGTAAAGGCTGTATTCCGTTCATGGGACAACCCGCGTGCCAATGTATACCGTCGTGACAACGATATCCCGTATTCATGGGGAACAGCTGTCAACGTACAGATGATGGCATTCGGTAACATGGGAGATGACTGTGGTACAGGTGTTGCATTTACACGTGACCCGGCTACAGGAGAAAACGGTCTGTTCGGAGAATTCCTTACAAACGCACAGGGCGAAGACGTTGTTGCCGGTGTTCGTACTCCAATGCACATTTCCGAAATGGAAGACAAATTCCCGGAAGCATTCAAACAGTTCAAAGAAGTATGCAGCACTCTGGAAAACCACTACAGAGATATGCAGGACATGGAGTTTACTGTAGAACATGGTAAACTGTACATGCTTCAGACACGTAACGGAAAGAGAACAGCACAGGCTGCTCTGAAGATCGCATGCGACCTTGTTGACGAAGGTATGAGAACAGAAGAAGAAGCAGTTGCTATGATCGATCCTCGTAACCTTGATACATTACTTCACCCACAGTTCGACGCTGCTGCACTGAAAGCAGCTACACCGATGGGCAAAGGTCTTGGAGCATCTCCGGGAGCTGCCTGCGGTAAAGTTGTATTCACAGCTGATGACGCTGTAGAGTGGGCTGAAAGAGGAGAAAAAGTCGTTCTGGTTCGTCTTGAAACATCACCGGAAGATATCACAGGTATGAAGAGCGCTCAGGGTATCCTGACAGTTCGCGGTGGTATGACATCTCACGCAGCAGTTGTTGCCCGTGGTATGGGTGAGTGCTGTGTATCCGGATGCGGCGACATCGTAATGGATGAAGCAAACAAGAAATTCACACTTGGCGGAAAAGAATTCCACGAAGGAGACTTCATCTCCATCGATGGTACAACAGGTAACATCTACGACGGAGTAATCCCGACAGTAGACGCTACAATCGCTGGTGAGTTCGAACGTATCATGAACTGGGCTGACAAATACAGAACATTAAAAGTTCGTACAAACGCAGATACACCGGAAGACGCTAAGAAAGCTGTAGAACTTGGCGCAGAAGGTATCGGACTTTGCCGTACAGAGCATATGTTCTTCGGTGAAGGAAGAATCGACGCATTCCGTGAAATGATCTGTTCTGAAACAGAAGAAGAAAGAGAAACAGCTCTTGAAAAAGTTCTTCCATATCAGCAGGGAGACTTCGAAGCTCTCTACGAAGCTCTGGAAGGCAACCCGGTAACAATCCGTTTCCTGGATCCGCCGCTTCATGAGTTCGTTCCGACAGAGGAAGAAGATATCAAGAAACTTGCAGAAGCTCAGGGCAAGACTGTAGAGCAGATCAAAGCAATCATCGACAGCCTGCACGAGTTCAACCCGATGATGGGTCATCGTGGATGCCGTCTTGCAGTTACTTATCCGGAAATTGCAAAGATGCAGACAAAAGCTGTTATCCGTGCAGCTATCAACGTAAAGAAAGCTCATCCGGACTGGAACATCAAACCGGAAATCATGATTCCGCTTGTTGGAGAAGTAAAAGAGCTTAAATACGTGAAGAACTTCGTTGTTGAAACAGCTGACGCTGAAATCGCAGCAGCTGGTATCGACCTTGAATACGAAGTTGGTACAATGATCGAGATCCCGAGAGCTGCTCTTACAGCTGACGAGATCGCAAAAGAAGCTGACTTCTTCTGCTTCGGTACAAACGACCTGACACAGATGACATTCGGATTCTCCCGTGACGACGCTGGTAAGTTCCTCAACGCTTACTATGACGCTAAGATCTACGAGAACGATCCATTTGCAAAACTTGACCAGGTTGGTGTCGGCAAACTGATGAAGATGGCTATCGATTTAGGAAAACCGGCTAACCCGAACCTGCATGTAGGAATCTGTGGAGAGCACGGTGGAGATCCAAGCTCCGTAGAATTCTGCCATAAACTTGGCCTGAACTACGTATCCTGCTCACCATTCCGTGTACCGATCGCTAGACTTGCAGCAGCACAGGCAGCAATCAACAACAAATAATAAATAAAGATTTTAATCTATATTTATGATAAAAAGGGAAGCGTATGCTTCCCTTTTTTCCTTACCCTTATGTTTGTTTTACCAGCCCATCATGAAGGCCCCTCTTAAAGAACCCTCACGAAGAAAGGTCCTCTTTAAATTTAGATACCCGAATTCTTCTCCATTTATGGTTTTAAAACTTTCATGGATTGTTCTATTCTTTTCAATTAATCACAGCCAAAATCTTGGAGTCTGCTTTGCGATATAGATCCAAATAAGAGCTTGTAAAAATGAAGTTTTTTGCATTCCCATTTTCGTCCGTAAGTGAATTCTTAAGATCTTCAATTATTTTGTAATAAGATTCCACCTTTTCTTGGTCCTTTAAAATGATTATGAAGTAGATCTAATGCAAAATGTGGATTTAACTAATCCGGATATTGAAAACGTCCTCTGGAATGTCTATCCCTACCTTCGGATTCGATGAATAAGAACATACAATCCAAACAGGGCGAATACTGCCATTGCCAGTTTCAGACCGGCCAAGACAATCCAGACCCCTGCAATCAAAAGCCCGATTAGAAGCACGCAGATCCGTCCCATAATCCGGTTCCTGGTGTCCTGATTATGGACCAACAGTTTCAGGGCGAAGAAAATAAGAACAAGAATAGATACCGTGAAACCAAACAGAAAAAATCCGAATCCCATTTTGAAACCGACGGATAAACCGTTGCCTTCTATAGAGACGATATCGGTCTGATCCGGGTTGTAGCGGATGGTAATCTGTTCTCCGATTTCAAAGGAGCGTCTGGAGCTCCAGACATTTCCTGTACCCATGCAGATCCCGTTTCCTTCTGCCTGATAGCGGACTACAGGGGCGTAGAGATAGCCGGAAGTTTCGCCTGTAGTATCCCATTTCCGGGTATATTCTACTACAGTTCCATTCGCTTCGCCGGAATATCTCAGATCTTCCTGACAGGAAGAATATAGGAAATAAACGCCGACTGACATAAATCCAACTGTGAAAACAAGAAGAAACAGTGCTGTCCCAAGTCTGGTAAAAATGGATATGTGCGCCGGAACAGTTGTATTTTCTGTATTGATATCTTCTGGAACATTTCGATTCTGTCTCCACCGGAAAAAGAAAAATACAGTTATGCCTGCGCTAAGTATGCCTAGAATAAGAATCATGATCGTATAGAAAAGCATAAGACACTCCTCCAATCTTTACTGTCATTATAAAAGAAAGAACCGGTATGAACTACTGGCTTTCTGTCAAGTCTAAGTAAAATCCTGATAAAAAGGAAATGGCAATGTTTATCTGCATGCCTGCTTTAACCCAAATTTAACCCAAATCTGAGCAAAGTTAAAATACAGGAAAGCTATAATTTCCATAAAGGGGAAGAACAGCTTTCCTTTTGTGTTTTATGAAAAGTCTATATGGTAAAGGAGACCTGCATATGGTAAAAATCTATGTCATCGACACCAACATTCTCATTCAGAATCCACAGGCACTGCTCAGTTTTGAGGATAATCAGGTGATTCTGCCTGTTGTTGTACTGGAAGAGCTGGATAATCTAAAGAAGGCAGATGGCGAGAAGGGAAGAAATGCAAGGGCGGCAATCCGGATTCTGGAAGAACTCCGGAAAAAAGGAGATCTGCTGGAAGGAATTGAACTGGCATCAGGAGGTATACTCCGGGTGGAGAAAAATTTTGTAAACGTGCAGCTTCCGGAGGATCTGCCGGAAGAGAAGATGGATAACCGGATTTTGAAAGTCTGCAAGGGATTGGCGGAGTCCTGTGAGGAACAGGTGGTTCTTGTGACAAAAGACATTTTGCTCAGAATTAAGGCACAGATCATCGGAATCCGGGCGGAAGATTATACGACAGAGCAGGTTGTAGAGTATGAAGGGCAGTACAGGGGAAGGATAGAAGTGTATGTGCCGGAAGAAAAGTTCAAAGAGTTTAAGAAAAAGGGTGTTCCGGTGGAGGATGTCTACCTTTCGGACGAACAGGGAAACCGGATCGTGCCAAAGCTGGAAGAAAATGAATTTGTGATTTTAAAGGCGGATCAGTCTGCAAAGAAAACCCAGCTCGGTCGGGTGGAAAAGGGAGTGATTAAAAAGCTGGAATACCGGAAAACCCAGCCTTACGGTGTTTCTCCAAGAAATGCAGGACAATATTTCGTACAGGAAGCACTGATGCAGCCGGCTGAAAAGGCACCGCTTGTTATTATCAAAGGCAGGGCAGGGACCAGTAAGACTTTCTATACGCTGGCGGTCGGCCTGGAAAAAATCCTGAATCATCCAACGGGAGAATACCGGAGAATTCTGATTTCCAGGCCAAACGCACAGTTTGACTCGGACATCGGTTTTCTCCCGGGAGACGAACAGGAGAAGATTTCTCCGCTGATGCGTCCTGTCATTGACAATCTGGAACAGCTGATCGATTCCAACGAGGAAGAACGCTATAAGGACGAACGGGAATTACAGGGGAAGATCGATGAAATCTTCGACCGCGGGCTGATTCAGACGGAAGCGTTAAATTATATTCGCGGGCGTTCCATTATGAAGACTTATCTGATTATCGATGAAGCACAGAACATGACGCCGAATCAGGTAAAAGGAATCATTACAAGAGCAGGAAAAGGCACCAAAATCATTCTGCTGGGTGATACGAACCAGATTGACCGCCCGATGCTGGATGAGCGGACGAATGGTCTCAGTTATGCTTCCGAATATATGAAAGGAAGCCCGCTCTGCTGGCAGGTGACTTTCGCACCGGAGGAATGTGAACGCTCCGCCCTTGCCATGGACGCAATTACAAGATTATAAGAAGAGGAGATACGACAGAATATATGGCAGAAAAGAAACAAGACATCATTACTTACAGAAAGGTAAAGGAAAATGAAGAGATTAATCTTTTGATAGAGAAAGGAAATGAGGTGCTGGACGTTCTCGGTTTTACCGAACATTCCAGAAAACATGCCGCCAAGGTAGCAGAGACTGCCGGGAAGATTCTTAAAGATCTTGGATACGGGGCAAAAGAAATCCGGCTCAGCAAAATTGCCGGGTACATGCATGATATTGGAAACAGCATCAACCGGCATGACCACGCCCATACCGGAGCACTTCTGGCTTATGGAATTTTAAAGGAAATGGGAATGCCTCTTCGGGATGTGATGACTGTGACAACCGCCATTGGAAACCATGACGAATCTACGGGGACTGCCGTGGACATCGTCTCTGCGGCGCTGATTCTGGCGGATAAAACCGATGTGCGAAGAAACCGGGTGCAGAATCCGACCATTGCCAATTTTGATATCCACGACCGGGTTAACTATGCGGTGCTGGCCTCCAGTCTGGAAGTCAAAAAAGAGAAGAGAGTGATTCAGATGAATCTGGAGCTGGATGACGAGATGTGTACGGTGATGGATTATTTTGAAATTTTTCTGGAACGGATGATCATGTGCCGGAGAGCCGCCGAGGTTCTGGGATGCAAGTTCAAGCTTGTGGCAAATGGCAATAAGATTTGTTAGATATAGAAAGAAAAAGGGGGAGAGACGAAATGCTCTCCCTGTTATACGTTAGAAGGTTACTGTAGAATCGCAGCAGCGGAAGTCGGTATCGATATAATGCGCGATAATCCGCACTTTCAGATGCCGTTCACAGCACAGCGACTGGCACGGACAGCCGGATACATTCAGGTCTTCCGGAAGAACAAACTTGATGCATTTTACTTCTACATCCTGACAGTTCTTCTGATTATGGGCCGGTACGGTGATGGCCTTCATGCCGCGCTGATATTCGCTTCCGTAGTTATCGGTTTCGGTCAGAATAATTCCGAGAGCAACCCGTTTGTGAGGGCAGACATTTTTCAGTTTGACATTGAGCTGTACGATCCGGCCGGAAGATTCCAGATACGCATCTCCCAGATCAACGACCAGAGAGTCCTGGCATTTTCCGATTGTAAAATCGACCGGGACCGGACAAGGCTCCGGGTCTACCGAAACGCCGCATTCAACCTGAACGGAAGGTTCAGGGAAGGATACGGTATTACCTTCCGTATCCGAGTAGAAAATGGACTGGTTGACAGGAAGATTTCCGGAAGTCTGGCCGGTGTGCTGCACATAGAATTCCAAAGACGCACCCTCGTTTCCAGAGACTCCGAGTGATGGAATTTTCCATTGCAGAGACTGAGAGTCAATGGCAGCAGCAGTACCGGAAGATGGCATGCCAATGCTTACAATAGTGAAATCCGGATTGAGAGTTTCATTAATGACAATATTTGTTGCTCCCGGTTTGGAAATGTTGGCCGCCAGATCCGCAAACAAGTCCTCCAGTTCAGAATCATCCGGGGTGACAGCAACATGAGATGCATCCGGATCTGTTGCCCAGTCATTGAGTACATCCACATCAATTCCTGTGTCTCCAATCAGACCGATACAGTAAATAATGATCCCCGAATCACGGATCGTCTCCGCGACCGGTGCAGGAGGAATTCCGGAAGTCGTTTTCCCGTCTGTAAACATGACAATGACCTTTTCGTTGGAAGAAGAAGGGTCAAAAAGGGATGCAGCAGTGGAAAATGCGTCTGCATGGTTGGTGGATCCACCTGCAGAAAGCGCAGCTACCGCCGCCTTTAAGTCAGTAACCGAAGTAATCAGCTGTGTGTCTGCTGATGCGTTGCTGGAAAAGCTGACGATACCGATATGGCTTCCCGAGCCGATCTGTCCATCCTGAGTACTGTCGGTAGTTTCATTGATAATGTCAATAAAGGTGTCCGCCCCAAGCTTCAGATTTTCGAGCGGGCTTCCGGCCATACTGCCGGAGCGGTCGAGAACAAGAACAATATCCACCGGATTTTCCAAAATATCCGGAGCTGCCGAAAGACCAAGTGTTACCTGGAAGGTTCCGCCGCAGGTGATCTGTGAGACATTGACCTCTTTGTTAGAGTTTGTAATGCCCATGAAAGTGCCTCCTGTTTTTTATTTTAGAGGAAATAAATCCTTCACTATCAGGGTATGAAAAGGGAGAGAAATGGTTCCTTTTGTCGAATAGGAAACCAGTTCTCTCCCGGAGAAAGAAAGGGCTGCAAAAACAGTATATCAGTATAAAAGAAGATTACCTTTTTTCTTGGCCTGCTTCATAAAACAGTCAAAGACTACATATCCCGCCACAAACCAGAGAAGGCTGACGGCGCATAGCAAAAGGAACGTCATTCCCAGATCTTTGTGAACAAAGCTGTTCCGGATCACGGTATTACACATCGTAAGCGGAAGCACGCTGGAAACTTCTGTGATGACGGGTGACGTCGGAATGGTATCCGTAACAAAAAGAAGAAATAACTGTACCAGAAGCACAATAGCGCCGATCCGTTTGTAATACAGAGAAAGCCCTGCGATCATCAGCCCGATTCCGTACATGCCGAGGATGGAAATTAAGAATGCGGCTACGATCGGAAGTGTTACTGTATACCGTACCCCGAAAAAGAAATATGTTACAACAGAATAAATGATCACAACAATAGTCTGGACGAGCACCGAGGAAAGCAGGTCTCCCAGATAGAGAATCTGAAGCGGAAGACGGGAGTGAAGCTTGAAAAAGAGGGTGCCGCGCTGAAGCTCTGCCAGAAGCTGGGAAGCAATAGTGGAAATTGCTGTGACAGAAAAGGTCCATGCCACGTAGCCCAGAAGAAGCAGTGCCTGATAATTTTCTACGCCATACAGTTCTTGAAAGGACTGCCCTGTATTAGACCAAAAGAAAAAACAGAGAAGTAATGTATAAATCACCAGGTCAGAAACCAGTCCCATCTTATAGCGGAACGTCCTTAACACATCCATTTTACATTCATACCAGATTATTCTCATAACGATTCCCCCTGCAAATATAATGCTTCATAAATTTCCAGAAATTCCTTTGTATCAAGATGTTCTTTTTCGACTGCGATCTGCCCGTCTTTCAGAAACAGAAACCGTTCGGCGGCCGACGTAATAAAGTCCGAATCGTGGGACGTGATCAAAATGGTCTTCGTATTTCGAATGGAAGAAACAGCGTGAAGCAGTGCCCGTTTGTGATCCAGATCCAGTCCTTCGGTCGGTTCGTCTAAAATCAGATACCGGGAATTCGTCACCAGAGCCGCAAGCAGAATCATCAGCTGTTTCTGACCGGTAGAGAGCTCCTCAAACAGTTTGTTTTTTACGGAGTCATACAGCGGGAAAGAAGGCAGGTACCGGTCCAGGTTCTGCCGGATATCCGAGTTGGAAAGGCCCCGCAGCACCGCAAGGAATTCGATGTTTTCTTTCACTGTATTTTTCGCATACAGCTGATGGGAACCCGACAGAACGGTAAAAATTTCTCTTTGAAAATCAGGAGTTTCGGAGGTGACTTCGCCAGAATCCGGTACCAGAGATCCGCACAGAATATTCAAAAGCGTTGTTTTTCCGATTCCATTTGGTCCGATCAGCGCCGTGGCTGTCTGATCCGGGATTTCAAAGCTGATGTGATCCAGAACACGATTACCATGAAAAGATTTACTAACTTGTTTTACAGATATCATACCTTTGCCCTCACATAAATTGTATTTCCCTTATTATATCAACAAATAAAATATGTGTCAATTTAATGGGGGGGGGTAAAATTTTGGAATATTTTATATAAAAGAAAATAATCAGAATAAATATTAAGGGAAGATTAAAGAATATTCTAGATGAAAATATTGACAAATAATGTTGATGATTAAATATTATCACAAAAAAATGAATTTAAATCTATAATGATAGACAAGTATTTTTGACAATGATATAATTTAGACAATAATAGCCGGATAATTGAACAGGAGGAGGGGAAAAAGTATGAGAAAGCAAAGCATGATTCAGAAGGGAATGTCAGTGTTATGTGTATGCGCTCTGGCAGCAGGACTTTGCAGCTGTGGAACGGAAGAGAAAAGTGAAGAAGAGAAAATCCTGCGGGTTGTGACGGATGGAACCTTGCACGATCAGGCAGAGGCTGCGGCAACTTTTACAGAAGGAACGAATAGCGAGGTAGAGGTGGAAATTCAGCAACTTCCAGAAAAGAAAGAGGAGCGGGAGAATGAGATTCAGAAACTGAGGACAGAGATTATGGCGGGAAAGGGACCGGATGTGTATTTGCTGGATGGAAACCAGGAAAATGGAGAAGAGTTTCTTCCACTGTTGGAAAATCCATATCAGACGATGCAGAGCGGGGCCTTGGCATCTTTGGATGAGTTCATGGAGAAGGATTCTTATTGGGAGGACAATACCTATCATGAAGCAATTTTGAAAGAGGGACAGTATGATGGGCGGCAGTACATCATTCCGATGTCTGTGATGTATTATGTACTGCCAAGAACAGAGGATATGGAAGAAATGACCGGAGATACCTTGGGAGAATGGGTAGAGCAGGTAGCAAATTCGGAGGATGTAAGGTTAAAAAAATATTTTATCACATTAATGAGTCAGGGAGCACGGTGGATACAGCCTGCAGCAGATTATGAATCCGGAGAAGTCCTTTTCGATCAGAAAAAATGGTGCGAATTTGCTGACAAGTTCATTCGGTTTGGGAAAGCAGCCCAAGAAGAGCTTGCTTTGGTGGAAGAACACTATTTTTTTGAAAATGGGAGAGCTGCTGATAAGAATGAGAAAGTAGACTTGCAGATTGTTCCGGATATTGATGGCAGGAAGATGGCATCGATTATGTCTTACGCAGCAGTAGGAATGTCCAGTGATCTGAAGCAGGAAGCGTACGATTATCTGATGCTGTTTTTGAATGATCAAACAAAACAATATAATAAAGAACATCCGGATATAAGGCTTCCAGAGTTTTATGGATATCTAAGCCATATAGGAAATGTTCCGGTACAGGAAAGTGCTTTTGAAGTCTGGATGGGATATCCTGATGATGAAGTGCTTCAGGAAACCATAAATACTTTCCGTGAACTAGACGGTGCATATTTCCTGACCAGTGCAGAAAGAACCCTTTTTACAGAAGCAAGCGACATTTGCTCTGAAGCCATCTATTCGGACTACGACTGGACTCAGGCTCTTCCAAAGGCTGCTGACAGCGCATGGAATACTTATAAGATGATGGTGTCGGAATAAAGTTGAAAGCGCAGAGAGGAGGGGAAAGGATTATGAGAAAACAAAATATGATTCGGAAAGGAATGTCAGTGTTATGTGTATGCGCTCTGGCAGCAGGACTTTGCAGCTGCGGGACTGAAGAGAAAAGTGAAGAAGAGAAAATCCTGCGGGTCGTGACGGATGGAACACTGTATACAGATGTAGAATTCGCTGCTAGATTTTTGGAAGGTGTGGATGGCGAAATAGAGGTGAGAATCCAAAGGCTCCCGGATGACAAGGAGAAACGGGAGATAGAAATTCAGAAACTGAGGACAAAGATTATGGCAGGGAAAGGACCGGATGTCTATTTACTGGAGAGCGTTCGGGAAAATGCAGCAGAAGCTGTTATGCCACTGTTAGAAAACCCATATCAAACAATGCAGAGTGGGGCATTAGCGTCTTTGGATGAATTCATGGAGAAGGATTCTTATTGGGAGGACAATACCTATCATGAAGCAATTTTGAAAGCAGGACAGTATGATGGACGCCAGTATATCATTCCGATGTCTGTGCTGTATTATGTACTGCCAAGACCGGATGATATGGAAAAAATGAAAGGAGACACATTGCAGGAATGGATGCAGCAGGCTGTTTCCTCTGACGATTTTCGCTTGAAACAGGCTTTTTATGGATTGACATTGCAAACAGCGAGGTGGATACAGCCAGCAGCAGATTATGAAAAAGCAGAAGTAAAATTTGATAAAGAAAGATGGAAAGAACTGGCTCGGGACTGCATTCAGTTTGATATTGACGTGCAGGATGAAGTCATAAACTCAGACATAGACAGCCGATTCGTATTTAAAGATTCAATGGAAGTGTTGTACTATAACGAGCAATCCCCATTAGGGCTACAAGTGGTTCCTGATATCGAAGGAAGGAAAATGGCATCGATCATGTCTTATGGAGCTGTCGGAATGTCCAGTGATCTGAAACAGGAGGCTTACGATTTCCTGATGCTGTTTTTAAATGACAGGACTCAAAAGTATCAAAAAGAACATTCGGAAGATTCCATGAAATTACCAGCTTTTTATGGGTATCTTGATAAGAGTTTTACCCCGGTACAGGAGAACGCATTTGAAGTATGGATGAATTATCCATCTGAGGAAGTTCTACAAGAAATGCAGCAATCTTTCCGTGAACTTGACGGAGCCTATTTTCTGACCGGAGCAGAAAGGGAACTGTTTGAAGGATTGGATCAGATAGCCGGGAATTGTTCACGCCCGGGTTATGACTGGAGTGCAGAAATTGACAAGCTTGTCGACAGCGTATGGAACACTTATAAGATGATGGTGTCAGAATAAAGCCGGAAGCGCAGAGAGGCGGGGAAGGATTATGAAAAAACAAGATGTGATCCGGAAAGGAATAGCAGTTTTATGTATATGTACCCTGACGGCAGGACTTTGGGGCTGCGGAACGGAAGAAAAAAGCGAAGAAGAGAAAATCCTGCGGGTCGTGGCAGATGGAAGATTGTATAAGAAAGCAGAGGCTGCAGCAGGTTTTACAGAAGGAACGAATAGCGAGATAGAGGTGAGAATCCAAAGACTTCCGGATGAAAAAGAAACACGGGAAAACGAGATTCAAAAACTACGGACGGAGATTATGGCAGGAAAGGGACCGGATGTCTACCTACTCGAAAAAAAAGAAGAAAATGTGATAGAGGAAGCGATTCCACTATTGGAAAACCCATATAAAACCATGCAGAGCGGTGCATTAGCACCATTGGATGAGTTCATGGAGAAGGATTCTTATTGGGAGGATAGTACTTATAATGAAGTGATTTTAAAAGCCGGACAGTATGATGAAACCCAGTATATCCTTCCGATGTCTGTGAGGTATGATGTACTGCCAAGGACAACTGATATGGAAGAAATGACTGGAGATACTCTGGGAGAATGGCTGGAACAGGCAAAAAATTCTGGGGATATCAGGATAAAGCAGGCAATGAATATGGCGTTGAGATGTGCACGGTGGATTCAACCGGCAGTAGATTATGAATCCGGAGAAATCTTTTTTGACCAAAAGAAGTGGAGCGAGTTTGCCGATGAAATCTTTCAATTTAAGACAGATGAACAGGAGAGCCTTTTGCAAGGACAGCATTATCAAGTAGATATGCCGGGACCAAATCTTTGGCAGGAGGGAATAGACTGGCAGGTTGTTCCGGATCTAGATGGAAACAAGATGGCTTCCATTATGACATATGGAGCAGTAGGTATGTCTAGTGATTGCAAGAAAGAAGCCTATGAATTCTTGATGTTGTTTTTAAATGATCGGACAAAGGATTATGAGAACGAAAACCCGGACGCCCCTTTACCACGCTTGTATGGCTATATAGATCGAGGAGATATTCCGGTACAGGAAAAGGTTTTTGAAGAATGGATGGGAAACCTGCCTGATGAAGCGGCGCAGGAAATGGAAGAGACTTTCCATGAGTTGGATGGTGCTTATTTTCTGACAAAAGCAGAAAGGGAATTGTATGAAGGAATAAATGAAATATTTATGAAAAATCGCTCTGAAGGCTATGACTGGAGTGCAGATATTCCTAAGGTTGCTGAGCGCGCATGGAATACCTATAAAATGATGGTGTCAGAGTAAGAGAACAGGAGCTGAAAGAAGAGAGAGGGGGAGGGATGATGAGAAAGCGAAACATGGTTCGGAAGGGAATGTCAGTGTTATGTGTGTGCGCTCTGGCAGCAGGACTTTGCAGCTGCGGAATAGACGAGAAAAGCGAAGAAAAGAAAATCCTGCGGGTTGTGACGGAAGATATTTTTTAGGATGCGGTAAACTCTGCGGCAGAGTTCACTGAAGGTACGAACAGCGAAATACAGGTGGAAATTCAAACACTTTCGAGAAACAAAGAGGAACGGGAGCCCCAGATTCAGAAACTTAAGACAGAGATTATGGCGGGAAAGGGACCGGATCTTTTTTTACTGGAATGTATTCCGGAGAATGCGGAAATAGAAGGTGGATTTCTGATAGATAACCCGTACAAAACGATGCAGAGCGGAGCATTAGCGTCTCTGGATACATTCATGGAAAAAGATTCCTACTGGGAGGACGGCAATTATAATAAAACATTTCTGAAAGCAGGACAGTATGACGGACGTCAGTATATTATTCCAATGTCAGTATGTTACTATGTACTGCCAAGATCAGAGGACATGGAAGAGATGACGGGAGATACTTTGGAGGAATGGCTGGAACAGATCCGTGCTTCTGATGACATCCGTTTGAAACAGGCACTTTGTACATTCGGCTCCACCCATAGTGCGCGGTGGATGCAGCCGGCGGCGGATTATGAGAGGAAAGAAGTACTGCTTGATAAAGATAAGTGGGTTGAATTTTCAGAGAAGTATTTCCAATTTAGGAAAGAAGCATATGAAGAAATAAGCGGAAAAGAAAATGAACTATACTTTAGACCGTTGAACAAAACCCTGCTCACACTTTATGAATCTCAAATAGATCTGCAGGTTGTTCCTGATATCGAAGGAAGGAAAATGGCATCGATCATGTCTTATGGAGCAGTATCTATGTCCAGCGATCGAAAGAAAGAAGCTTATGATTTTCTCATGTTGTTCTTAAATGACCGGACGGAACAGTACAGAAAAAAACATGCAGATGATTCCAGCATGGGATTGCCGAGTTTATATGGATATCTGGACGGTAATTATATGCCGGTTCAGAAGACCGCTTTTGAGCAATGGGGAGAATTCCCGTCGGAAGAAATGATTCAGGAAATGCAGGAGAGCTTTCGTGAGATCGACGGTGCTTATTTCCTGACAGAAGGAGAAAGAGCACTGAATTTCGATGTTATGTCGGGGAATTCCAGGGTTACGAATCTAAATTGTGATATAGAAACGGAGTTTTCCAAGATTGCCGACACCGCTATTGATACTTACAAAATGCTGGTGGAGGAGTAAGTGAACAGGAGCTGAAAGAAGAGAGGAGGGAGAAGTGATGAGAAAGAGAAACAGCGGTCTTCTGCTTGCGCTTCCGGCGCTGGCAGGCTTCCTTGTATTTTATTTCATCCCGTTTCTGATTACGGGATGGTATGCGGTTTCTTTCGGGATCGGAAAAAGGGAATTTGTCGGAATGGCCAATTTTCAGGATTTGTTTGAAAATGAGATGTTTCTGCTGGCGGTAAAAAATACACTTCGTTATATGATTGTGACTGTTCCGGTGACACTTTTTGGGGCCATAGTGCTTTCGATACTGCTTCAGAATACGGTAAGAGGAGTGCGGTTTTTCCAGCTTTCCTTCCTTTACCCGATGATTCTGCCGATTGCATCGGTGGTACTTGGGGTACAGTTTCTCTGGGGCGAGTCCGGCATCTGGAATAAGGTGATGGAACTGCTTGGAGGAGAGGCAAAAGACTGGCTGAACTCTTCGGCGGCGTTTTGGGTGCTCTGCATTTTGTACTGCTGGCGGTTTACCGGCTACTATGTGCTCATTTATTTTGCAAGACTTCAGATGATTCCAAAAGAGTATTATGAGTATGCAATGTTGTTTGGAGCCGGAAAGTTTCAGTCCTTCCGGCACATCACCTGGCCGATGCTGATCCCGACCTTTTTGTTTACAATTGTTCTTTCCGTGATGAACGCGTTCAAGTGCTACAGGGAAGCATTCCTCCTTGGAGGCAATTATCCGGATGACAGTATTTATTTGTTACAGCATTTTATGAATAACAATTTTCAGAACCTGAATTACCAGAAGATCTCCACGGCTGCAGTCAGTATTGTCGCGGCGCTGCTTCTGGCTGCCGGAGTTGTGTATGTGCTGTATCTGATTATGAGGAGGGGGAAGAAGTATGGCTAAAAAGAAACAAAAACGGATTCTTTTTCTGGGAATTCTCTCTCTGGTCTTTCTCTATCCGGTGATCTATATGCTGGTCTGCTCGGTCTGGGAAGGAAGAAATGCGGGAATTTCCCTGATGGGATATTATGAGGTACTGCTGGAAAGTCCGGGATATCTGATCAAATTCTGGAGAAGTCTTGGCATGTGCCTTTTGATTGCGGGAGGACAGACGGTGCTTGCGTGCATGGCAGGTACGGCGTTTGCAAAATACCGGTTTATCGGGAAGAAGTTCTGGCTGTTTGTCATGGCGCTTTTTATGATTCTTCCGGTACAGGTGACCCTGCTTCCAAATTATATTCTGATGGAGAAACTGGGCTTTTTGAACAGCTGGAAGTCTCTGATTATTCCGGGAATCTTTTCGCCGTTCGGAACAGTCTGGCTGACATTTATCTTTCAATCGATTCCGGATGAATGGCTGGAGGCGGCGAGGCTGGACCGTGCAAATCAGCTTCAGATTGTTCGCTATATTGTAGTGCCGGCCTCAAAGCCTGCTGTGGTGACCTTGTTTGTGCTCACCTTTGTGGAGAGCTGGAACATGGTGGAACAGCCGATCATTTTCCTGGAAGGAGAACTGGATTATCCGCTTTCGGTATTTCTCGCAAGCGTGATGGAAAACAGCATGGCAGTACAGTCGGTATGCGGACTGCTGTGTCTGATCCCGGTTACATTCTTCTTCCTGTATTATCATAAAGAGTTGACAGATGGTTTAAGAGATATTCTATGGAGTTGATGAGTATGAGGAAAAAGAAAATTTGGATTGCCGGATGTACGGTGTTTCTTCTGCTTCTGATCTGCACAGTACTGTCTCTTAGGGTGGAGAAGATGATGCGGATCGAAGTGGAAACAGTCAGTCCGATCCAATGTACCGAGGAAGAACTGATAGACATGTTTACCCTTCCGGTGTCCTGTTTTAAAGAAGATGAGTTCGGGACAGCTCTTTACTATGTGGAAGAGCGGGAAGGGCTGTTTGGAAAGGAACTGTATGTTGTAAAGGACGAGAATGCTGCTGTAATGTGGGAAGAGGGAAATAAGGCGTATATCCTTTCTCAGTCGGCGAGGAATGATCAGGGAAAACTGAGAAAAATTGTGGATTATTCCGCGTGGCCGCTGGAAGACGGTGACGTAGTGGTGATTGCGGGGGAAGAATGATGGAAAAGGAGAGAAAAAAGAGTAGTAGAGGAATTGTTCTGTTTCTTACAGCATTGATTCTGCTTGCCGGACTGTCGGCCTTTCATATGCTGATTGGACGGGGAATGGAAAAGCGGATCAAAAAGATTCCGGAAGGAATCCTGCTGAAACTTGTGGAGCCTTTAGAGGCCGGGGAGATTATGAAGGCAGAAACTGCCGGATACGAGGTAAAAAACATAGAGAAGGGTTCGGGAGAGGTTTCGATTTATACTGTCAGAAAGACGAATGAGAAGCCGCTTCATGTCAATCAGGTGTCTGACTTTACATGGAATGTTTTTGGCAGACAGATCGAAGGAGAGAGTCTGAATCTGTCCTCACACAGAACAATGGCTTCGCAGGCAGTGTATCTGTCATGGCTGATTGCATTGCTTCCGATGAGCGTGATCCTTCTGATTGTCGGTATCCGAAAACTCGGGGCATTGCAGGAGAAGCAGTGGAGACAGGGAGTCGAAGGCGTACTGATGATTGGAGCATGGCTTGTGGTGATCTATTTTCTGACAGGAAAACTTGAGATACCGAGAGAATTTCTGCCGCCGGAGCAGATCCTGGATATCCGGTTTTATGTGGATGGAATCCGGGGATTCTTTGCGGATGATAGATGGACCGATCTGGAACTGTACCAGACGCTCCGGGCATGTTATAATCAGGAGGTGGAAATTTATGGAGCCTGGGTTATATGCGGATGGATCGGTACACTGATTTTCTGGATAGCCGCAGGTGTGGAAAGCCGTAATCAAAAGAAAAGAGAAAGAAGACGGCAATACGGATAGACAAAGGAGAAACGATCGGCATGCACAACGAAGAGCAGTCAGTTCAGTCAGAAGAATATAGAAAAAGTCTGATATCATTACATATTGCAGTCATGCTGTTTGGGCTGTCTGCTGTCCTTGGACAGTTTGTGACAGCTCCGGCAGTGATTGTAGCAGGAGGGCGGGTCATCTGTTCCTCCCTTTTGCTTTTCCTGCTTTCTATAGCAGGCCGAGCCTCCCTGAAACTCAAATCGAGGAAAGACTATGGCATCGCGGTGTTTGCAGGGATCATTCTGGCAGTCCACTGGACGACCTTTTTCCAGGCGATTCAAAGTTCCTCTGTGGCGATCGGGACCATTACCTTTTCTACGTTCCCGCTGTTTTTGACATTTCTGGAACCACTTTTGTTCCGGGAAAAATTGAAAGTGGCAAGTGTGTTGAGCGCGGCGGTCCTGCTTCTTGGCGTCTTTATTACGATACCGGAATTTTCACTGGAGAATCAGATTACCATCGGGATCCTTTGGGGAATGGTGTCCAGTCTGTCGTATGCGGTTCTGTCTCTGGCAAACCGGTATCTATCCCGCAGTTATGCGGCAAGAACAGTCTGCCTGTACGAACAGGGAACGGCAGCGGTTGTCCTGCTTCCGGCAATATTTTTTGTCAAAACAAGCTGGACAACACAGAATATTCTCGGTATTGCTGCAATCGGTTTTATCTGTACCGCATTCGCCCATTCCCTGTATGTGGCTGCACAGAGGAAGGTAAAAGCCCAGACGGCTGGTATTATCTCCGGTATGGAAACAGTTTACGGAATCGTGTATGCACTTCTCTTTCTCGGAGAAGTGCCGGGGATCCGGGAACTGATCGGAGGCGCGGTGATTCTTGGAGTGGCGCTGGTAATTTCCTTGAGAAAAGAATAGCATCTTCTTTGGGGTGACGGAAGAAAGTGGTGTGTTAAGATGGAATATAGAAAAAAGAAGTACATTTTGAGAGTAGAAGATCAAAATGTACTTCTTTTGTGCTATTTGGAAAGAGATGGGAAAATTTTATCTAGAAATTTGAGGGTAAAGCAGTTCATAGACAGCATTGAGAAAACGACCTCCATCCCGGCACTCTGCAAAAGTTGTGACGACTGCCTGTTCGTCTGGAAATATAATTGACAACTGCGAATATTTCCCATCTGCTCGAAAGGAATGGTGCTTTCCACACCAAAAACAATAACCGTACGGAGCATCATAGTGTTGGCGGCTGCATTCATTGATCCAGTCGGAATCCAGTAGTTGCTTTCCATTCCATTTGCCTTGCTGGAGACAAAATAAACCAAAGCGATGAAGCTCGGATAAGGTTAACATCAGCCCTGCAGAGCCAAAAGTATTTCCGAGGGGATCAGTTTCCCAGGTGGGATTCTTGATGCCAAGGTAGGTAAAAAGACGAGGAGTCAAATACTCAACGAGATTACATTTTGCGCGTCTTTGTACCAGAACACCCGCCAGATACGGACCAACATTATTATAAACAAATTTGGAACCAGGGCTGTAAAGAAACGGAAAACGGAGAGACAATCTGACCCAGTTATCAGATTCTAAAAGAGGGCGCTCTGCATCCCGGAGATAACTCCTTTCCTGTCCTAAATGCATAGTTAGCAGATCTTTCACAGTTGCACAGGATAAATTCTCACTGATTGTAGACGGCAGGTCTTCTGCAAAAGCATCTGTTAGCTTTTCGTCTAAGGATAACAAATTTTCCTGAAGCGCCAAGCCTACAGCGCAGACAGTGAAACTCTTGGCTGCAGAATAGACGTTTCTACGATGTTCTTCTTCAAGATACCATTCGCCAACAAGCGTTTTCCCAATATTTATTTTCACACCCAAAAGCCCAAGAGGCCGTGTGGCATTAATAAAAGAATCCAATTGAATTAAAGAGTGCTTCATATGCAACCTCCTTTTGATGAAATATCGTATAGAAAAAGGGATTAATAAATTTCTGTCATTATAGATGGAAATATCTAAAAAGTCAATTTATAAAATTAAAATTTAAAAATTAATAGCAATTTTATTATGCTGGTGATATAATCGAAACAATATATTTCTAAAATGGAAATGGGATGAAGGGTATGAGAAAAGGAAGCATGATTGACGCTTCGGAAAGCGTAAGAAGGAAGAAAGTCAGAAGAACTTTTCTGTTATTGAATTGTCTGTTTGAGTTTTATGCGGGAATTACAGGGGCGACATTTGTTCTGTTTCTGTACAGCAAGGGACTGAATACGATGGAAGCAAATCTTGTTGTTGCCATGTCGCTGATTGTTTCGTTTTTCATGGAGATCCCGACTGGCGCGCTGGCGGATTCAATTGGATATGTCGGAACGACTGTACTCAGCGGAATTCTGATGGCTGTGACCAATGTGTTGTTTTTCTTCTGTGATACAATGCCGGTATTTCTGGCAGCACAGATTTCCCTTGGTATTTCCTGTGCTTTTGAGTCCGGGACGCTGGATGCATGGGTTATCGACAATACGTCGACAGAAGAAAGCAGAACGGTCTTTATTTTGAAAAACAAAGGGATTTCTGTCATGATGATCCTGTCCGGCCTGCTGGGAGGTCTGGTTGCGGATTTTTATCTTGAAGGAATATTCCTGCTTGCGTTTGTGGCAGCGGTGATTTACATAGGAATCAGTCTCGTAGTGATGCCAAAGGTGGAGACGGTCAGAAAGACGAGAACACAAAGGCGGATTTCAGAAGCAGCGTCTGGTGTAAAAAAAGTCATAAAAGAGAGCGTGCAGTATTGTATGAAAGACAAAAATGTCTGGAATGTGATTTTGTTTAACAGTATTCTGACCTTTGCGTTTTCACCGGTATTTGTATTCTGGTCGCCGGTGCTGCACAGTTTTGAACGCGTTAATTATACAGTGATCGGGCTGGCGTGGGTACTGATGCGGGCCGCGATGCTGGCGGGAAATGCGGTACTGGAACGAAGAAAAGAACGGTCGTTTTCGGCACTTGCAGTGATTAGTGCAGTATGCGGAATCAGTGTGTTTGCACTGGCATATCTGCATACATTCTGGAGCCTGCTGTTTGGAATCCTTCTGTTTGAGTTTTTCCTGGGGATCATATATCCGCTCAAGGAGACCGTATTAAATGCAGGAATCAGCCATGAAAACAGGGCCACAGTCCTGTCCTTTCACTCAATGATTGTGAGTATTTTTAATTATGTTTCCATGCTGGTCATGGGAAAGATTGCGGAGATCTGGTCGATCGAAACGACATGGAAGATGAGCGGCCTGCTTTTGGTGATTGCAGGGATAGTTACCGTTATAAAGAAAAGAGAGAAACTCCTTTCCTGAAATCAGATTTCGGGAAAAGAGAGTTCTCTCTTTTTTGCTTTATAGGAAATTGCGTTTCTGGAGCAGCCCAAAAAGAACGCATGTTCATCGAACGTATGTTAGATAAACATGCGTTTGGGTATGATGATAAGGCGTTGGCAAGGTCAGAAGATATAGAAACCTTC
>NZ_NFLO01000024.1:0-59517 GCF_002160935.1 Drancourtella sp. An12 | reverse complement strand
TAAAATGAGCCCTATAAAGAGGACACGGGTAAAATCCTTTTTGTACGTATTTTGAGATTTAATCCTATATTGTGGACACAGATTTGACTGCTGTTATTATGTTGATAGCTTTGAAAACCCAACTGTGGACATTGATATACAGCTTATCTGTTGTTGTGATATATTTTTTACAGAAAGGTGGACTATCTATGTCAAAACAAATCGTGTTTACGCAGGAACAAATCGAAATACTGGAAGGAAACATTTATACACATCATGTTTCTTCATACTGCATTGTTTTCACAGTTGCTTTTAAAGTTTTTTTCGCCAGCCAAGTAGATCTTCCTCAAATGACCACTCAGAAAATTATGCGTGCTGCTGGATATGATCCTTCGCTTTTCTCACGAAGCTGTCTGGATGGAATTCGTAAACGTATTCTGAAAGAAGCCCGTTCTCCTGAAGGTTTTAAGGAGCCCAGAGGAATTTCTCATTCAGAAAGGACTGCTTTGTTTGCCGAAAAAGATCTGGCTAAACAGCGGATGGATACAAGTATCCGAGAATTGCAGGAACACATTGTTCATTTGGAAAAGCAGGTTGAGTTTTTAAAAAAAACTTCACATGTCCGCAATCGGCAGAAGTAAGACAACACGTCCCAACCGGCGAACTCTTTGCACTGATCCAGCAGGAAACCATGACAGAGTCTTCTCTTAGTGTGAAAGAACTCTGCGATCTTGCAGGCGTTTCCCGTTCGGGATACTACCGATGGGTGAATGCCTCGGATACACGCAGATATCGTGAAAAGCGGGATCTCGAAGATTTTGAACTTATTAAAACAGCTTATGAGTTCCGTGGATATGCAAAAGGCTATCGGAGCATTTGTATGAGACTGTTCCGTATGGGATTCCGAATGAATCATAAAAAAGTAAAACGATTAATGAAAAAATTTGGTCTCTTCTGTCCAATCCGCAAAGCCAACCCCTACAGACGGATGGCAAAAGCATTGAAGACGGATGCTGTCGTTCCGAATCATGTCAACCGGGAATTCCGGAGGCATGGTCCCCGTAAGGTTTTGCTGACAGATATTACCTATATTCGGTTTGCTGACGGTTTCTGCTATCTCTCTGTGATAAAGGATGCTTTTACCATGCAGATCCTTGCCTATCAGTTAAGCAGTTCCCTGGCTGTGGATTTTGTTCTTGATACTGTGAAACAACTTCTCAGAGAGTACCCGGAACTGTTAAATGCAACGGCCTGGCTTCATTCCGATCAAGGCTGCCATTATACCAGTATTGCATTCCGCAATCTATTAAAAGATGGAACTCTTCGTCAATCCATGTCACGTAGAGGAAACTGTTGGGATAATGCCCCGCAGGAAAGTTTCTTTGGACATATGAAAGATGAACTGGCTCCTTATATCCCGTCATGGAAAACATTCGAGGATGTGAAGGCTCGTATAGATGACTGGATGGATTATTATAACAATGACCGATACCAGACACTCCTCCATGGAATGTCTCCAAACGAGTACTATAAATATATTAAAACCAACGAGTTACCATCAGCATTTAAGCTGTTATAAAATCCAGACAAAAAATTTTTCGGATGTCCTTGACAAGGGGCTCACTTTAATCTGAGACTGCGGTTAGATTGATAGATTACTAAAATTAAACCGTAATACTGAGAGCAAAACAACGGTTAAAACTGAGCAAAATAGAATTTGAGCCGTATTATCTGGTTAGAATCTACGGCTTAAAATGACAATTTGCAAATTTGAACCGTATTTTTTGCTGACTTGTACTGGAAAATAGAACGAAACGATTAAGATGTTATCTTTTAGTCAGAATCTATTGACAAATGTCTACCTTGCTATATAATATAGTCAAGAGAAGAACCTTATCATACAAGGTAGACTGGAGGGAAATCATGGGAACAGTGTTAGAAGTGCAGGATATTATCAGAAATTATTCTAAAAAAGGTGATGGAGCCCGTCCGGCAGAGGATGATATCAAGGTCATCCGCGGGATCAGTATGAAAGTCGAGAAGGGAGATTTCCTTGGCATTATGGGAAAGTCCGGATGTGGAAAGTCGACTCTGCTGCGGGTGCTCGGACTTCTGGACCGGCCGACAGAAGGAAAAATTTATTTTGAAGATTTTGATACGGAAGAATTGTGGAAAGATGAGCTGGCAGACATCCGCAGAAGGAAGATCGGATTTATCTTCCAGGACTACTACCTGATGGACAGTCTGACGGTGAGGGAAAACATGATTCTGCCGATGATTTTAGACAAGGCGGATTCCGCGGAAATGAAAAAGCGGGCGGAAAAATATGCGGAACAGTTTGAGATTTCGCATCTTCTTGAGAAAAAGCCGACGGAGCTTTCCGGCGGAGAGAAGCAAAGAGCCGCGATCTGCCGGGCGCTGATTAATGACCCGGAACTGATTCTGGCGGACGAACCGACGGGAAATCTGGATTCCAAATCCGGAAAAATTGTTCTGGATGCACTCAAAGAGATTAATAGATGGGGAAAGACTATCATCATGGTGACCCATGACCCTCAGATGGCGAGCAATTGTAAGCATGTGATTTTGCTGAAAGATGGCGTGATTTTAAAGACACTGGACCGCAAAGGAGACGATGAAAAAGAGCGGGAACGCTATTATCGGGAGATTCTCGGAGAAATGGAGCAGCTTTAAGTGAAACAACAAGAGACAGGCGGTGAGAAATATGGACAAAGCGCAGCTTATGAAAGGAATTCTGGAAGGATGTATTCTGAAGATCATTGATCAGGAAGAAACATACGGATATGAGATCGTAACAAGGCTCCAGGATTATGGATTTTCTGATGCAAAAGAAGGCACG
Organism: Drancourtella sp. An12; assembly: GCF_002160935.1. Taxonomy (NCBI): domain Bacteria; kingdom Bacillati; phylum Bacillota; class Clostridia; order Eubacteriales; family Oscillospiraceae; genus Drancourtella; species Drancourtella sp. An12. Next base: position 56,678 of record NZ_NFLO01000024.1, on the reverse strand, counting down.
CTTTATCCGCTTTTACTCCGTCTGGAGAAAAAAAAGCTGATCAAGGGAACCTTTAAAGAAAGTCCTTTAGGGCCGAAGCGGAAGTACTACGCACTGACTCAGGAGGGAAAGGACTATGTCGATCAGTTTTATCAGGCATGGCAGGAAGTGAAAGAGTCTGTTGACCGGATCTTCTGACAGGAGGCGAGAAAAATGTTATGGAAAAATGAATTGACAGAAATAAGAAATGAGAATGCAGAGCAGATCAGAGAAATGAGCGAAACAATGTGGGATCAGCTTTCTCCGATGGTAGAATATATTTCCTCTTTTTCGATTCCGATGTTTGAAGAGGAAGTGATCAAAAAAGATCTGATCGGCATGGCAGAGGAGGCAGAGATCGAAGAGATTTCTCTGGAAGAAAAACTGGGGATGCCGCGGAAAGAATTTTGCGACAATCTGGTGAAAGAGGAAATGAGAAACGAAAGAATAGCAGAGAACATCATGGAGTTTGCTGTACATTTTGTCTGGAATCTGACGTTTTTCTGGGCAATAGAGCTTTTTCTGTTTGGAAATCCTGACAAGGTTTATGTGGCAGACGCAGTAGTATCCTTAGTGATGGCGTTTTTAGGCGTATGGAATTTGGGAGGGCGTATGGCATGGAATAAATGGAAAGAGTGGATCAAATGTCTGTTATTCATCGGTTTTATTGTGATGCTTCTGGCTATGAATGTCCGAACAGATCTGGCTATTACAGGAAATGGATTTGTCATAGGAGGGTGTCTGATTTTGTTATCTGTTTTGGCAGCTTTTATCAGTACGAACTACTGGAAAAAGCAGTCACAGCAATACAACTGGAAATAGAAAGCGGGGGAAAGAAGATGTATGTGCTTGAAGTTGAAAATTTAATTCGTAATTATCAGAAGGCTGTAGGGAAAAAGGGAACAGAAGATATAAAAGTTTTAAAAGGACTGAACTTTCAGGTGGAAGAAGGAGATTTCACCGGAATTATGGGAAAATCCGGATGTGGAAAGACGACCCTTCTGAAAGTTCTGGGGATGATTGATAAGCAGACAGATGGAACGGTCCGATTCATGGGACAGGACACAAAAGGACTTTCCGGAGATACGCTGGCGGATATCAGAAGAACGAAACTCGGATTTATCTTTCAGGACTATTACCTGATGGACAGCTTAACGGTTGAGGAAAATATCATGCTTCCGATGATTCTCGGGCAGGAGGATGCACAGAAAATGATGGATGCGGCAAAGGCATATGCGGAAAAGTTTCAGATCGATCATCTGTTAAACAAGAATCCGTATGAACTCTCCGGTGGAGAAAAACAGAGAGTGGCAATCTGCCGGGCACTGATTAACAATCCGGATTTGATTCTGGCCGATGAGCCGACGGGAAATCTGGACTCCAAGTCCGGCAAAATCGTGATTGAAGCACTTCGAACCATCAATCAGGAAATGAAGAAGACGATCGTCATGGTTACTCACGACCCGCAGATGGCAAGCAACTGCCGGAAGATTATCCTTTTGAAAGACGGAGTGATTTTGGAAACGCTGGAACGGGGAGAAAAGAGCCAGGAAGAATTTTATCAGGAAATCATCGGAAAGATGGAGGAACTGTAAAAAAGTAGAGACAGGTCAAAGCGGGGAAGAAGGGATCATATGCTGCTGACAAAGTTATGGGAAAATGATCTGATCAAAATCAGACAGGAAAATGTAAACCGGATATCCGTTCTGGATGGGAAAATGTGGGATCAGCTTTATCCGATTGTAGAATATCTGGATTCCTCGTCACTTCCGCTCTTTGAAGAGGAAGTGATCAAAAAGGAACTGATCGGAATGGCAGAAGAAGCCCTGATTGAAGGAATCACTCTGGAAGAGAAGCTTGGCATGCCGGGACAGGAGTTTTGTGATCAGATGCTAAGCTCCAGAGAGAAAAGTGACAGGAGAAAAAAAGGAGAATATTTGGTAGAATTTGCAGTTCACTTCGTCTGGTTTCTGACATTTTTCAGTATAGAAACCATCTTGACAAATCAGATTGAACTGGATATGAGTACTGTGATCCTGGCAGTGATAGGTGCGGCCGCTTCTCTTTGGATTCACGATCAGATATTTATTCATCCTATTACAGATTACAGAGGGAAGATCGCATTCCGGTCTAAAAAATCACAGGCGCTGATCATCCTTTTGGTGATTCTGTGTCTGATCTTTGCAGACTGGCTGCTTTGGAGAATGGATATCCGGATTTCCATTCCATGCGGAGGCAGAATCTTCTTTGCAGGAATGCTGGTATTATCCTACCTGATGCTGCTTGTAAGAAAACAGTACTGGAACCGCCGGTCAAAGGAATATGAATGGGCATGATGAAGAAAAGGCAGGAGGCATAAAGACATGTTCTGGAGGAACGATTTGACAACATTAAGAAAAGAAAATACAGGCCGTATCGCGGACATGGGAGAAGAGATGTGGGAACAGCTGTATCCCGCACTACAGTACCTGTCGACCAGGCAACTTTCACTTTTTGATCGGGAACTGATCAAAAGCGAACTGATCGGCATCGCGGAAGAGGCAGAGATCCAGGGGGCCAGGCTGGACCGGAAGATGGGGATGCCTTATCAGGCATTCTGCGATTTTCTGATTGAAAAACGGGGAATCAGGAAAAAAAGTTCCATTGGAGAACAATTACTGGAAACAGGGACTTGCTTTATATGGTGGCTGACGTTCTTTGCAGTAGTCAATCTGATTCAGAATGATAATGCTGTCCGCTCTAATGAGATTCTGGCGGCGCTGGTAGCAGCCATGGCGGTTGTTCTTCTGGGAGACCACATGTTTGAGTACAGAGGAAGACTTTCCGTGGATCAAAAGAAATGGCGGATACAGATTGGAGTGATGGTGGTCTGCTTTTTCGTTCTGGCGGCTGTGACATCCAGGTATCCGATTGCCATACCTCTGACAGCAGGTAGATGGATTGTGATCGGGATTCTGCTTGTTGCTTCCGTTCTTCTGCTGCTTATCAGAAACTGGTACTGGAACAGCAGGTCAAAGCAATATAACTGGAAATCTGAATAAAGAGTGGAAAAGAACTCCTGCGATGTTGGGGAATGAAATCGCAGGAGTTCTTTGTTACACTTAAATGATTGAATTTGACTGATTGTGAAAGATTTACAAAAAACAAGTAAAAATATTGTGAAATAAAATGATTGATTATGACTGATAATGGTGCTATGATAAGCATAGAAAGAACGGAGGTAGAAAAGAATGATTTACACAGTAACATTTAATCCGTCACTGGATTATATTGTGACAGTCAATGATTTCCGGCTTGGAGAGACGAACCGGACGGCATCAGAGCAGATGCTCCCGGGAGGCAAAGGAATCAACGTGTCTACGGTACTGGAAAATCTCGGATTTGATAATACAGCGCTTGGATTTGTGGCAGGATTTACCGGAAGAGAGATTGTAAGCAAAGTACGGGAGCTTGGATTTCAAAGTGAATTTATTGAGCTTGACGAGGGATGGTCAAGAATCAATATCAAAATGAAGGATTTTGACGGAACCGAGATCAATGGACAGGGACCGGCGATCAGCGGGGCGGCTTTGCAGGCACTTCTGGAAAAGCTGGACGGACTGAAAGAAGGAGACGTCCTGGTGCTGGCAGGAAGTATTCCGGCAAGTATTCCGGAAACGATTTATGCGGAGATTATGAAGCGGTTGGATGGAAAAGGAGTGCTCACAGTGGTGGATGCGACCAATGACCTGCTGATGGAAGTACTTCCGTATCATCCATTCCTGATCAAACCGAATCAGCACGAACTGGGAGCGATATTCGGAGTGGAACTTGATACGCAGGAATCTGTTGTGCCGTATGCCCGGAAAATGCAGGAACGGGGTGCGCTGAATGTGCTCGTATCCATGGGCGGCAAGGGAGCCGTGCTTCTGGATGCAGACGGAGAGGTGCATATGCTTCCGGCGCCGGAAGGAACTCTTGTCAATGCAGTGGGCGCAGGAGACTCCATGGTGGCAGGATTTCTGGCAGGATGGCTGGAAAAGAAAGATTACGAACATGCTTTCCGGATGGGAGTGTCCGCAGGAAGTGCCAGTGCCTTCTCGGAGCGTCTGGCAACAAGAGCAGAGGTGGAAACATTGTATCGATCGATAGAGGATGGGAGGAAATAGAGGATGAGAATCACAGAATTACTGGATAAAAGAAGTATTTCTCTTACTGCCGCGCCGGCTTCCAAAAGCGAAGCACTTGATATGGCAGTGGATCTGATGGCGGCAAGCGGAAAGATCCGGGACAAAGAAGCGTACCGGAAAGAAGTGTATTTAAGAGAAGAAGAAAGTACGACCGGAGTCGGAGGCGGCATTGCGATTCCGCACGGAAAATGTGACGCAGTGGAAAAGCCTGGCCTTGCAGCGATGGTGATCAAAGACGGAGTGGATTTTGATTCTCTGGACGGGGAACCGGTAAATTTGATTTTCCTGATTGCCGCGCCGAATACAAAGGATAATATTCACCTGGATGTGCTGAGCAAACTTTCTATTCTCCTGATGGATGAGCAGTTTTCAGAGAATCTGAAAAAAGCATCCACACCGGAAGAATTCCTTCAGATCATCGATGAGGCAGATGAAGAGAAACCGGATGTCGATGAACAGCTGGCGGCACAGACGGAGTCCGAACCGCAGGAAAAGGCATGCAGGATTCTGGCAGTGACTTCATGTCCGACTGGTATTGCACACACGTATATGGCTGCGGAAGGAATCGAAAAAGCAGCGAAAAAGGCAGGATGCTTTGTAAAGGTAGAGACGAGGGGATCCGGCGGAGCAAAGAACGTACTGACAGAAGAGGAAATCGCAGAGGCAGACTGTATCATCGTTGCAGCAGACGCAGAAGTACCAATGGACCGTTTCCATGGAAAACGTCTGATCGAATGCCCGGTTTCCGATGGAATCGGTAAGGCAGATCAGCTTGTAGAGCGGGCGATGCATGGTGATGTGCCGATTTACAAAAGCGGAAATCCGAATGCAGGCAAGTCACAGAAATCATCCGGAGGCGGAGCCCACAAGGTATATACACAGCTGATGAACGGAGTTTCCCACATGCTTCCGTTCGTAGTTGGAGGCGGTATCCTCATTGCCCTTGCGTTTCTGATTGATGGCCTCAGCGTCGATATCAATTCCCTTTCCGATGAGATGCGTGCAAACTTCGGTACGATCACGCCGGTAGCAGCGGCATTGAAAGGAATAGGAGATACGGCATTTGGATTCATGCTCCCAGTACTTGCAGGATTCATTGCCATGAGCATCGGAGACCGTCCGGCACTGGCAGTCGGATTTGTCGGTGGAATGCTCGCATCTCAAGGAAAATCCGGATTTCTTGGAGCTCTTCTTGCGGGATTTGTAGCAGGATACCTGATTCTCCTTCTGAGAAAAGTATTTGTGAAACTGCCGCAGTCCATTGAAAAGATTGCGCCGGTGCTTCTGTATCCATTGTTCGGAATTCTGATTATGGGACTTCTGATGAACTATGTGATTGAGCCTCCGGTCGGAGCATTGAATACCGCGCTCAATACAGGACTGACCAATATGAGCGGAAGCAGCAAGATTCTCCTTGGAATTATCGTTGCGGGTATGATGTCCATCGATATGGGAGGACCGTTCAACAAAGCGGCATATGTATTTGGAACCGCATCCATTGCAGCCGGTAACTATGATATCATGGCAGCTGTTATGATCGGCGGTATGGTACCTCCATGCGCCATCGCTCTGGCGACACTGCTCTTTAAGAAGAAATTTACAAAAGAAGAACGGGAATCCGGTCCGGTAAACTTTATCATGGGACTTGCGTTTATTACAGAAGGAGCGATCCCGTTTGCGGCATCTGATCCGATCCATGTCCTTCCGTCCTGTATCATCGGTGCCGCAGTATCAGGTGCGCTTTCCATGGCATTTGGCTGTACTTTGATGGCTCCGCATGGCGGAATCTTCGTATTCCCGGTTGTGGATCATGCCCTGATGTATCTTGTATCCCTGGTAATCGGTACGATTGTCGGAGCCGTACTCCTTGGAATACTTAAAAAAAGGGTAGAAGAATAAAGAAAAAATCAAACAGCATTACGCCGCGAGAAGATTATCACATCCGCGGCGTATTTTGATTCGGGTGGGAGATTGACGGGAAAGGAGAATTCTACTATAGTTATATGAGAGAAAAAGGTTTAGTCGGAGGGAAGGTTATGCTGACAGAAAAACGACAAAAAGAGATCCTGAAACTTCTGGGAGAGAAAGGAAGCGTGACCGTTCAGGAACTGACAGAAAAGCTGAATGCGTCCGAGTCCACAATTCGGAGAGACCTGACACTTCTCCATCAGAAAGGAGAGTTGGTCAAGGTGTTTGGAGGAGCTGTCCAGACAGAATCCAGGATCAATATCCGGGAAGAAAAAGTTGCTCTCAGGAAAGAATTGAAAAAAGAGGAAAAAATCCGGATTGCCAGGTATGCGGCATCGCTTGTGGAGCCGGATGATTTTGTCTACCTGGATGCCGGCACGACAACGGAATACATGATTCCGTTTCTGACAGAGAAGTCAGCCGTCTTTGTGACCAATGCGGTTTCACACGCTCTGCAGCTCACGGAGAATGGGTTCCGGGTGATCCTGATCGGCGGCGAACTCAAAGCGGCGACCGAGGCGATTGTTGGAAACGAAGCCTACGTCAATCTCCAGAAATATAATTTTACAAAAGGTTTTTTCGGAACGAACGGGGTAAACCGGACGTCCGGGTTTACGACGCCGGATATCAATGAGGCGATGATAAAAGGATGTGCGATGAAACATGCCCAAAAGCCGTATGTACTCTGTGACAGCAGCAAATTTCTGGTATCGAGTCCTGTAAGCTTTGGAGAATTCGGGGATGCAATGATTATTACGGACCGATGCCCGGATGAAAGCATGTATTCGGACAGCAATATTATCATAGTAGAATAGGACAGATACATGTTATGATCCCGGAAAAAACAGCAGGAATTCATCCTGCTGTTTTTTTGTTGACAGAACACTGATCTTTCGATAAGATGGGAAATATTTAGAGGGATGATGAGCCGGAAAGGGGAAATCTGCATTAAGAATTGTTCAGAACTTTTTCAGGAACGGTTAAGATCTGCCGTTGATAATAGAAGTATCAAAGGAAGCAGATATAAAGATACATAACAAAGCAGCCTTTGAAACAGAAAAAGAAAGTGAGGAACAGATTTTATGCAGGAACAGAAAAAAGAAAAAGGAAAAAAAGGATTTGTAAAGAAAGGCCTCATTCTGGCACTGGTTGGAGCAATGGTGTTTGCCATGGCAGCATGTGGAGGAAAAGATGATAAAAAGTCCACAGCAAAAAGCACTGCCGGGAGCAGCTCAAGCTCCGAAAAAAAAGATTCCGATAAGAAAGTCACTGAATCTGAAAAGAAGGACTCCGATAAGAAAGTCACTGAGTCTGAAAAGAAGGACTCCGATAAAAAAGTCACTGAGTCTGAAAAGAAGGATTCCAAAAAGAAAAGCGGGAAAACTTCAAAGAACAACAAAACAAGAGGAAAAGCATCCGGGAATACGAAATCAGGAAAGACGGGTTCAGGAAAGAGTTCAAAATAATAAGAACAGGAATCAAAACAGGTGATACAGGGTGTGCTTCTTTCGGGAGGCGGACCCTGTTGTTTTGTCAGAGTGAGTGTAAGGTGAGTAAATGGAACGGATTTTAATGATTGAAGATGATGAAGACATCAGGGAAGGAGTGAGGATTCTTCTTGAAGGAGAAGGTTATGAAGTGCTTGAGGCAAAGAATGGGGGGGAAGGTCTGCAGCTGCTGGCAGAGGGGCCTGATCTTGTGATTCTGGACATCATGATGCCCGGGATGTCCGGACTGAAGACATGTGAAGAGATCCGGAAAATTTCGTATGTACCGGTACTGTTTCTGACCGCAAAAGCGCAGGAATCGGACAAACTGATCGGATTAATGGCAGGCGGGGATGATTATCTTCCGAAGCCGTTTTCCTATTCGGAACTTCTTGGAAGAGTCAAGGCTTTGATCCGCAGATGGAAAACATACCGCGGAAAGGAACCGGATCGAAAAAAGGACACGTATCTGGAACAGGCCGGAATCCGTTTGAATGAAATGTTTAATGAAGTTTTTGTCCGGGGTGGAAGTACAGAGCTTTCCGAAATTGAATACCAGATTTTAAAACTGATGATGCAGCATCCGGGGAAGATTTTTTCGGCCCAGAATCTTTATGAAAGTGTCTGGGATGAACCATATTTTTACAATTGCAATGGTACGGTAATGGTGCATATCCGGAAACTACGGGTAAAAATAGAGGAAGATCCGAAAAATCCACAGAGAATTCAGACTGTATGGGGGAAGGGGTACCGATTTGGATAATGGGAAGAAAAAAATTCATTCATTATATTTTGAACTGATCCGCCTGCTTCTGGTATCAGCAACAGTTTCTCTTTTGTTTTTTTTCATATTGAACCGGGCGGGGGAAAATCTGCTTACATTTTATTTTTATGAAAGTGATTATGTACAGAAAGCAAGTGACCATTCCATCAAAAATCTCCAGGAATATGTTACAGAAAACCATGTTTCCTCCAATGATTCTGAAAAGCTGACGAAATGGGTGAATGAACAGAAAATCGTTGCAATCAGTGTCTATAAGGAGGAACTTCTGACATATGATTCTCTGTATCCGGATGAAGAAGTGGAGAATGCCGCAATAGAAGGCGGGTATTATGAGTGGGAGTCTTACTATACAGTTGAATTTTCGGACGGAACCGCAGATGTATTTCTGTATGGATTCTTTTCCTACCAGTTTTACAGCTATGCGCTGATTGCCGAGATTCTGCTTGCTGTGGCGTTGTTTATTATGACAGCGGTACTGGGGATCCGTAAACCTGTAAAATATATTGGAAAGCTGAAAGAAGAATGTGAGATTCTGGGAAATGGCGATCTGGAATATCAGATTTCGGTAATAGGAAAGGATGAGCTTGCCGATCTTGCGTCCGGAATGGATCACATGCGCAGGGCTTTGAAAGAAAGTATAGAAAAAGAAGAAGAACTGTCCCGGGCAAATCGAAGAATGATTACGGAAATGTCCCACGATCTGAGAACACCGCTCACTTCTTTGCTTCTCTATACAGATATTCTGGCGAAAAAAGAGATCCATGATATGGAGCAGATCCGGGAATACATCCGCAAAATTGACCGGAAAGCCCACCAGATCAAAGTTATGTCGGACCATATTTTTGAGTATGCCCTCGTAACAGAAGATATGGAAGTCAGGACCGGAGAGCAGGAAAGCCTGGACAGCATCTTTTATGATCCGCTCTCTGAGATGGCGGGGTATCTGGAAGAAAAAGGCTACAGAGTCGATGTAGAATGGAAAGACGAGGATGGGAAAATTTGTGTGGATCCGGAATACATCAACCGGATTCTGGATAATCTCGTCTCTAATATTGTAAAATACGCAGATCCGGAAGAACCTGTCCGGATTCGGACAGTCTGCAGGGATTCCTGTCTGGGGATCTGTTTTTCCAACCGGATCTTGCGGGAAACGGACGAAAGAAAAGAGAGTACGAAAATCGGGCTTCACAACATTCGAAAGATGATGAAAAAAATGCGGGGAGTTTCCGAGGTATGTCAGGAAGACGGCATGTTCTTTCTGACGATACTCTTTCCAAGAACAGAAGAATAGAGCAAATCCTGCCGGGAGATATGATGTTTCCACAGGCAGGATTTTTTCGTGTACCCGGGAAAGTTCTGAACAAAAAAAGGAGGAGCCGTCCTGGCGGCTCCTGAAGGAAGAGAGAAAAATCTATCTAAAAAAATCTAAATGTCTAGGCGAAGGACAACAATCACAAAGAATTAGGAACTCTTTCCAACTGTTGTCTTCTTCTTCTCTGAAGATGTTTATAGTATAGCGCACAAATGTGAGTAATTTATGTCTCCGCGATGAAGGATTTATAAAAGAACTTAAGAAAATATAAACATCATCTGAATGATTTGGAAAGCTTGCAGATACAATAAAAGGAAACAGGTTTTCCGGAGGATGAAGAAGTGAGAAAGAAGAGAAGAATAGTCATATATCTGTTTGTTCTGGCGCTTTTGGCAGGTATGTCTGTTATCTGTATTCTGGGCAGAAAAGCAGAGAATCCGGAACAGAATAATACGGAAACAGTATCCGGAAACATGGAGGTGCACTTTCTGGATGCAGGACAGGGGGACAGCATTCTTGTGCGGTCGGAGAATGAAAATTTACTGATTGATGCAGGGACCAATGAGGATGAAGAAATGGTCGTTTCCTATTTAAAAAAACAGGGGGTAGAAAAGCTTGATTATGTCATTGCCACACATCCTCATATTGATCATATCGGCGGGATGGATGCTGTAATTGAAACCTTTCCGGTGGGAACCTGTTTCCTTCCGGAAGAAACGTATGATACAGAAAGCTTTCAAGAAGTTCTTACCGCGCTGGATGAAGCGGACGTAAAGATCAGACATCCTGAGTTTATGGAAAACTATGAAATAGGAAGCGGCAGATTTGTATTTATCACGCCGGATTCTGAAAAACAGTATGAAGATATCAACGATTCATCACTCGGGATTCGTCTGACAAATGGTGTACACAGCTTCCTTTTATGCGGAGACATCAGTCAGAGAATCGAAAAAGAGATCCTGAAATCCGGGATCTCAATCCGCTCGGATGTCATGAAACTGAATCATCATGGAAGCCGGGACGCCAACTCATGGAAGTTTTTAAAAGCGGCATCTCCTTCTTTTGTCGTGATAACCTGCGGCACCAGAAATGAGTTCGGACATCCACATGAGAAAGTCATGAAACGGGTGGAGAAACTGGGGGCAGGTGTTTTCCGGACCGACCTTCAGGGAACCATCGTGTTTGAAAGTGACGGGGAAACTCTGAAATGCAGCACCGGTCCGGAGGAAGGAAGCAGAAAATAAGATTGTACACAAAAAGGACATAATTATCTGTTAAAATACAGAAAATAGATAGATTATCGAGAAGAAGGGATGAATTGTTTATGGAGCATATTAAGATACTGGTGGTGGATGACGAAAGCAGAATGCGCAAGCTTGTCAGAGACTTCCTGGAAAGAGCCGGATTCCAGGTGCTTGAAGCAGGAGACGGGATGGATGCGCTGGATGTTTTTTACGATAATCAGGATATCGGACTTATTATTCTGGATGTGATGATGCCGAAGATGGATGGATGGGAAGTATGCAGGGAGATCCGCAAGGAGTCCAAAGTTCCGATCATCATGCTGACGGCAAGAGGAGAAGAGCGGGATGAGCTGAATGGGTTTGAACTTGGCGTCGATGAGTACATTTCCAAGCCGTTCAGTCCGAAAATCCTTGTGGCCCGTGTCAATGCGCTCTTAAGAAGGACGAGCGGACTTGCCATGGATCAGACGGTTTCTGCAGGAGGTATTGAGATTGACAAGGCAGCCCATATCGTGAAAATTGACGGCAATCCGGTCGATTTAAGTTTCAAGGAGTTTGAGCTTCTTACCTATTTTATGGAAAATCAGGGGATTGCCCTGTCCAGAGAGAAGATTTTGAACAATGTATGGAACTACGATTATTTCGGAGATGCCAGAACGATTGATACTCACGTGAAGAAGCTTCGAAACAAGCTGGGGGACAAAGGCGAGTATATCCGGACCATCTGGGGGATGGGCTACAAATTTGAGGTTGCAAAATCATGAAAAAATTTGGAGCAAAGCTCTCTATCCGAAAAAAGATGATGTTCATTTTTGTCGGACTGATTCTTTTTCTTCTGATTCTTCTTGTGTTTGTAAACGGTACATTTGCAGAATGGTACTATATGGCAAATAAACGGTCGGACTTAGTGAGTATTTATAAGGAAATCAGCAAGGTGCAGGAGAAGGATCTTCTGGGAAACGACTCGGAAGTGCTGAAACTGAACCGTATGACCGAGAGAAATAATGTTTCCGTCCTTTTGATTGACAGTTCCATGAGGGTACAGTATGCGAACGTCTATGATGTGAGCATCCTGATAGATCAGGTTCAGGATTATGTGCTCGGCAACAAGCCGCCGCTGCTTGACAGCGGGGACTACCTGATTACAAGGGCGAGAGATGTGATGAGCGGAGCGGAATACCTGGAAATGTGGGCACAGTTTGATAATTCCAATTATCTGCTGATGCGGTGTTCCCTTGACAGTATCCGCTCTAATGTGTCGATTTCCAACCAGTTTATTTTCTATATCGGTATTCTGATTCTTGCGATTGGAATTATTCTTGTTTGGTTTTTCTCAAGAAGAATTTCGGAGCCGCTTCTGGAACTGGCGGAGCTGTCAAAAAAGATGGCAAAGCTTGATTTTGACGCAAAATATACAAGAGGCGGAGCAGACGAGATCGGAATTCTTGGAGAAAGTTTTAATACGATGTCAGATGAGCTGAAAGACAAGATTTCCGAATTAAAGACAGCCAACTATGAACTGCAAAGAGACATCAAAAAGAAGGAACAGGTAGAGACCATGCGTACAGAGTTTATCGGGAATGTATCGCATGAACTGAAAACACCGATTGCACTGATCCAGGGATATGCGGAAGGTTTGAAAGACGGGATCACGGATGATCCGGAAAGTATGGAGTTTTACTGCGATGTCATTATTGATGAGGCCAACAAGATGAACAGGATGGTGAAAAACCTTCTGACGTTGAACCAGCTGGAACAGGGCAGAGACGATACCCAGTTTGAACGGATCGATATCACAAGCCTGATCCGGGGTGTGGTGCAGAGCCTTGAAATCATGGCAAAGCAGAAAGAAGCGGATATCCGTATGAATACCCAGGAGCCGGTTTTTGTATGGGCAGATGAGTTCAAGGTAGAACAGGTTGTGCGAAACTATGTAAGCAATGCCCTGAACCATGTGGATGAAAACCGGATCGTGGATATCCGGATTGAAGAGCGGGATGGTAAGATACGGATCAGCGTCTTCAATACAGGGGAGCCGATACCGGAGGAGGATATCGAACACATCTGGGAGAAATTTTATAAAGTGGACAAGGCAAGAACCAGAGAATATGGAGGAAATGGAATCGGACTTTCGATTGTCAAGGCCATCATGGAATCCTTCCATCAGGATTACGGGGTAAAAAATTATGAAAACGGAGTACAGTTCTGGTTTGAACTTGACAAAAAGTAAAAATGCGGGCGTGTCCCGCATTTTTACATTTTCTTTTTGAAAGGGGTGTGTTAAACTTAGAAAGATAAGGAGTGGATAACAATGATTGCATTGATTGATTATGACGCAGGAAATATGAGAAGTGTGGAGAAGGCGCTTGATTTTCTTGGAGAGAAGCCGGTTGTCACACGAAAACGGGAGGAGATACTGGGAGCAGACCGGATTATCCTTCCGGGAGTCGGGTCTTTTGGAGACGCGATGCACAATCTGGAAGCATTTGGACTGACAGAGGTGATCAAAGAGGCGGTAGAAAAGAAAATTCCGCTGCTTGGAATCTGCCTTGGCATGCAGGTCCTTTTTGAAAAGAGCGAGGAAAGTCCGGGCGTGAAAGGTCTTGGAATTTTAGAAGGTGAGATTGTCAGGTTCCCGAAGACGGAAGGGCTTAAGATTCCGCATATGGGCTGGAATTCTCTTTCCTGTTCGAAGGACGGCAGGCTGTTTGAGGGACTTGAGGAGAATCCTTATGTATATTTTGTCCACTCATACTATCTGAAAGCGAAAGATCCAAAGATCGTAAAAGCAACTGCCGAATATGGAGTGACGATTCATGCCTCGGTGGAGAAGGGCAGCGTCTTCGGATGCCAGTTCCACCCGGAAAAGAGCGGCGGGACAGGGCTTCATATTCTGAAAAATTTCATAGAAAGACAGGGGGAGTAGCAGATGTTTACGAAGAGAATTATTCCATGTCTGGACGTGAACAATGGACGGGTTGTAAAGGGAGTCAACTTTGTAGATTTAAGAGACGCCGGAGATCCGGTGGAAGTCGCAAAGGTTTATGATAAAGAAGGGGCGGACGAACTGGTATTTCTGGATATTACCGCTTCCTCTGATGCAAGAAATACAGTCGTTGACATGGTAGAACAGGTGGCTGAGAATGTCTTTATTCCGTTTACGGTTGGCGGCGGAATCCGTACAGTGGAGGACTTCCGGACGATTTTAAGAGCCGGGGCGGACAAGATTTCCATCAATTCCTCTGCGCTGAATACTCCGGATCTGATCTCGGACGCGGCGTACAAGTTCGGGAGCCAGTGCGTGGTGGTCGCCATCGACGCGAAGAAGCGTGCGGATGGAAGCGGATGGAATGTATACAAAAACGGCGGAAGGATCGACACCGGCCGGGATGCTGTGGAGTGGGCCATGGAGGCCGAGCGGCGCGGCGCAGGGGAAATTCTTCTGACGAGTATGGACGGAGACGGGACGAAGGCAGGATATGACCTGAACGTGACAAGACAGATTGCGGATGCGGTGTCGATTCCGGTGATTGCTTCCGGAGGAGCAGGAGAGCTGTCCCATTTCTATGACGCGTTCAGCGAGGGACATGCGGATGCGGCTCTGGCGGCATCGCTGTTCCATTATAAAGAGCTTACGATCCGGGAAGTCAAGGAGTATCTGAGGGACAAAGGAATCCCGGTCAGACTCTGATGTGAGGAGGCAGCATGGCAGCAATTCAGAATGACTGGCTGGATGCTCTGAAAGAGGAGTTCAGACAGCCTTACTATAAAAAATTATTTCAGACGGTCAACGAGGAGTACCGGACGAGGCAGATTTTCCCGCCGGCGGACGACATTTTCAATGCATTCCACCTGACGCCGCTTCATGAGGTGAAGGTGGTGATACTGGGACAGGATCCGTATCACGGAGAGGGGCAGGCACACGGGCTCTGCTTTTCCGTAAGGCCGGGAGTGGACATTCCGCCTTCTCTTGTCAATATTTATCAGGAGCTTCACGATGATCTGGGATGCACGATCCCGAATCACGGATGCCTCACCAAATGGGCGAAGCAGGGAGTGCTGCTTTTGAATACGGTACTGACAGTACGGGCGCATCAGGCCAATTCCCACAAGGGAATCGGATGGGAAGAGTTTACGGACGCGGCGATCCGGAAATTAAATGAGCAGGACCGGCCGATCGTCTTTATGCTGTGGGGAAGACCGGCCCAGGCGAAGAAATCCATGCTTCACAATCCTAAGCATCTGATTCTGGAGGCCCCGCATCCGAGTCCGCTTTCCGCATACCGGGGATTTTTCGGAAGCAGGCCGTTCAGTCAGGCCAACCGGTTTCTGGAGGCACAGGGGGTAGAGCCTGTGGACTGGCAGATTGAGCCGATGTAAGAAAAGGGAGTATGATGTATGAGCAGAAAAATTGATTGTATGGAGACAGAGTGCTGTGACTGTATCGAGATCCACGGGGACTGTATCAAGAAGGTCATGGAACGGATGCCTGCGGAAGAGACACTGAATGATCTGGCCGCCCTGTTTAAGGTGTTCGGAGATCCGACGAGAGTGAAGATTCTCTATGTGCTCTTTCAGTCAGAGCTTTGTGTCTGTGATCTGGCGGAGGTACTGCATATGACACAGTCTGCAATTTCGCATCAGCTTCGGATTTTAAAGCAGATGAAACTGGTTAAGAGCAGACGTGAGGGGAAGACGGTGTTTTATTCGCTGGCGGATGATCATATCCAGACAATTATGAATCAGGGAATGGAACACATACTGGAATAAGAACAGGGAATCATAAAGAAAGATAAGGGTGACAAGGGAAATGAAAAAGCGAGTTGGAATGATTATGGCGGCATGTCTTTTATCCTTTACGATGACAGGATGTGCCACACAGATTGATAAAGGGAAATCCCTTCTTGAGGAGGGAAACTATGAGCAGGCCGCCGAGGCTTTTGAAAAAGCTTTGAAGGATTCCGATATGGAACAGGAAGCATACCGGGGGCTTGGCATCAGCTATTACGAGCTGGAGCAGTATGACAAGGCGGTTTCCGCCTTTGAGTCGGCACTTGAGAAAGGGGCCGAGGCAACGCCGGAGCTTTATAATCTGCTTGGAATTTCGTATATGCAGAGCGGCCAGTATGAAAAAGCGGCAGACTCTTTTGAGACCGGCAGCCAGATGGAAGGCGCCGGGGATGATCTGAAAAAGGAAATGGCCTACAACCAGATCTTCTCTCTGGAAAAGGCAGGAAAGTATACAGAAGCCAGGGAAAAGGCGGACGCATATCTTCAGACCTGGCCGGATGACGAAGATGTGAAAAAAGAGGCAGAGTTTTTAGAAACACAGGCGGGAAATGAATGATTGAAACAGGAAGGAAAAAGGAAAAGGTAATTCTGGTGGCGGCGGCTCTGGATGATCTGGAAAAGGCAGAGCAGTCGCTGGATGAGCTTGGCGAGCTGGTAAAGACAGCGGGAGCGGAAGTGGCCGGACAGATGATCCAGCTAAGAGACGCGGTTCACCCGGGGACTTATATCGGAAGCGGGAAGCTCGACGAGTTAAAGTGGCTTGTATGGGAAAAGGAAGCGGACGGCATTGTCTGTGATGATGAGCTCAGCCCGTCCCAGATCAACAATCTGGAGGAAGTGCTGGACTGTAAGATTATGGACCGGACGCTTGTGATTCTCGATATTTTTGCGGCCAGAGCATCGACTAAAGAGGGAAAGATTCAGGTAGAACTGGCCCAGTTAAAATACCGGCAGTCGAGACTGACCGGACTTGGAAAGAGTCTTTCCAGGCTCGGTGGAGGAATCGGGACAAGAGGACCGGGAGAGAAGAAGCTGGAGATGGACCGGAGACTGATCAAAAGCCGGATCGCCCAGCTGAACCGGGAACTTGCGGATGTCCGCAGACACCGGGAGGTGACAAGGGAGCAGCGAAGCAGAAACCATATGCCGGTCTGTGCGCTTGTGGGATATACCAATGCCGGAAAGTCTACGCTGTTAAATACACTGACAGGTGCATCGGTGCTGGAAGAGGACAAGCTGTTTGCAACACTGGATCCGACAACCAGAGTGCTGAATCTTCCGGGAGGCCAGAAGATTCTTCTTACCGATACGGTCGGATTTATCAGCAAGCTTCCGCATAACCTGATCGAGGCATTCCGCAGTACGCTGGAAGAGGCAAAGTATGCGGATGTGATTCTGCATGTGGCGGACATGTCCAATCCACAGATGGATGAGCAGATGTATGTAACCTATGAGACACTGGAAGAACTCGGAGTATTGAACAAGACCGTGATCACGGTGTTTAATAAATGTGACAAAGCAGGAGAAGACCTTTTGATCCGGGATTTCAAGTCGGATGCAAGAGTCGTGGTCTCTGCAAAGACAGGGCAGGGACTGGATACGCTGAAAGAGATTCTGGAAGACTGGATCAGAGAACAGAGAATGGAGATTAAGCGTCTTTATCCGTATGCGGAGGCAGGAAAGATTCAGTTGATCCGTGCCTACGGAGAAGTGACGAAAGAAGAGTATCAGGCGGAGGGGATCTATATTGAAGGATTCGTTCCGAGAGAACTGTACGGAAAAGTGAATTAGGAGAATGTCATGGCATTACAGTTTATTTTTGGGAGTTCCGGTTCAGGGAAGTCCCATTCTCTATATCAGAAGACAGTAGAAGAAGCGGCTGCAAATCCGGAGAAGACTTATATTGTTCTCGTGCCGGAGCAGTTTTCCATGCAGACTCAGAAAGATCTTGTGGAGGCAAGCCCGAATCATGCGATCATGAATATTGATGTGTTAAGTTTTGGAAGGCTTGCTTATCGTGTCATGGAAGAGACCGGGGGAAACGACCGGATTGTTCTGGATGACGAGGGGAAAAATCTGATTCTCCGGAAGATTGCGGGGGATTATGAGGACGATCTGACTGTCCTTCGTGGAAATCTGAAGCGGCAGGGGTATATCAGCGAAGTGAAATCGGTCATTTCCGAGTTTACCCAGTACGATATTGGAGAAGAAGAGCTTGACCGGATGATGGAGCAGGCGGGGGAAGGAACCTCGCTTTATTATAAGCTTTCTGATTTGAAGAAGGTGTACGAAGGCTTCTATGCCTATCTGGAGGAAAAATATATCACAAGAGAGGAGATTCTGGATCTGCTCTGCGAGAGGGTGCCGCAGTCTGCCATTCTGCGGGACAGCATCATTGCGCTGGACGGTTTTACCGGATTTACCCCGGTTCAGAACCGGCTGCTGGAGCAGCTTCTCAAGGTGTGTCAGGATGTCCGGGTGACAGTGACGATTCCGAAGAATGAGAATCCTTATCTTTATCAGGGACCGTACCAGCTGTTTTCTCTCAGTAAAGAGATGACGACAAAGCTCCTTGCCATCTGCCGGGAGAAGAAGATTACGGTGAACGATCCCGTATGGATGGAGGGAGAGATTCCGTACCGGTTCCGCGAAAATACTCCGATGGCCTTTCTGGAACGTCATCTTTTCCGCTACGGCAAGGCCCGTTACGAAGAAGAACAGGACCGGATCCGGATCTGCCATGCGGCAACGCCGGGGCAGGAAGTGGAAGCGGCAGCAAGAAAGATCCGTTCCCTTGTCCGGACAAAGGGATGGAGATACCGGGATTTTGCGGTGATCGTGCCGGATCTGTCCGCTTATTCGGATGATATCCGGACAATTTTTTCCGAATACGGGATTCCGGTATTTGCAGACCAGAAACGAAGTGTGCTGTTAAATCCATTTGTAGAATACGTCCGCAGTGTGACGGCCATGATCCAGAAGGGATTTACCTACGAAAGCGTATTCCGGTTTCTGAGGACGGGCCTTAGCGGATTTACGATGGAGGAAGTTGACACACTGGAAAACTATGTGCTTGCCCTTGGAATCCGGGGATACAAAAAGTGGCAGGGCGCCTGGATCCGGAAAAGCAAAGGGATGAGCGAAGAAGAGCTTGCAAAAGTCAATCATCTTCGTGTCCGGTTTATCGAAAAGGTGGACAGTCTTGTCTTTGTGCTGCGGCAGCAGAAAAAGACGGTAAGGGACATTACGGAAGCGCTTTATGATTTTCTCGTGCAGGAAGGCATGTACGGGAAGGTCCGGGAGCAGGAGCAGTTTTTTGAGAAGAGCGGCGAAGCAGCCCTTGCAAAGGAGTATTCCCAGGTGTACCGGATTGTCATCGATCTGTTTGATAAATTTGTAGCGCTTCTCGGGGAGGAGACGGTTTCTCTGGAGGAATACGGGGAGCTTCTGGACGCCGGACTCGAGGAAGCCAAAGTCGGTGTCATTCCGCCGGGAATTGATGAAGTTATGGCCGGGGACATGGAGCGGACGAGGCTTACTGATATCAAAGCCCTGTTTTTCCTTGGCGCAAACGACAGCTTCCTTCCAGGGCAGCTTGGCTCGGGCGGGCTGCTCTCCGAGTATGACCGGGAGAAAATCCGGTCCGGAGGGACGGAACTTTCCGCCGGAGGGAAAGAACAGGCCTATATTCAGAAATTTTATCTGTACACGATGCTGACTAAACCACAGGAACTGCTGTACCTGTCTTATGCTTCGGTGGCGGCGGACGGGACTTCTCTCAGACCGTCTTATCTGATCCGGGATATTCAGAAGCTGTTTCCGCGTCTGACTGTGACGCGGGAGGAGGAACGGACCCTGAAAGAGACGGAACTGACCGGGAAAAA
Organism: Drancourtella sp. An12; assembly: GCF_002160935.1. Lineage (NCBI taxonomy): Bacteria > Bacillati > Bacillota > Clostridia > Eubacteriales > Oscillospiraceae > Drancourtella > Drancourtella sp. An12. The sequence goes on along the minus strand of NZ_NFLO01000024.1, from coordinate 37,021 downwards.
CGGTCTGGAACTTCTGATCCGGGGACTTCAGAATGAGGAGACGGAAGATCCGCAGTGGCAGGAGCTTTATGCCTGGTATAAAAAGGATTCGAAACGCAGTCAAAGTCTGGAACAGGTGATGCAGGCACATTTTTACCGGATGCCGGATGACCGTCTCTCAAAGAAGGCGGCAGAGATTCTTTACCGGGAAGGAATCGACAAAGGTGTGACCCGTCTGGAGAAATATGCATCCTGTGCTTTTGCGCATTTTATGGCCTATGGACTGCGGTTAAGTGAGCGGCAGGAGTATGAATTCAAACCTCTGGACTGGGGAAATCTTTTCCACAAGGCAATGGAACATTTTGCGGGAAAGGCGGAAAGGCTGGATATCCCGGTTACGGATATCACCGACGAGATGCGCCGGGAAATGGTGGACGCCTGCGTGGAGGAAAGTATCATTGATTATGAAAATACCGTGCTTTACAGTACGAAGCGCCGGGAATATCTGATTACGAGGATGAAGAGGCTTGTGGACCGGACGGTATGGGCGCTGCTTCGTCAGCAGAAAATGGGGGATTTCCGGCAGACCGGGACAGAAGTCCGGTTTGCGGGAGGCGTCATCGACCGGGTCGATACGTGTGAAGATGAAAATCAGGTCTATGTCAAGGTGACGGATTATAAGACCGGATCCAAGTCCTTTGACATCACGTCCTTTTATTACGGACTTCAGCTTCAGCTTGCGGTCTACATGAATGCGGCCCTGGAGCTGGAGCGGAAGAAGCATCCGAGCAAGGAAGTGATTCCGGCGGGAATCTTTTATTATCAGATGAAGGATCCGATGGTTCCGAAATCCGACGAAGAGCAGGCCGAGGAGGAGCTGTTAAAAGAGCTCCGTCCCGATGGCCTTGTGAATTCCGATCCGGATGTTCTCGGACATCTGGATCATACGGGAGCGAAAAGTTCTCTTGCGGCGCCGTTTGGAAGGAACAAAGACGGAAGCGTTTCTAAAACCTCCCGGGCCGCGTCAAAGGCGGAATTCGGACTTCTGTCTTCTTATACAAAGAGGAAGACGAAGCAGCTTAAAGAAGAGATCCTGAAAGGGAATGTCAAAAAGGAGCCTTATGAACTGGGGATGAACACCGGGTGCGATTACTGCCCGTACCACAGTATCTGCGGGTTTGATGAGAGAATCGAGGGGTGCGGCTACCGAAGCCTTGTATCGAAAAAACGGGAGGAGATTTTCCGGCTGATTGCGCAGGAACTCTCGGAACAGGAAGGGGAGTGAGAATCATGGGATGGACAAAAGAACAGGAGCAGGTTATAGCGGCCAGAGGATGTAATCTTCTCGTCTCAGCGGCGGCAGGCTCCGGAAAGACGGCCGTCCTTGTGGAGCGGATCATTACCAGACTGACGGAAGGGGAAAATCCTCTCGATGTGGATCAGCTTCTCGTTGTGACCTTTACAGAGGCAGCGGCAGCCGAGATGAAAGAGAGAATCCGCGGTGCCATTGAAAAGAAGCTGGAGACAGATCCGGACAATGCGCATCTGCAGCGGCAGGCAACGCTCATCCACCATGCAAAGATCACGACGATCCACAGCTTCTGTCTGTCTGTGATCCGGGATTATTTCCACACGATTGATCTGGAGCCGGGGTTTCGGACGCTGGAAGAAGGAGAACGAAAACTTCTGATGCAGGAAGTGATGGAAAACCTTCTGGAAGAGGAGTATGCAATAGGGGAAAGCTCATTTACTGACTTTGTAGAGATGGCATCAACGGGAAGAGACGACAAAAAAGTCGAGGAGTTGATTCTGGAGCTCTATGAGTTTTCACGAAGCAATCCGGATCCGGAAGAATGGCTTCTGGACAGCATCGAAGGATATGAATCCATCAAAAGCGAACCGTGGGATACGATTCCGTTTGTCCAGGCGGCTATGGAGCATACAAAGGAAACACTGGAGGATATGGAAAGTGAACTGCGTTACGCGGCAGAGCTGTGTGAGGAGCCGGACGGACCGGCCGCATATGCCGATACGATTTCCTCGGATATCGGACTGATCCGCTCTCTGCGGTCAGAGGAGACCTTTGGGGAGCTTCAGGAGCAGATTGCGGGGGCGTCGTTCGCAAGGCTTGCGGCGAATAAAGATAAATCAGTTTCCGAGGAGAAGACGGCATTTGTCAAGTCCTTGCGGGATCAGGTTAAAAAGGAACTGTCCGCTCTGAAAGAACAGTTCTTCTATGAGACCGAGGCGGATTTAAAAGAGGATATGGAACAGGCAGCCCCGTTTGCCGGGGAGCTTGTGCGCCTGACAATTGCGTTTGGACGGGCTTTTGAAGAAAAGAAGAGAAATGCCGGTGTGATTGACTTTGGGGATATGGAGCAGTATGCGCTCCGGATCCTGAAAAAAGAAGAAATCGCCGAGGAATACCGGAAGAAATACGAAGAGATCATGATCGATGAGTATCAGGACAGCAACCTGATTCAGGAGACGCTTCTGATGCAGATTTCACGGATCAGTCATGGGCAGTACAATGTCTTTATGGTAGGGGATGTGAAGCAGAGCATCTACCGGTTCCGGCTTTCCAGGCCGGAACTTTTCATGGCAAAGTACGCATCCTATGAGACGGCCGGAGAGGGGGACCAGCGCAGAATTGACCTGCACAAAAATTTCCGCAGCCGGGGGGAAGTGCTGGATGCGGTCAATTTCCTGTTTTATCAGATCATGACAGTATCTCTTGGAAGAGTGGAGTACGATGAGCAGGCGGCCCTGTACGTGGGGGCACAGTTCGAGGAAAAGGAAGGATTTGATACGGAGATCCTGCTGATCGAAGAGGGAGAGTCGCTGGAGGCAAAAGAGCTGGAAGCGCGGGCTGTGGCGGCCCGGATCAAGGAGCTTCTGAAAAATACGGAGGTGCTGGACAAGGAGACCGGTGTCTATCGAAAGGCATCCTACAGAGATATCGTGATTCTTCTCCGAAGCCTCAAAGGGTGGACGGATGTCTTTTCGAAGGTGCTGAATGAGGAAGGAATTCCGACATTCTGCGGGACAAAGGAAGGATACTTCCAGACAAGGGAGATCAGTCTTCTTTTAGACTATCTGAAAATTCTGGATAATGAAAAGCAGGATCTTCCGCTTGCGGCAGTGCTTTCCTCCTGTTTTGGCGGACTGACAAATGAGGAGCTTGCAAGGATCCGGTGCGCGTATCCGGAAGAGCCGTTTTACCAGGCGGCGGCAGATTTTGCGAGGGACACGAAAGATGATAAACTTGGCGTATTTTACGAACAGGTACACAGGTTTCGGGAACAGGTGCCGTACACAGCGATTCATGAACTGCTGGAGCAGGTTGTATCTCAAACCGGATACCGGGACTATGTCCTTGCCATGCCGGGCGGCATACAAAGAAGAGCGAATCTGGATATGCTGATCGAGAAAGCAAAAGCGTATGAAAGCACGAGTTACAAAGGACTATTTCATTTCCTGCGGTACGTGGAGCAGCTGCAGAAATATCAGGTCGATTACGGGGAAGCCAATACAAGCGATGAGATGGCTGACACGGTGCGCCTCATGAGTATTCATAAAAGTAAAGGTCTGGAATTCCCGATCGTGATTGTCTCCGGAATGGGAAAGAAGTTTAACACCCAGGATATTCAGAGAAAGGTGGTCATCCATCAGGATCTGGGGATCGGTGTGGATGCAGTCTATTTAAAAGAGCGGATGCAGGCACCGTCCTTTTTGAAAAAGATGATCCAGAATGAAACACGGCTGGAAAATCTGGGAGAGGAGCTCCGTGTCTTATATGTGGCACTTACAAGAGCAAAGGAAAAGCTTATTATCACCGGAACTCTGAAACATGCCGGGGAAAAGCAAAAGCAGTATGAGCGGGTGAAAAGCCAGACAGAGAGGCAGCTTTCCTTCGGGCTTTTGCAAAAGGCAGGAAGCTATCTGGACTTCCTGATTCCGGCGCTGGTCCGGCTGGATGATCCGGAATGGTCAGAGAAGGTGCCGATTCGTGTAGAAATTCTGACGGAAGAAGACGTGCTGATGGAATCCGTGATGGAGGAAGAAAGAAAACAGATCCGCAGGGAGGATATCGAAGCCATTGATCCGGAGCAGCTCTATGATGAGGAAATCCGGAATCATCTGATGGAAAGCTATCTCTTCCGGTATCCGTATGAAGAGGAAAGCCGGTGGAAGAGAAAGTTTTCTGTATCGGAACTGAAACGGGCGGCGCATGAGCCGCAGCCGGAAGAAGAGGAAAGTGTCCGTATGTTTGAGAAGCCGGAAGAAGAGATCATCCCAAAATTCCGGAAAGGGGAAACGAAGATCCGGGGAGCGGCAAGAGGAACAGCCTACCACCGGATTCTGGAACTTCTGGATTTTGGAAAATCCTATACCATGGAAACACTGGAAGAGGAAATCCGGCAGTTCGTGGAAGCGGAAAAGATCGATGAGGCATCCGCCGGGGCTGTGGAAAGAGAAGACATTCTGAAGTTCTTACAGTCGGACTGTGCGGCCCGGATGCAGAAAGCGGCACAGAACGGAAAGCTGAAAGAAGAGCAGCCGTTTGTGCTTGGCGTGGAAGCAGACCGGATTTATCCGGAAAACGGCGGAGAAAAAAGTGGAGAACTTCTGATTGTGCAGGGGATTATTGACCTGTTTTTCGAGGAAGACGGGGAAATCGTCCTGCTCGATTATAAGACTGACCGTGTCAGAACGGAAGAAGAACTGACAGGGCGTTACCGTATTCAGCTGGAATACTATCAGGAAGCTCTGGAAAAGAGTCTTGGAAAACATGTAAAAGAAAAACTGATCTATTCCTTTGCACTTGGAAAGGAGATCAGAGTATAGGAGGAAGCGATGATCTGGCAGTACCTGCTTTTGGTGATGGCGGCCTGGAACGTAATCGTACTGATAATGTACGGAATTGATAAATGGAAGGCGAAGCATGACAGATGGCGGATTTCCGAGGCAGCGCTCCTTGGAAGTGCCTTCTGCCTTGGAGGGGCGGGAGCTCTTTTTGGCATGACCGTTTTTCGCCATAAGACAAAAAAATGGAAATTCCGGATTCTGGTACCGCTCTCTGTTGTTTTACAGGCGGCAGTTGTGTACGGAATCCTTCCGCGATAAAGGAGAGCAAAAGAAATGAAAATTGCACTGGTACAAAAAAAGGCAGTGCCGAATGATGTGAAAGCAAATCTGGATCTGGCTGTCCGTTATATGGAGGAAGCCGGGCGGGCAGGCGCGGATCTGGTGCTTTTCCCGGAAATGTGGTCGATTGGATATGCGCCGCCTTTTCCGGAGGCATTTGATGATCCCTTTCAGAAAGAAAGAGAAAAAGAGCGAAAGGCATGGATTTCTCAGGCGGTTGGAGAGGACAGTGCCTATATCCGGACACTCAGGGAGACGGCAAAGCGGCTCTCCATCGGCGCAGTGATCACCGGTATGTATGAAGGGGAAAAAGGACCGCAGAATGAAGCATTTCTGATAGGAAGAGAAGGAGAAATCCTTCTTCGATATGCCAAGGTACATACGTGTGACTTTTCCCTGGAGGCGCTGTTACAGAGCGGAACGTCCTTTGAAACCGCAGAATTTGATGGTGTCCGGATCGGAATTATGATCTGCTATGACAGAGAATTCCCGGAAAGTGCAAGAATTCTCATGCTGAAAGGGGCGGAACTGATTCTCGTGCCGAATGCCTGTGACATGAATCCTGCCCGCCTGCACCAGCTGGAGGCACGTGCCTTTGAAAATATGACCGGAATTGCCATGGCCAATTACCCGGGCAGGGGATGGGGACAGTCCTGTGCGTTTTCTCCGGTTGTGTTCGGTGAAGATGGATATCAGGATCCGACAATTCTGATGGCATCGGAGGAGGAGGGGATTCTGATGGCGGAGTTTCCTATAGAAGAGATCCGGGAGTACCGGAAAAACGAAACGTGGGGGAATGCCTACCGGAAAACCGGAGCCTACGAAAAGCTTCTGGATCCGGCTGTAGAAGAGCCGTTTATACGGACCCCACTGACAAAGGAAAAGGAGGAAGGTTAAGATGCCGGGAGTTTGTTATGTGGCGCTGGGAGGAGCACTTGGCGCATCGGCAAGGTACGCACTGAGTCTTCTGCCGGTCAGGGGAGATTTTCCGGTCTGGACCTTCCTGACCAATCTGCTGGGCGCGGTGGTAATCGGTTTCCTGGCAGGAATACTGGCGGGGGAGGATCCTGATGTGTCAAAAAGACACGCATGGTTCTGGAAGACCGGATTCTGCGGAGGCTTTACCACATTTTCCACATTTTCGCTGGAAGCCTGGACGCTTCTGGAACAGGGAAAAATGCTGAGCGGAGGACTTTATATTGCCCTGAGTGTAATCTGCTGTCTGGCAGGTGTATGTCTTGGAAGAATGATTGCAGTTCAGGTGCGGGGATAGAAGACAGGAGAATCCTGGAAACGGGGTTCTCTTTTATTTTGCAGAAAAGTCCTTTGTGGCAGTCTTCAGAAAATCTTTCGCATTTCTTTTATATAAATTCATTGACGTACAATATTATACGACGTATAATATAGAAAACGATATGATATAGGAGTCAATAAGTTTCGGGGAGGATACCCCGGCATATAAAAGGAAGTGAGGCTATGGTTTTTAATACCGGAGCAGCCCTTTTGGATGCAATTGTGCTGGCGGTTGTATCGCGGGAAGAAGAGGGGACATACGGTTATAAGATTACGCAGGATGTCAGAAAGGCGATTGACATTTCCGAATCCACACTCTACCCGGTGCTTCGCAGACTGCAGAAAGATGAGTGCCTGGAGGTCTACGACAGACAGTATGACGGAAGGAACAGACGGTATTATAAAGTAACTGACAAGGGAGCGGTCATGCTGGAGCTGTACAGGTCCGAGTGGCTGAAATATTCAAAAAAGATTACTGATATTTTTGAGGGAGGAATGATTTGATGAATCGTCAGGAGTTTTTGGAAAGATTGAGAATACTTCTCGGCGATCTTTCAGAAGAAGAGCGGGAAGAGGCCGTCCAGTATTATGAAGACTATTTTGCGGATGCAGGACCGGAGATGGAGGAACAGATCATAAAAGAACTGGGAAGTCCGGAGAAAGTTGCCCTGATGATCCGGGAAGGATTAAGAGGGGAAGATGCAGGGGATGCGTACGCTGAGAATGGATTTTTTCAGAGCCGGTACGACGACAGAGAGGTGCCGGCGGACTATACGACAAGCAGCGGTTACACGGGAAAAGAGGAGTCGTACCGCGGATACGGAGACGGGCAGCCGGAGAGGAGGCCCTGGACCAGCAGGACATTAAAAGTCATTTTGATCATACTTATTATCTGTGTAGGATTTCCTGTCGTGATTCCAATCGTCGGCGGAGCTGTAGCAGGGCTTTTTGGACTGATTGCAGGAGCCTTCGGAATCTTTTTTGCTTTTGTTATTTTTTCATTCTGCATTGCGGTTTGCGGAGTGGCGATGGCAGTGGCAGGAGTGACAGTAATGTTTTCTTCAATTTCAGCAGGATTCCTCGTCTGCGGAATCGGGCTTCTTCTGCTTTCCGCGGGAATTCTGCTTACCGTGTTCAGCGTCAGACTCTGCTGCGTCATGGTTCCGTCTATTTTCCGGGTGTTGACAGGAGTCACAAGGAGACTGTTTTACAGAGGAAAGGAGCGCGCATAGTATGAGAAAGAGGTGGAAAGGTGTTCTGATTACTTGTGGAATACTGGCTGTTCTGGGAGCGGGGATGTGTGTCTCGGCAGCAGCGATCGGAATAGACCGGTCAGAAATACCATCTGATTTTTTCCCGTATGTCAGATGGCTTCATGAAAATGACACAGAACATCACGAAAAAACAGGAGATACTGTATATTTCAAGAGTTTTTCGGGAATTCAAAGTCTGGATATCCGGGCAGAAGCAATGAAAGTCGAGGTAAAGACCAGTACGGACCAGTCCGGCCAGATACGGATTGACACAAGAGATGTGGATACGGAGTCCGAGCTGGAAGTGAAAAAAGACGGGACAAAACTTGTGGTTCGCTCAGAAAAGGAAAGAAATAATCATTGGCAGGATGACTCGGATGCTACGGTGATTATTACTGTACCGAAGAAGATTGAATTTGATAAGGTAAAAGGATATGCCGGTGCAGGATCTATATGGTTTGAGGAGATTCGATGCGAGAAGCTGGATCTTGATGTTGGCGCTGGAGCTGTAGAGGCAGATACATTTTCGGCAGGGAAGATAGAGATTGAATGTGATGCAGGAAGTGTAGAACTGAGCAGAGGGAACAGCCCGTCCGATACAGACGTTTCCTGTAATGCAGGAGGCATTACACTCGAACTTTCCGGGGACCGGTCTGAATACGATTATAAGATGAAGGCAAGTGCAGGAGATATCAGTATTGACGGTGAATCCGTTGCTTCGGGACTTCAGGAAAACTATGATCAGGACCATGGAACAGGGAAAAAGATCAAAGCTGACTGTATGGCAGGAAGCATCGAAATTGTATTTAAATAATTCGGGAAGAAACGGAGAACTCAGATAAACGGACAGGAGGAATAGAAGATATGGAACCGGAAAAAAGATTATACCGTTCAAATCATGACAGGCTGCTCTGCGGAGTGTGTGCAGGTGTGGCAGAATATTTCCACATTGATCCGACCATCATACGGCTGGGATACGTTTTGTTTACCTGCGCAAGCTTCGGGACAGGAGTCCTGGGATATTTCATCGCGGCCGTTGTGATGCCGGAGCGTCCGGAAGGCGTATAAAGAAGGAAAAGGATGGAAATACTCTCTCCATGAAAGGAGAGGGTATTTTTATGTCTCAGAAAAAAGAAAAGAAAATCAACTTAAGCGAACTGACAGAAGAGGAAAAGTTAAAATACGAGATTGCGGAAGAACTTGGACTTCTGGACCGGGTGATGAATGACGGATGGAAGTCTCTTTCCTCGAAGGAGACAGGGAGAATCGGAGGAATGGTGAACCGAAGGAGGAGGGAAAAGAAAACCGGGGAGTGAATGGAGATACGCCAGGGGCAAGCTCGGAAATCGGAGGGAGGGGAGGTAGAAGAGGGGGAGTGAAATGACCGATTTCCTCGCTTGATGGCTGTCGCCATACACCCAGAAACATATGTACGCCGTCCAGCAAACGAGTTTGCTTTCCGTCGTCCAATGTTCCTGGCCCCCTGGCTTGTAGCTTTACAAAAGTGTTAATTTGTGTGAAGAGTTTGTGAGAATTGTTGAAATTCGGCTGGGGGTCTGCTATAATTGCCCGGTTAGGAATGATAGGTGATAGTATGTGTGAAAAGTTTGAGGTTTTAGGCGTACAATTAGACGGATATACAGCAAAAGAGGCAATGCAGGAAGCAATCCGCTATATGGAAACGGAACCGATCAGTACTATAGAGATCCTGGCCGGAAGTTCAGTAATCGAACTGACAGAAACAGGTGATCTTCGGGAGAAGATTGCACAGATGGATCTTCTTGTCGTGGGAGACAGGACACTTCTGGAGTTGTCGGGGGTGGAAGACCGGACGCTTCTTCGGGAGGCTGAAACGAATCTGTTTGTCAAGATGTTTCTCAGATATCTGAAAAAGGATCGTCGGAAAGTATTTCTGCTGGCGCCGGGAGACGACAAACAGGAAATTCTGAGGGAGTATCTGGAGCGGTACTATTCCGGAATTGAGATTTCCGGTGCCGAGATCGTTGAGGACAGGTCCGGAGTGAGTGATATGATTGTCAATAAGATCAATGGAGCTGAGATTGACTGTATTATTTCCGTGCTTCCATCTCCGCTTCAGGAAGATTTTATTGGCGAGAACAAGTCTGTGCTGGATGCCAGAATCTGGGTGGGCCTTGGTGAAGTAATTAAGAATATACAACAGAAAAATAATAAAAAAAGCCGACTGCAGGATTTTTTTGTAAAATTCAAACTGAAATCGGAAATAAAAAGGAAAGAAAAGGAACAGCAGGGGCAGTCGGGAAGCAAACAGTAATTTCGTCACAATGCACAGAGTCATGCAGTGGAAAGACCGGATGCGGGGAGAGGAAATGCATAAAAAAATGCTATTTCCTCTTTCTTTTTTTGTGAATTTATATTAGTATATAACATAGGTGAGTTTTAGAAAACGAAAGAAAAGAACAATGCGATTGTGAAAATTGCATACAAAAAATGGAGAAAAGAGGAGTCGGAATGATATCAAACCAGATACTACAGAACACCATTGAAGGATTAAAGGGAATAACGAGAATTGATTTATGTGTCATGGATATCGATGGGAAGGTGCTGGCATCGACATTCCCTGAAAACGGCGATTATGAGAATGCGGTACTTTCTTTTGTAGCATCTCCGGCCGACAGCCAGGTGATCCAGGGATATCAGTTCTTCAAGATTTTTGACGAACATCAGCTGGAGTACATCCTTCTTGCAAACGGAGGAAATGACGACGTATATATGATCGGAAAGATTGCGGCATTCCAGATTCAGAATCTGCTTGTCGCATATAAAGAGCGGTTTGATAAAGACAATTTTATCAAAAATCTTCTGCTGGATAATCTTCTTCTGGTGGATATTTATAACCGTGCCAAAAAATTGCATATTGACACTGACGTCAGACGTGTTATCTTTATTATTGAAACTTCTCACGATAAAGATACGAATGCACTTGACAATGTTCGTACTCTTTTTGGTGGAAAGACAAGAGATTTCATCACGGCCGTAGACGAAAAGAATATTATTGTCGTAAAGGAGCTTTCCGCGGGAGAAGGCTATGCCGAGATGGAAAAGGTTGCCGAAGAGATGCTTTCTATGTTAAAATCAGAAGGCGAAGAGGGGGCTCATATCGCATACGGTACGATCGTAAGTGATATCAAGGAAGTGTCAAAATCATATAAAGAGGCAAAGCTTGCTCTGGATGTCGGGAAGATCTTCTTTGAGGAGAAGGATATCATTGCATACAGCGCGCTTGGCATCGGCCGGCTGATCTACCAGCTTCCGATTCCGCTGTGCAAGATGTTTATCAGGGAGATTTTTGAGGGAAAATCCCCGGATGACTTTGATGAGGAGACGCTGACAACAATCAACAAGTTTTTTGAAAACAGCCTGAATGTATCTGAGACATCGAGACAGCTGTATATCCACAGAAATACACTGGTATACCGTCTTGACAAGCTTCAGAAGAGCACCGGGCTGGATCTTCGTGTGTTCGAGGATGCCATTACTTTCAAGATTGCGCTGATGGTAGTCAAATACATGAAGTATATGGAGACACAGGAATACTAAAAGGCAGCCAGATTACAAGGAGTATCAGTAATTAGCAGGAGGAGACTTATGATTGAATTTAAGGAAGTAACGAAGGAGTATTCCAAAGGGATTGCTGCGCTCAATGGTGTAAACCTGAAGATTGAAAAAGGAGAGTTTGCATTTATTGTCGGTGACAGTGGTTCCGGGAAATCTACACTGATTCGTTTACTGTTAAAGGAACTGGATCCGACCAGCGGCAGTATTATTGTCAACGGCCAGAACCTGAACCGTCTGAAACACAGAAAGATACCTCAGTACCGGAGACATCTGGGGGTTGTATTCCAGGATTTCCGTCTTCTGAAAGACCGGAATATCTATGAGAATATTGCATTTGCTCTCCGCGTGACAGAGACATCACCGCGTATTATCAAGCAGAAAGTGCCGGCAGCATTGTCGCTTGTGGGACTGGCACAGAAATATAAAGCGTTTCCGAAAGAACTCTCCGGAGGGGAACAGCAGAGGGTGGCCATTGCAAGAGCAATTGTTAATGAGCCTGCGATCCTGCTGGCGGATGAGCCTACGGGAAATCTCGACCCGACCAATTCATGGGAGATCATGAAGCTTCTTGAGGAGGCCAATGACCGCGGAACGACGGTCCTTGTCGTGACACATAACCAGGAAATCGTAAACGAGATGAAAAAACGCGTTATCACAATGAAGAAGGGCGTTATTGTAAGCGACGAACAAAAAGGTGGGTATAATAATGAAAATTAGTACAATAGGATATTCGACAAAGCAGGGGGTTAAGAACATTTTCCGTAACAAGCTGTTCTCACTTGCTTCTGTTGCAACGATGGCAGCATGTATTTTCGTGTTTGGCCTTTTCTTTGCGATCGTCATGAACTTCAATTACATGGTTCAGAAGGCAGAAGAAGGGGTTGCGATTACAGTTTTCTTTAATGAAGGCACCTCCGAAGAGCAGATTCAGGCCATCGGAGATGATCTGAAACAGCAGGACGGTGTCCTGAGAGTAGAGTACGTCTCAGGAGAACAGGCATGGGAAGAGTTCCAGGAAGATTATTTTGCAGGCAATGAAGATGCGGCAGAGGGATTTGCTGATGACAACCCGCTGATCAATTCCAATCACTATGAGGTGTATATGAGCGATGTCTCAAAACAGCAGGATATCGTAGAGCATGCACAGAGTCTGGAGGGAGTCGGCAATGTCAACAAATCTGACGTTGTTGCCAAGACACTGACAAGACTGAACTCCCTGATCTGGTATGTATCCATTGCGATTATCGCGATCCTGCTTGCTGTATCCGTATTCCTGATCAGCAACACAGTTACAATGGGTGTGACGGTACGGCGTGAAGAGATTGCCATTATGAAATATATCGGTGCGAAGGACGGGTTTGTCCGGGCGCCGTTTGTAATCGAAGGTCTTATCATCGGAATCGTGGGAGCGATTATTCCTCTGATTCTTCTCTACTTCATGTATAATAAGGCAGTAGAGTATATTATGACGAGATTCAGTCTTCTGAACAATATTATTGATTTTATTCCTGTCATGGATGTTTACCGTACGTTGCTTCCGGTAGGGCTTGCTCTGGGTGCCGGTATCGGATTCCTTGGAAGTTTTATCACCATTCGGAAGCACTTGCGCGCGTAGTCATAAGGAGGACAAAAGATCATGTTGAAAAAGAAAGCCAGACATATGGCAGCTGCGTTCATGGCGGGCATCATGATATTTTCACTTACCGCAGTTCCTGTGCAGGCTGATTCTATTTCAGAGGCCGAGCAGAGAGGAAAGGAGCTTCAGCAGCAGAAAGAAGCGGCGGAGAATGAGAAAAACTCCCTTGCCGGTCAGCTGAATCAGGTGATCAGCGATATGCAGGAAGCGGAGGAAAAGCTGACAAAGAAGCAGGATGAGATCAAAAAAGCGCAGGATGAACTTGTGCAGGCCCAGATCCAGGAAAATGACCAGTATGAAGCGATGAAGCTTCGCATAAAATATATGTATGAGAACGGAAACACCAGCCTGATTGAGATCCTTTTAAGTGCCAGGAGTATGGGAGACCTGCTGAATAAAGCAGAATATGTTCAGACAATCTCCGAGTACGACAGAAACATGCTGGAAAAGTATGAACAGCTGACAAAGGAGATTGAAAAGAAAGAACAGGCACTGAAGAAAGAGGAAGAGGAATTAAAGACACTTCAGAATGACCTGATTGCAAAGCGTGACAGTGTCAACCAGCTTCTCGCGGAAAAGGAAGTGCAGATTTCCAGCCTGGAACAGCAGATTGGTGAAAATGCCGCAAAGCTTCAGCAGCTGATTAAGGAGGCCGAAGAGGCCAAGAGACGTCAGGCGGAAGCGGAAGCTGCCAGAAAGGCAGCAGCAGAAGCTGCAAGGAGAGCCGCTCAGGCCGCATCTTCTTCCGGAAGTTCATCAAGTGCGGGAAGTTCCTATGTGTCCGGAAATGGTACACTGGCTTACCCGGTTGCAAGTCCGCGGATCACAAGCGGGTATGGATATCGTACAGCTCCGACGGCAGGTGCGACGAGCAGACATGACGGTATCGATTTTGGCGGAGCGACCGGAACGCCGATCTATGCGTCGGAAGCCGGAACCGTTGTCACGGCATCTTATAACAGCGCACGTGGAAATTATGTAGTAGTCAATCATGGAAATGGAATCCAGACATGGTACCAGCATTGCAGCGCCGTGTATGTCAGTGCAGGACAGAAGGTGTCCAGGGGACAGAATATTGCGGCGATCGGTGCGACGGGAATTGTAACCGGACCGCATCTTCACTATGAAGTACATGTAAACGGAACACCGGTGAATCCATTGAGTTACTTATAATTTCAGACTCAGAAAGGGATCAGATGGAAGATCAAAGGAAAGAAAAACGAATTTTATTTAAGGGGGCGCTTTACGGCGCCCTCACGATGTTTATGGCGGCACTGCTTGTGCTGGCAGGATTAACAGCAACGGGAAGGATCAGTCTTCACACGGATGCAATCAGTGCCGGCACGTCAAGGAAGGCTGCCGAGATACAGAGTATTATCGAAAATCAGTTTCTCTACGAGGATGAGGTAAGAGAGGAAGATCTGCAGGATATGTCACTGAAAGGCTATGTGGCGGGACTTGGAGATCCCTACTCGGTCTATTATGACAAGGAGGAGACAGAAGACCTTCTTGCTTCCACCGAGGGAAAATATGCGGGGATAGGGGCTTTGATGGCACAGGATCAGGAGACACTTGAGATTACCGTGCAGGAAGTCTACGAAGACACCCCGGCTGAGGACGCAGGAATGAAAAACGGAGATGTCCTTCTGTCGGTAGACGGAAAGGACGTGACGGGAATGTCCCTCTCAGATGTTGTAGATCTGGTAAAAGGAGAAGAAAATACGAAGCTCACCGTAACTGTGCGCAGAGATGGCAGCAGTATTGATATGGAATTGACAAGAAAGATTGTGGAGAACCGGACTGTAAAGACCGAGATGAAGGAAGGCGGAGTCGGATATCTTAAGATTACCGAGTTTGACAGTGTTACTTATGAACAATTCCAGAACGGACTGGAAACGTTGGAAAAAGAAGGAATGACAGCTCTTGTCGTGGATCTTCGTGACAACCCGGGAGGAAATCTGGATACCGTTTGTCAGATTCTTGATCTGCTTCTCCCTGAGGGGACAATTGTCTATACTGAAGACAAAAACGGGGAGCGTGTGGACACGAAAACATCAGATGATGAGCACCAGTTTACGAAGCCCCTCGCAGTTCTTGTGAACGGCAGAAGTGCAAGTGCTTCTGAAGTTTTTTCCGGCGCGGTTCAGGACTATGGGACAGGAACCATCATCGGGACACAGACTTACGGGAAAGGGATCGTACAGACGCTCTACTCCCTGTCTGACGGCTCCTGCTTAAAACTTACGACGGCACAGTATTTTACGCCGGACGGCCGAAATATCCATGGAGAAGGAATTACCCCGGATATTGTTGTGGAAAAGTCAGCGGATGATCAGACGGACAATCAGCTGGAAAAAGCGGTCGAGACAGTACAAAATGCCGTAGATGGAACAGAAAAGGAATGATATTTTCATTCCTTTTTTTTATGTCCTATGGTAAGATAGATATGATATATACTTGAGCATGAGGAATATGCAAAAGCAGAAAGGAAAGAAAACTGAATGAAAACATGGATTCAGAATGGACATGTGCTGGATCCGCTTACCGGAACAGACCAGGTCTGTGATGTTCTGGTAGACGGAGAAAGAATCAAAAAAGTAGGAACCAGAGAAGAAATACAGAGATGCCTTGAAAGTGAGGATGTGCAGATGCTGGATGCTTCCGGCTGCTACGTGATGCCGGGATTTATCGATCTGCATGTACATTTCCGCGATCCGGGGCTGACGTATAAAGAGACTTTGAAAACAGGAGGCGAAGCGGCTGCCCGGGGCGGGGTAACAACAGTATGCGCCATGCCGAATACAAAACCGGTGATTGATACGAAAGAAAAGGTGGAGGAAGTACACCGCCGGGCAAAGGAAGAGTCGCCGGTGAATATCATCCAGCTTGGAGCAATCACGGTAGGAGAAGAGGGAAAAGAACTTGCCGATATCAAGGGAATGGCAGAAGCAGGGTGCATGGCACTTTCCGAGGACGGAAAGTCAGTCATGAATTCCGCACTGTACCGTAAGGGAATGAAACTTGCGAAAAAGTACGGACTTCTGATTTTTGCGCACTGCGAGGAGATCGATCTGCGCCGGGATCCGGATACCGGAGAGGACGGCGTGATGAACAAATGTCAGAGAAGCGAGGAGCTTTCGCTTCCGGGAATCACCAATTCCGTTGAGGACATTATCACCGCTCGTGATATTTTTCTTGCAAAGGATACCGGAGTACACCTGCATCTGTGCCACTGCTCCACAAAGGGCACGGTGGATCTGATGCGGATGGCAAAGGCGGAAGGCATTTCTGTTTCAGCAGAAGTCTGCCCGCACCATTTTACCCTTTCCACCGATGATATTACGGAGGACCATGGACGGTTCAAGATGAATCCTCCTCTTAGGGAGATGGAAGACGTGGAAGCGCTCCGCCAGGGATTGAAGGAAGGAGTCATGGAGGCTATCTCCACGGATCATGCCCCGCATTCCGTTGAGGAGAAAGACGTACCGATGAGAAAGGCGGCGTTTGGAATTGTAGGACTGGAGACCAGCGCGGCGCTGACTTATACAGAGCTTGTCGAGGGAGGTGTGCTTACGCCGATGCAGATGGCAGAGCGGATGAGTTTTGCGCCGGCAAAAATTCTGGGATTGAAAGACAAAGGTTCTGTATCCGAGGGAAAGATCGCGGATCTGGTTGTCTTCGATCCGTCCAGAGAGTATGAGATCGATACGGACACCTTTTTCTCGAAAGGGAAGAATACTCCGTTTGACGGATGGAAGGTCAAAGGAGATGTCAAATACACACTGGTAGACGGAAATGTTGTCTATAAAAATCAAGCATATGAGGAACAGGAGTAGAGAGTATGATTAACAAATTAGTGGAAAACATTAAGAAAACAAATGCACCGATCGTAGTAGGACTGGATCCGATGTTGAATTATATACCGGATCAGGTAAAAGCAAAAGCATTTGCAGAATTCGGAGAGACACTGGAAGGAGCTGCGGAAGCAATCTGGCAGTTCAATAAAGAGATCGTGGACAAGACTTACGATCTGATTCCGGCAGTGAAACCGCAGATCGCCATGTATGAGCAGTTCGGTATTCCGGGACTTGCGGCATTTAAAAAGACAGTAGATTACTGCAAGGAGAAAGGGCTTGTTGTTATCGGAGATATCAAGAGAGGGGATATCGGATCTACATCCGCAGCCTATGCGGTAGGACATATCGGAAAGGTACAGGTGGGAAGCAGATCCTACGCCCCGTTTGACGAGGATTTTGTGACAGTCAATCCGTATCTTGGTTCCGACGGAGTCAATCCGTTTATCGATGTCTGCAAAGAAGAAAAGAAAGGTCTCTTTATTCTTGTTAAAACATCCAACCCGTCAAGCGGTGAATTCCAGGATCAGCTGATCGACGGACGTCCGCTCTACGAACTGGTTGGAGAAAAAGTTGCCCAGTGGGGAGAAGGATGCATGGGAGATGAGTACAGCTACATCGGCGCGGTTGTAGGAGCAACGTACCCGGAGATGGGAAAAGTGCTCCGCAAGATTATGCCGAAGTCCTATATTCTGGTACCGGGATACGGCGCACAGGGCGGACAGGGCAAGGATCTCGTACACTTCTTTAACGAGGACGGTCTTGGAGCAATTGTCAATTCATCCAGAGGCATTATCGCGGCCTACAAGCAGGAGAAATACGCACGTTTTGGAGCCGAGAATTTTGGAGATGCTTCCAGAGCGGCTGTAGAAGATATGATTGCGGATATCAGTCAGGCACTGAACAACAGATAATACCGGATAAGGGGAAAAGAAGAGATGGCAGAAAGAGAAAAAGAACTGGCAGTGATTCATTCTCAGGAACAGCTGGCAGATGGAATTTTCAGTATGTGGATTAAGACGAAGGCGGCCGAAAGTGCAGTGCCGGGTCAGTTTATTTCCATGTACACAAACGATGGAAGCAAACTGCTTCCGCGCCCGATCAGTATTTGTGAGATCGACCGGGAGCAGGGAATGCTCCGGGTCGTATACAGGGTAACAGGAGAGAATACCGGAACAGAAGAGTTTTCCAAAATGAAAGCGGGAGATACACTTCCGGTCATCGGACCTCTTGGGAACGGCTTTCCTCTTGAGGCGGCAAAAGGAAAGAAAGCGTTTCTGATGGGAGGCGGAATCGGGGTACCTCCGATTCTCGAACTTGCCCGTCAGATTGACTGCGAAAAGCAGATTATTGTGGGATACCGGGATGCGCAGACATTCCTGAAAAAAGAGTTTGAGCAAAATGGAACGGTATATATTTCCACAGAGGACGGAAGTGTAGGAACAAAAGGAAACGTGATGGATGCGATCCGTGAAAATCAGCTGGATGCGGACATTATCTATGCATGCGGACCGACACCGATGCTCCGTGCAATCAAAGACTATGCGGAGGGAAAAGGCATTCCGTGCTACATTTCTCTGGAAGAGAGAATGGCATGCGGAATCGGCGCCTGCCTTGCCTGCGTGTGCAAATCAAAGGAAGTCGATCATCACAGCCATGTGCACAACAAGCGCATCTGTAAAGACGGTCCGGTATTTCTTTCGACGGAGGTGGAATTATAATGGCAGATACAAGAGTAACGATTGCGGGAGTAGAGTGGAAAAACCCGGTTACAACAGCCTCCGGAACCTTCGGATCCGGTGCGGAATTCTGTGAATTCGTAGATCTGAACAAACTTGGTGCTGTGACGACAAAAGGTGTTGCCAATGTTCCATGGGAAGGCAATCCGACCCCAAGAGTGGCGGAAGTCTACGGCGGTATGATGAATGCGGTAGGACTTCAGAATCCGGGGATTGATGTCTTCTGTGAGAGGGATATTCCGTTCCTCCGTCAGTATGACACCAATATCATTGTGAATGTCTGCGGACGTTCCGAGGAAGATTACTGTGAAGTCGTGGAACGGCTTGCGTCCGAAGATGTGGATATGCTGGAGATCAACATTTCCTGTCCGAACGTCAAAGAGGGCGGAATCGCTTTCGGACAGAATCCAAAGGCGGCAGAAGCAATTACAAAGGCGGTAAAGAAATATGCAAAACAGCCGGTCATCATGAAGTTAAGCCCGAACGTGACGGACATCACGGAGATGGCAAAAGCGGTAGAGGCGGGTGGAGCCGATGCGGTTTCCCTGATCAATACGCTGACCGGCATGAAGATCGATATTAACCGGAAACAGTTCGTACTGGCAAATAAAACCGGAGGAGTATCCGGACCGATTGTAAAACCGGTGGCAGTGCGGATGGTATATCAGGTGGCAAACGCCGTGAAGATTCCTGTGATCGGTATGGGAGGAATCAGTACCTGGGAAGATGCTGTGGAGTTTATTCTTGCGGGAGCAAGTGCCGTATCAGTCGGAACAGCGAATTTCTTCAATCCAAAGGCGACAGAAGAAATCGCAGAAGGCATTGCGGCGTACATGGACAAGAATGGATTCCAGACCGTGGCCGACATGACAGGCATTGTCAAATAACATTTGATTTTGGAAAAACGAAAGAAGATCGAAATACCAAAAAGAAAGAGTCTGGCGTATCGTAAAGGTACGCCTTTTCTTTTTCAACTTCTCTGTAAAAAGAAAGGAAGAAGGAGGAAAGCGGTATGATTCGCATGATGGAAGAAAAGGATCTTGACCAGGTGGCAGCAGTCTGGTTAAGTGGAAATAAAGAGGCACACCCGTTTGTGCCGAAGCAATACTGGGAGGAAAACCTTCCGGAGGTCAAAAAGCAGTTTTTGTAGGCGGAGATCTTCGTGTATGAGGAAGAGCAGGCTGTAAGAGGATTTGCCGGACTTCAGGGAGACTACCTTGCAGGAATCTTCGTGGAACAGAAATTCCGTTCCCGCGGGATCGGAAAGAGGCTTCTCGATGAGGTCAAAAAAACGCATCCGAAACTGACGCTGCATGTCTATCGGAAAAACAAGGGTGCAGCAGCGTTTTATGAAAGAGAAGGATTCCGGATTGCCGGAGAAGGTGTGGATGAAGCAACCGGGGAAGTAGAATACACGATGAGTTATACGAGAAAATAACCGGATATCAAATCTGATATGGAGGCCCCTGGGAATTGAAAAACTTCAGGGAGTATGTTAGAATTGAAAAGAATTTAACCGTTGCTGCCTGATGATGACGGGCAGAAGGATAAAAATAAAGAGTCTGGATGAAAAGTCCACAAACACGGAGGTTTGAAAAGAGATGGAAGCATACAAGAAAGAGTTTATCGAATTTATGGTGGAGAGCGATGTGCTCAAATTTGGAGAATTTACGTTAAAGAGCGGACGGAAATCTCCGTTCTTCATGAACGCAGGAGCTTATGTGACAGGATCTCAGTTAAAGAAGCTTGGAGAATACTACGCAAAAGCCATCCACGACACATACGGTGATGATTTTGACGTGCTGTTTGGGCCGGCTTACAAGGGGATTCCGCTCAGCGTTGTAACAGCGATTGCATACAGTGAGCTTTACGGAAAAGAAGTACGTTACTGCTCTGACAGAAAAGAGGAAAAAGACCACGGCGCAGACAAGGGAAGCTTCCTTGGGAGCCAGTTAAAAGACGGTGACCGTGTGATCATGATCGAAGATGTAACGACATCCGGAAAATCCATGGAAGAGACCGTGCCGAAGGTCAAAGGTGCTGCAGATGTAACAATCAAAGGACTGATGGTATCTCTGAACCGTATGGAAGTAGGGAAAGGCGGCGAGAAATGTGCGCTGGACGAAGTAAAAGACCTGTATGGATTTGATACGGCGGCGATTGTTACAATGGAGGAAGTTGTAGAGCATCTTTATAATCAGCCTTGCCAGGGAAAGATTGTGATAGATGATGCATTAAAAGCAGCAATTGACGCATATTATGAACAGTACGGAGTAAAATAAGGAGGCCTGTAAGATGGAAGAAAAAGTATACCGCAGCATGGGAGTCATCGGTGCATGCAATCTTGCAGTCGGAATCATTCTGATGGTTGTCGGAGTGACCTGCGGGATTTTGTCAATCATCGGAGGAGCGCACTTATTTAAAAATCAGAAAAAGCTTACATTTTAAGGCGGTGCCGATTTGAGAACACAGGAAAGAAACTGGCTGAGGAGACTTGGCAAATTGTTGTTTGTTCTTTACATTGTGTTTCTGTTCTGGTTTTTGTTATTTTCAGACTGGTATGGCCGAAGCGGTGAGATGAGGGAGTATCATTACAATCTGGAACTGTTCAGAGAAATCCGGAGATTCTGGACGTACCGGGAACAGCTCGGCCTGCTGACATTTACCAATCTGATTGGAAATGTACTGATTTTTGTGCCGTTTGGTTTCTTTATGCCGATGGCAAGCAGATACTGGAACCGGAGTTTTTTCCTTACCGTGTTTTATAGTTTTGGAATCAGCTTTTTTGTGGAAGTATTTCAGCTCCTTACGAAAGTAGGGAGCTTTGATGTAGATGATCTGCTTTTGAATACAGCCGGGGGACTGTGCGGATATATACTGTTTGCGCTATGTAATGTAATAAGGAGAAACTATGTGGAAAAACGACAAAGAAAACGACAGAGGCAGAAGAAGAATAAGAGGTAGAAAAAGACGGGAGAGGGAAAGAGAAAGACGAAAAAAAAGGATCCAAAAGAGAGATGAAAATAGAACACCTCATGCATCCAGAGGAATCACATCCTGTATCTATGCGGGAGGTTTTTTTGTGGCGCTGATTGTTATGATTATTATTTCCATTGTCACAGGAGGAAATGCTCCGGCGTTCGTCGGCGGGCTTGCGCTTGTGATCTTTTTTGGCTCATGGATGGGTGTTATCACCGGTTTCCGGGGATTCAAAGAACGAGACAAAAATTATATTACCTGTAAGATCGGAGTTGCATGTAATCTGGCAATTCTGATTGGTTTCGCGGGAATTTTTATCAGGGGGCTTTTGTAAGATGGATGATGTGATGGTAAGAGAACGATATGAGCTTTCCAAAGAGCGTCTCGGCGTTATCATGTTAGAGGAGACGGTCAAAGAGCCGTACCGGGATTATTTCAGAAAGACAGCAGAATTTCTTCTGATGCTGGACGAGGTACAGGAACTGGTACGAAACAGAGACTGGGAGAGTGCGGATATTTTGATGCTGGCGGAGGAGAACCGGAAGCTTTATGAGGATATTCTCCCGGAACAGTATGAGACAAGCTATGGAAATCCGGCTTATGCACAGAAAATGCTGGGAGAGACGTTTGGCAGTTTTTTAAGTGCGCTTTACAGTGAGATGCGTTCCGGCATTGTGTATGCATATGAAGGACAGATGGAATATCTCTCCATTCTGAACGAATTATTTATTGAGATTTATAACTGCTTTGAAGAGGAACCGGAGTATCAGGCAGTCAGAGATATTTTTTACTGGTACGCGAATGATTACTGTGAAGTATTTGCGGCAGACCGGATTATGGATCAGATTGATCCGGACCGTACCTTTGCGGTGGATATTATCTGCAGGAGTGATTTGAGCGATCTGAAGTATCTGTACCGCTATGGCGAATATATTTCCGACAATGAGATCGAGACGGCAAAATATATTGCCGATCTTCCGGAGGAGACGATTCAGAAGATGGCGGATGTTTATACAGAGGGATTCCGCAAAGGATTTGTTCTTGGAAATAAAGATCTGTCAAAGAAGACAACGGTAAACATCCGGTTTAAGCTTGGATTTGAGCGGGTCGTAAAGCAGGCAGTCGCAAACTTTGAAGCTATGGGGCTGCGCCCAACGATCTACCGTGCAGGGGCAAGTGTGCTGACAAGACGCGGTGTTTCCAGAAACGGGTATTTCGGAAGAATTCCAAATCAGCAGTATGATTACGACCATAAGGACGATCAGGCGCTGTTTATGGACAAGCACTATGTGGAGCGCAGGCTGGAAGTGATGAAGACTGTATACGAGCAGAATAAAGAGCTGGCAGCAGGATTTGCCGGCCCGGCAGTGATGGAAGTCTTCGGTGAGATTCCGTTTGCTCCGCAGAAGAAAGAAGAGGCGCTTACTCTTACGAAAAAGCAGGAAGAAATGCTGCTTTCCTTTGACGGCAAGGCAGGCCAGATCACAAATACCTATATTCCGGGCGATGAGAGAAGCTTTACGATCATCTCATGGCCGGTGCCGGAGATCGGAGAGAAGTTTGAGGAGATCTTTGGAGAAGTGATCCGGATCAATACGCTGGATTCAGACCTGTATTCCAAAGTACAGCAGACCATGATTGATGCTCTGGATGAAGGGGAGTCCGTACACATTCTCGGATCAGGCGAAAACCGTACTGATCTGACGGTACAGCTTTACCGCCTTCAGGATCCGCAGAAAGAAACGATTTTTGAAAACTGCGTTGCGGATGTCAATATTCCGGTGGGAGAAGTATTCACCTCTCCGGTGCTCAGAGGCACGAACGGAGTGCTGCATGTAAGCCGGGTATATTTAAACGGTCTTCAGTACCGGGATCTGGAAATCCGTTTCCAGGACGGCATGATTTCCGGGTATGGATGCGGAAATTTTGAGGATGAAAAAGCGTGCAGGGACTATGTGAAGGAAAACATTCTGTTTAACCATGAGACCCTTCCGCTGGGGGAATTTGCCATCGGAACCAATACGACTGCCTATGTGGCAGGACGCAGATTCGGAATCGAGGACAAGTATCCGATTCTCATTGCGGAAAAAACCGGACCGCATTTTGCGGTAGGCGATACGTGCTACAGCTACAGTGAGGATACGAAGGTCTACAATCCGGACGGAAAAGAGATTGTGGCAAGAGATAACGAAGTTTCCATTCTGCGAAAAGAGAATCCGGAACAGGCCTACATGCACTGCCATACAGATATCACCATCCCGTACGATGAACTGGGAGCGATCACGGTGATCCGGAAAGACGGAAGTGAAATTCCGCTTCTGAAAGACGGACGTTTTGTCCTGCCGGGAACAGAGATTTTGAACGAACCTTTGGACTGCCGCTAAATCATAAGCAGGGCAGGTTCCCAGTTATAAGAAAATATAATCACTACACAGGCGGGCATCGGTTGACAGAGCCCGCCTGTATTAGTAAAATAACTTATAAATAGGAATCTATTTATTTAGAAAACTTATAAATCATAGACCTGAGAAAAGAAAGGAAGGACACTATGCCAAAAGTAGGAATTGTTATGGGCAGCGACTCAGATATGAAAGTAATGAGCCAGGCTGCTGATATGCTGGAAAAATTAGGAGTAGAATACGAGATGACAATCATCTCCGCACACCGTGAGCCGGATGTTTTCTACGAATACGCGAAATCTGCGGAAGAAAAGGATTTCAAAGTAATCATCGCAGGAGCCGGAATGGCTGCGCATCTTCCTGGCATGTGCGCTGCAATCTTCCCGATGCCGGTCATCGGTATTCCAATGACAGGAAAGGTACTGGACGGTCAGGACGCACTTTATTCCATCGTACAGATGCCGCCTGGAATCCCGGTTGCAACAGTAGCAATCGACGGCGGAAAGAATGCCGCAATCCTTGCAGCGAAAATTCTTGCAACCTCTGATCCGGAACTGCTTCAGAGACTGAAGGATTACTCAAAAGAGATGAAGGAAGAGGTCGAGGCAAAGGCGGAGAAGCTTGCAAAGCTTGGACATAAAGAATACATGGCTCAGAAAGCCGCAAAATAAATTCAGAAAACACGATCTTATGGAGGAACGATCATGGATTATAAGAATGCAGGTGTGGATATCGAAGCAGGTTACAAGTCAGTAGAACTGATGAAAGAGCACATCAAAAAGACGATGCGTCCGGAAGTGATCGGAGGACTGGGAGGATTTTCCGGTGCCTTTTCACTGGAGAAAATCAAAAACATGGAGGAGCCTGTATTGTTATCCGGTACAGATGGATGCGGAACAAAGGTAAAGCTTGCCATGGTACTGGACAAGCATGACACCATCGGAATCGATGCAGTGGCAATGTGTGTCAATGACATTGCCTGTGCAGGCGGTGAACCGCTGTTTTTCCTTGACTATATTGCCTGCGGGAAAAATGAACCGGAAAAGATCGCTACGATCGTAAGCGGAGTTGCAGAAGGATGCGTACAGTCCGGCGCGGCTCTGATCGGCGGTGAAACAGCAGAGCATCCGGGACTGATGGCAGAGGATGAATACGATCTGGCCGGATTTGCCGTAGGTGTCTGCGACAAGAAGGATATGATTACAGGAGAGACATTAAAAGAAGGAGATGTCCTGATCGGCATCGCTTCCTCCGGTGTACACAGCAACGGATTTTCTCTTGTAAGAAAAGTATTTGACATGAGCAGAGAATCTCTGGAGACATATCATGAGTGTCTGGGATGTACGCTCGGAGAAGCCCTTCTTGCACCGACAAGAATTTATGTAAAGGCTCTCAAGAGTATCCGCGAGGCAGGCGTGACTGTAAAAGCATGCAGCCACATCACGGGAGGCGGATTCTATGAGAATGTACCGCGTATGCTCAAAGACGGCACACATGCAGTAATCAGAAAAGACAGCTATGAAGTTCCGGCGATCTTCCGCATGCTTGCGAAAGAAGGAGATATCGAGGAACATATGATGTACAATACCTTCAACATGGGAATCGGAATGGTGATTGCCGTGGATGAAAGCGATGTGGAAGCAACACTTTCCGCAATCGAAGCAGCAGGAGACAAAGCCTGCGTGATCGGAAACATTGAGGCAGGAGAAAAAGGAGTCACATTATGCTAAGAGTGGTAGTCCTGGTATCCGGCGGCGGTACGAATCTTCAGGCCGTTCTGGATGCAGTGCGGGATGGAAAGATCACAAACACCGAAGTGGCCGGTGTGATCAGCAACAATAAAAAGGCATATGCCCTGACGAGGGCCGAGCAGGCAGGGATTCCGGCAAAATGCGTTTCCCCGAAAGACTTTGAGGACCGTGCCCGGTTTAACCATGCCCTCATGGAGGCGGTGGATGCGTTCCAGCCGGATCTGATCGTGCTTGCCGGATTCCTTGTGGTGATTCCGGCGGAGCTGATCCGTAAATATGAAAACCGGATTATCAATATCCACCCGTCTCTGATCCCGTCTTTCTGCGGAACGGGATATTACGGGCTGAAAGTACATGAGGCTGCCCTGGCGCGTGGAGTGAAGATTACAGGAGCGACCGTGCATTTTGTAGATGAAGGGACAGATACCGGACCGATTATTCTTCAGAAAGCAGTGGAAGTGTTCCCGGACGATACGCCGGAAGTGCTTCAGAGACGTGTGATGGAGCAGGCAGAGTGGCAGATCATGCCGGAAGCGGTCAATCTGATCGCCAACGGGAAAGTGTCTGTAAAAGACGGACACGTCGTGATTCAGAAATAGAGACAAAAAGGGGTATTGTAGGAAAGAAAGACAATACCCTTTTTCTGGTTGATACAGTAAGGAGGATGTCAGATGAAAGTAATGATTGTCGGCGGAGGCGGGAGAGAACACGCTATCGCCATGAGTGTCGCAAAGAGCAGCAAGGTGGAGAAGATTTACTGCCTTCCGGGAAATGCAGGGATCGAGGAGGTTGCAGAGTGTGCGCCGATCGGACCGATGGAGTTTGAGAAGATCCGGGACTTTGCAAAGGAAAAGAAGATCGATCTTGCTGTGATCGGAATGGATGATCCGCTGGTAGGAGGACTGACGGATGTCCTGGAGGAAGCCGGAATCCGTACCTTCGGACCACGGAAAAATGCGGCGATCCTCGAGGGAAGCAAGGCGTTTTCCAAAGATCTGATGAAGAAATACAATATTCCGACGGCTGCTTACGAAAATTTCGACAATGCAGAGGAAGCGGTTTCCTATCTGGAGACAGCCAAATATCCGATTGTCTTAAAGGCAGACGGACTTGCGCTTGGAAAGGGCGTTCTGATCTGCAACAGTTTTGAGGAAGCAAAAGAAGGCGTCAAAGAGATCATGCTGGATAAGAAATTCGGAGCATCCGGAAATACAATGGTAGTGGAAGAGTTCATGACAGGAAGAGAAGTATCGGTTCTCTCTTTTGTGGACGGCAAAACCGTAAAAACGATGACTTCCGCACAGGACCACAAGCGTGCCAAAGACGGAGATGAAGGATTAAATACCGGTGGAATGGGTACATTTTCACCGAGCCCGTTCTATACCGAAGAGATTGCGGCATACTGTGAGCAGCACATTTTCCAGCCGACCGTGGACGCTATGCGTGCGGAGGGAAGAGAGTTCAAGGGAATCATCTTCTTTGGCCTGATGCTTACAGAAGACGGACCGAAGGTACTGGAATATAATGCAAGATTTGGAGATCCGGAGGCGCAGGTTGTACTTCCAAGAATGAAGACAGACATTGTAGATGTCATGGAAGCATGCATTGACGGAACGCTGGATCAGGTCAATCTGGAATTCGAAGACAATGCGGCAGTCTGCGTTGTGCTGGCGTCTGACGGCTATCCGGTTTCCTACGAGAAAGGCATCCCGATTACCGGATTTGAAAACTTCAAAGACAAAGAAGGATATTACTGTTTCCATGCGGGAACGAAGAAAAATGAGAAAGGCGAGATCGTAACAAACGGCGGCCGTGTTCTTGGCATTACCGCAAAGGGAGCAGACTTAAAAGAAGCAAGAAAGAACGCTTACGAGGCAACGGAGTGGATTTCCTTTGCCAACAAATATATGCGCCATGATATCGGAAAGGCCATTGACGAGGCATAAAGGTGCGGGAAAACCGGAAGAACGGGTACAGAAAGAGGCTCTGTATCCGTTTTTTCATTTAACAGGAAACTTCGTTCCCTGTTAAACAAAAACGCTCCGCGGGATGCGCACTCGCGGAACTCTTTGTTCTTTCCAGCCTTGATTGCAAAAGGAGAAAGAAGGGCATATAATAAGAAGAACGAGAAGAAAAGGAGTAAGGTCAGATGATTTATGAAAATATACTTGAGGCGGCAGGGAATACCCCTCTGATCCGTCTGCAGCACATGACAGGGAAGGATGACGCGCAGATTCTTGTGAAATTTGAGGCGGTCAATGTGGGTGCTTCCATCAAGACGCGGACGGCACTTGGAATGATCGAGGCGGCTGAAAAGGAAGGAAAAATTACAAAAGATACCGTGATTGTGGAGCCGACAAGCGGAAACCAGGGAATCGGTCTTGCATTGATCGGTGCAGTAAAAGGATATCGTACAATCATCATCATGCCGGATTCTGTCAGTGAGGAGAGAAGAAAACTGGTCCGTCAGTACGGAGCGGAAGTCCGACTGATCCACGATGCGGGGAATATTGGCGACTGCATTCAGGAATGCCTGAACACTGCCCTTCGGATGGCCGAAGAAAACCCGAATGTTTTCGTGCCGCAACAGTTCGAAAATGAGAATAATGTCCGGGTGCACTATGAATGGACCGGACGGGAGATTCTTTCACAGGCAGACTGCACCATCGACGGATTTTGTTCCGGAATCGGTACCGGGGGTACCATAACGGGAATCGGGAAGGCACTGAAAGAGGCAAATCCGGACACCGTCATCTGGGCAGTCGAACCGGAACATGCGGCGATTCTTTCCGGAAAGGAAGTGGGAACCCACGTGCAGATGGGAATCGGGGACGGGCTGATTCCGGGCATCCTCGATCAGGAGATTTATGATGATATTACAATTGTGACAGACGAGGAAGCCCTTCAGACAGCCAGAGAACTTGCGGCGAAAGAAGGACTGATGTGCGGGATCTCCAGTGGAACGAATGTGGCAGCAGCCCGCAGAATGGCAGCACAGCTTGGAAAAGGAAAAACTGTGGTAACGATCCTCCCTGACACGGCAGAACGGTACTTCTCCACGCCGCTGTTTGAAGCATAGGAAAGCCGGATAAAGTATCTTTTTCTTGCAAAATCATGCCATCTGTTATATGATGTGTGTAACAAACGAAAGAAAAGGGTGGAGCGTTTATGAAAGAAATCATGATAGAGATTGATTTTAACAGTGATGAAGCGATCTACATGCAGCTGCGCAACCAGATCATTATGGGGATCGCACTTTCCGCGATTCAGGATGGAGACACGCTCCCATCGGTGCGAAAACTCTCCGAGCAGATCGGCGTGAACATGCACACGGTCAATAAGGCTTATACCGTACTGAAGCAGGAGGGATTCATACAGCTTGACAGAAGGAGGGGAGCTGTGATTGCGGTCAGTGAGGATAAACTTCACGCGCTGGAAGATATGAAGAGGCAGCTCCGTATGGTCCTTGCAAGAGGATACTGTAAAAATATTACGCGGGAAGAAGTACACGAGCTGGTGGACGAGATTTTCCACGAATACGAGACAGAGTAAATCAGATCAGGAGGATAGGCATGGAGAACAGATATACAAGGCAGGCCCAGGAAGCACTGGATGCGGCCGGAAACTACGCGAAGGATTTCAAGCATCCGTACATCGGGACAGAGCATCTGCTTCTGGGGCTGAAATCTGTCTATTCCGGAGTGGCAGGGCAGGTACTGGATATGAACGGCCTGAAAGAGGATGAAGTGGTGAAAGTCGTGGGAGAACTGGTGTCCACGGTAGGGGAAGAGACCTTTTCGGGGACACCGGAAGAAAGCCCGAGACTGAAATTCATACTGGAAGAAAGCCGGAAGATCGCGGAGCGTTTCCGTATGGAAGAAATTGGAACGGAGCATATGCTTCTGGCAATTATTCAGGATACTGACTGCGTGGCGGCAAGGATTCTCATCACTTTGAATTTAAATCTTCAGAAGGTGATGCAGGACTGCCTCGCTGCTATCGGAGAAAATCCAAAAGCATTTGCCGAAAAAAATGAAGGCGCTGCAAAAGGCGCAGTTCTGGAACAGTACTGCACCGACCTGACAGCCCTTGCGGAAGATGGAAGGCTGGATCCGGTGGTCGGCCGTGAGGAAGAGATGCAGAGACTGATGCAGATCTTAAGCCGCAGAACAAAGAACAATCCGTGCATGGTCGGTGAGCCGGGTGTAGGAAAGACGGCAATTATCGAAGGCATTGCACAGCGGATCGCCAAAGAGGCGGTCCCGGAAAAAATGAGAGAAAAAAGAGTACTGTCACTGGATCTGGCGGCTCTGATTGCCGGCTCCAAATACCGGGGAGAGTTTGAAGAGCGGATGAAACGACTGGTAAATGAAGTGAAGGCGGACGGAAACATTATCCTGTTCCTGGATGAGATTCATACGGTAGTCGGCGCAGGCGGCGCGGAAGGCGCCATGGATGCGTCCAATATTTTAAAACCGTCTCTGGCAAGAGGGGAGATCCAGCTGATCGGGGCAACGACGATCACAGAATACCGGAAATACATTGAAAAAGATGCCGCACTTGAGAGACGATTCCAGCCGGTCATGGTAGAAGAACCGTCCAAAGAAGAGACCATCCGGATTCTGGAAGGAATCCGTGAAAAATACGAGGTACATCATAAGATCGCAATCAGCCAGGAGGCGCTTGAGGAGGCAGTGGTACTCTCTGACCGTTATATCAGCGATCGATTCCTGCCGGATAAGGCGATTGACGTTCTGGATGAAGCCTGCTCCAAAGCAGCGCTTCGCGGCTTCAAAGTACCGGAGAACATTGAGCAGATGGAACAGCTGGTAAGGAATCTGGATCAGGATCTGGAAGCATCCATCAAAGAAGGGCGTATGGAAGAGGCATCACTTCTTGTGAAGGAGAAAAAGGAAACCAGTGAGAAACTTCGTCAGGCCAAAGGAAGACTGAACCGGAAACAGAAGAATTCCCGGATTGTCCTGACAGAAGGGGATATCGCGGAAGTTGTGGCAGAATGGACAAAGATTCCGGTGCAGAAGCTTGCCCAGTCAGAGACAGAGCGTCTCAGAAAACTGGAGAAGACATTGCACAAACGAGTGATCGGCCAGGAGGATGCGGTGAGTGCGGTAGCAAGAGCAGTAAAAAGAGGCCGGGTCGGTCTCAAAGATCCGACCAGACCGGTAGGCTCATTCCTCTTCCTTGGACCGACAGGAGTCGGAAAGACCGAGCTTTCCAAGGCACTGGCTGAGGCACTGTTCGGGGACGAAGAGTCCATGATCCGGATCGACATGTCCGAATACATGGAAAAACACAGCGTATCCAAGCTGATCGGCTCCCCTCCGGGATATGTAGGACATGAGGACGGCGGACAGCTCAGCGAAAAAGTCAGACGGCATCCATATTCTGTGGTACTCTTTGATGAGATCGAGAAAGCGCATCCGGATGTATTCAATATCCTGCTTCAGGTGCTGGATGACGGACATATCACAGATTCTCAGGGAAGAAAAGTAGACTTCAGAAACACGGTGATCATTATGACCTCCAATGCGGGCGCACAGTCCATCGTGGATGCAAAACGTCTCGGATTCAATGCCGTGCAGGACGAAAAAGAAGACTATAAAAAGATGCAGAGCAATGTAATGGATGAAGTGAAACGGATCTTCCGGCCGGAGTTTTTAAACCGGATCGATGAGATCATTGTGTTCCATGCCCTGACAGAAAAAGAACTGGAAAAGATTGTAGGACTGTTATGCCAGGATCTTGTCAGAAGGGCAAAGGAACAGCTGGATATTACACTGAAAATCCGAAGCTCTGTGAAAAAGAAGATTGCCGGAGCCGGAAATGACCGGAAATACGGAGCAAGACCGTTGAAACGTGCTCTGCAGACACAACTGGAAGATCCGCTGACAGAAGCGATACTGAATGGAGAGATCAAGCGGGGCGATCTGGTAGAAGCAGGAGTTTCTAAAAAAGAGATAAAATTTACAGTGAAAGAGACAAAGAACTAGAAAAAAAGAGCCGTTTATTATATAATGAGACTACGGTAAATATAAGATACGACCAGGAGGAAAAAGACATGACAGCAGTCAAAGAGTTACTGAGGGCGAATGAGGATGGAACGATCAGCTTCGGCGATTATACCTTACCTTCCAAGACGAAGAAAGAAGGATTCGAGTTTGAGGGAGATATCTATAAGGTGAAGACCTTTTCAGAGATCACAAAGCTTGAGAAAAATGGCATGTTCGTTTACGAATCGGTCCCAGGAACTGCAGTAGAAGGATTCCGCGCGGAGGAAAGCGGAGTATCTTTTCAGGTGAGCGGTAAAGAGGATGCTCAGTTTACACTGGAACTGGAGGCGGACAGCGAATACACTGTATATCTGGATGATGTGAACGCAGGGAAGATGAAGACAAACCTGAGTGGAAAATTAAGTGTCAGTGCAGAGCTGCAGCCGGATCAGACTGTTTGTGTGAGAATCATAAAAGCATAACTGGACAGGCAAAATGCTGCAAAGACCGGAAGATGGCTTTGCAGCATTTTTTTATTCTATCAGGAAAGTATATTGGACTTACTTCAGGTATTATCAGAGAGAAATTCAGTCAGGAAAGAGGAAAATCAGAATGGCAAAGACAAAAAAGACGGTATTTTTCTGTCAGAATTGCGGGCACGAGGAGGCAAAATGGCTTGGGCAGTGTCCCGCATGCAAGGAATGGAATACATTTGTAGAAGAAAAGAAAATCCCGGAAAAGGGCAGTATGACCAGAGACCGGGAAAAAGCAGAGCCGGTTTCCCTCTCACAGATAGAAACAAAAGGGGAGGACAGAATCCGGACAGAGATGGAAGAACTGGACCGTGTACTTGGTGGAGGGATTGTCAAAGGCTCTCTCGTTTTGGTGGGCGGGGATCCGGGAATCGGAAAGTCCACGCTGCTTTTGCAGATGTGCCGGATTCTGGGAGATAAGAAAGAAGATATCATTTATATTTCCGGAGAAGAATCTGCAAGGCAGATCAAACTTCGGGCAGACCGGATGGGGGACTTTAGTGACCGGATTACCCTTTTGTGTGAAACAAATCTGGAAACAATCGAGGAAGTGATTCAGAGGAAAAAACCGGATGTGGCAGTGATCGATTCTATCCAGACGATGTACAGCGAGGAGATTGGTTCTGCGCCGGGAAGTGTTTCGCAGGTACGGGAGGCAACCAACACATTGATGCATCTGGCAAAAGGTATGGGAATTACGATCTTTATTGTCGGCCATGTGACAAAGGAAGGAACAGTGGCCGGTCCGAGAGTGCTGGAACATATGGTGGATACGGTTCTGTATTTTGAAGGAGACAGACATGCGTCCTACAGGATTCTGCGGGGAGTCAAAAACAGATTTGGTTCCACCAATGAGATCGGCGTCTTTGAAATGAGAGAGGACGGGCTTCACGAAGTCAAAAATCCGTCTGAATTTATGCTGAACGGCAGGCCGGAACAGGCGTCAGGTTCCATTGTAGCATGCTCCATGGAAGGAACAAGGCCGATTCTTCTGGAAATTCAGGCGCTGGTCTGCCGGACAAACTTTGGTATGCCGAGAAGAACGGCAGCGGGCACAGATTATAATCGTGTAAATCTGCTGATGGCAGTACTGGAAAAACGGCTTGGCATGGCTCTGGGAGACTGCGATGCTTATGTGAATATTGCAGGTGGAATCCGGATGAATGAACCTGCCATTGATCTTGGTATTGTTCTGGCGCTTGTATCCAGTTATCAGAATAAAGTCACAGATCCGCATATGATTGTGTTTGGAGAAGTCGGATTAAGCGGGGAAGTCCGTGCGGTCAGCATGCCAAAGCAAAGAGTTCTGGAAGCGAAAAAACTTGGATTTCAGACCTGTATGCTGCCGGCTGTTTCCATGGACAGCGTTGGCAAGGTTGAAGGGATGAGGTTGATCGGGGTAAAAAATGTCGGCGAAGCAATTCAATATCTATAAAAGGGTTGACAAACATACCGACAGTATGATAAATTCTATACATACTAAAAGTATGTATAGAGGAGAGGATTGAAATGGCACGAAACAAGCATCCGGAAGAGACTGTGGAAAAGATCCTGGATGTAGCAAGCCGCCTGTTTCTGGAAAAAGGTTATGAGCATACATCTATCCAGGACATCATCAACAACCTGGGGGGCTTGAGTAAGGGGGCAATTTATCATCATTTCAAATCAAAAGAAGACATCCTGATCGCAGTAACAGACCGTATGACAATGGAATCAAACCAGGGACTTGCAAAGATACGGGATGCATCCGCCATGAACGGGAAGGAGAAGCTGCAGGAGATTTTCAAGGCTTCAATCAACCGTCCGGTACAGAATGATATTTTTACGGTGGCTCCGGATTTTCAGAATAATCCCCGGCTGCTTGACAGTCTTCTCCGGGAGACGGTCGAAGTAGTGGCACCGTACTATATTCTTCCGATTATCAAAGAGGGAATTGAAGATGGATCGATTCGGACGGAGTTTCCGGAACAGCTTGCTGAGCTGATTATACTGGCGGCTAATATCTGGATGAATCCGATGGTGTTTGACAGTAGTCCGGAAGAGTCCTATGCAAAATTTATGGTATTCAGACAGATGATGCAGGGATTCGGACTGGACATTGTGGATGAAGAAATGGTGCAGAGACTGCAGGAACTGGCAGTGATTTACAACAAAAAGAAATAGTAAAGGGATTCTGCCCTGAAAAACGGGCAGTTCTTTTATAAAATTTTACATACCGACGTCCGGTATTAAAAGGAGGAAAGAATATGGTCATAGCAGAAGCAAAAGGAATCGGGAAATGGTATGAGGACAAGTGTGTACTTTTGCAGTGCAGTATGGAGATCCGGGCAGGGGAAAGTTATGGACTTGTAGGAATCAATGGAGCCGGTAAGACAACATTGATGAAAATTTTGCTGGGACTTCAGAGGGCAGAGGAAGAAAGTGTTCTTCTATTTGGCGAAAAGCCGCAGACAGACAGAAGATATCTGACCCGGATCGGCAGTATGATAGAAAGGCCCGTATTTTATGAACATCTGAATGCGGTGGAAAATTTAAAAATGCATCTTGCGTATATGCAGAGATCTGGAAATATTTCAGAGATCCTGCATCAGACCGGATTGTTTTCAGTCAGGAATAAGCCGGTATCTACATATTCGCTTGGTATGAAACAGAGGCTTGGACTGGCGCGTGCTATGATTCATCATCCTGATCTGCTTGTACTGGATGAACCTTTTAACGGGATGGACACTTTTGTTTTTGGCGGTCTCGCAGACGGAAGGAGAGGAAGATACGATTTTTCTTATTTGGGAAGGACAGGCGGCACTAGTGAGTGCGCTAAACTTTGCGTGCTGCACTATCTTTGTGACAACGGCAACAGGAAATGTGATCATCAGGGATTATGGAAAAGAGAAAGCATCCCTTCTTTTTTCTTATCCTGTTCCAAGAAAAAAGATCTATCAGGTCAAATGTCTGTTGGTAGGTGCGTTGACTTTGCCAGTCGCAATTACAGGAATTGGAGTACCGCTTGGAGTGTTGTATGCAGTGTCATGGGTAACAGGGATTCAGCTTCAGACGATTTCAGGCAGATTCTGGATGGAGGTACCTGCAGCAGGAATGAGCGTAGTATTTGTGGCGGGAGCCATGTTTACCTGCAACAGAACAGCAAATAAAATAGAAAAAATGGAGGTATAATCATGATGAAAAAAGCACGATTTTCGAGAGACTTTATCCTTGTTGTAATCGGGCAGATCATTTCCCTGTTTGGAAATGCAGCACTGCGCTTTGCGATCCCGCTTTATCTACTGAACCAGACCGGCTCTTCTGTGCTTTATGGTACGGTGACGGCCTGCGCATTTCTGCCATCAATAGTTATGTCGCCGATTGGAGGAATTGTGGCAGATCGTGTAAACAAAAGGACGATTATGGTTGTTCTTGATTTTTTTACAGCTGCATTAACTATTTTCGTTTCGATTTTTTTGGAGCAGGACGGTCAGATTTTCCTTTTGGCAGGTGCTCTGATGCTGCTGTATGGAATTGCCGGAGCGTATCAGCCATCTGTTCAGTCCGCAATTCCCGTATTGGTAACACAGCAGCATGTCATGAAAGCGAATTCGGTGATTAATACGGTGAATTCATTGTCTTCTCTGACCGGACCTGTACTCGGAGGAGTCCTTTACAGTACTTATGGACTGCGTACTGTTCTGATTATCTGTTCAGCCTGCTTTTTTGCATCGGCAGTAATGGAAATCTTTATTCATATTCCATATAAGAAGCCGGAGAAAAAAGAGGGAATCTGGAAAATCGTCCGTGCAGATTTTGAGCAAAGTTTTCAATTTATAAGAAGAGAGCGCCCGGAGATCGGAAAAGTTGTGCTGGTAATCTGCGGAATCAACCTGTTTTTGTCAGCAATGATTATAGTAGGAATGCCATACATCATTACAGAAGTATTGGAGATTCAGACCAATCTGGCAAACAGACTTTGTGGATTTGCAGAAGGAGCACTTGGAGCAGGAGGGCTTGCCGGTGGCATATGTGCGGGAATCTTTTCAGAAAAGCTACAGATAGAAGATGCAGGAAAAGCAATACTGATCTGCGCGTTGTGTTTGTTTCCAATGGGGATTTCGATGCTTCTTCCTGTTTCTGCGCTGACAGTTTATGGAGTAATGGCAGTATGTTGTTTTATAGTCATGCTGTTTTCCACGATTTTTACAGTACAGATGATATCGTACATTCAAATTGCGACACCTCGGAATCTGATAGGAAAAGTAATTGCAATGACACTGACGGTGTCGACATGTTCACAGCCTTTAGGTAATGCACTGTATGGAATCTTGTTTGATGCATGTCGGGATAAAGAAGCATTTGTTATATTGTTTGCCGGAATCAC
Organism: Drancourtella sp. An12; assembly: GCF_002160935.1. Lineage (NCBI taxonomy): Bacteria > Bacillati > Bacillota > Clostridia > Eubacteriales > Oscillospiraceae > Drancourtella > Drancourtella sp. An12. Next base: position 483 of record NZ_NFLO01000024.1, on the reverse strand, counting down.
GTCTCTTCTTCTGGCAGCAGGAACCGGGAAATATTTTGGAAGCCTGAGATCACAGCCGCGCTGAAAAGCGCGGCGAAACAGGTAAAAAAAGCAAAAAAACCAAAGTGCGAAAAAAGATAGAAAAAGTCAAAAAAAGTTGTTGACATTTATAAGCCTGGATGATAATATATAACACGTTCCGCTGATAACTGTCAGCACAAAACATCTCAGAGTGACAATCCTGAGGACGGCTTTTCCGCATTGGCTTGACGGACCGCCACAGAAATTACTCGAAAAAAGATGAAAAAAGTGGTTGACAAAAAGGAACGGATGTGATAATCTAATATAGCTGTCGCGAGAGAACGGCAACGAAAACAAAGAACTTTGATAACTGAACAATAGACAACGATCCCTGAAAATTCATGAGAATTATTCAGAACAAGGAACTTCAAGTTCCACAAACCAGACAACAGTAACGGGATGGATTAGCGAGAGTTGATCTTG
>NZ_NFLO01000023.1:0-60354 GCF_002160935.1 Drancourtella sp. An12 | reverse complement strand
GGCTTCTTTGCATGCAAAAAAACTATTGACTTCTCTTCCCTACAATATTAAAATGAAACATGCTAGAGGAAAAATGTTTTGTTATGTATTTTTTTACCACGGAATAACCATTCTGTGGTATTTTTTATACGATTAATCTCATTTTTTTGATAATGCGTTCCTGTTTACGGATGCCTTCCGCCACATAAATCCTGGTTGTCTCAATGGAGGAGTGTCCGAGGATGTCTGCAAGGAGAGCGAGATTTTTTTCTACCGCGTAAAAGCAGCGTGCGAACAGATGCCGCAGGTTGTGCGGAAAGACTTTCGCTTTGTCTACCCCTGCCTCTTCACAGATGGATTTCATTTCATGACAGATATTGCTCCGGTCCAGCGGTTTTCCGGTTCTTGTCTGAAAAACCGGCCCATACTGGATTCCTCTGTTATTTACATACTCTCTTAGCTTCTTTTTCAGCTTCTTTGGCAGCAAAATGGTTCTGTCCTTCCCTTTCAGGTGAATCTGTACCCTGCCGCATTTCAGCGCCTCTACGGTGATGAATTTCAGTTCACTGACCCGGATTCCGGTACTGCAGATTGTCAGGATCACATGATAAAGCCGCATGTTCGGCCGTTTCCTGGCGGCCATCAACAACCGTCTGTACTCCTGTTCCGAAAGTTCTCTTTCTTCATCGATAAATGCCTGCCTCTGAATCTTTAAAAGCTTTACCATATAACTTTGACAGCCCATATATTCCAGATACAAGTTGACTGCAGAAAGTTTGGCATTCACGGTCTTGGGATGGTAGGATTGGATCAGTCTCTCACGGTATTCGAGAATTTTCTGTTTTGAGATCTTTGCTCCGCCCAGAAAGGTGGATAAAATCTGAAGTTCTCTCATATACTTCTCAACGGTAGCCCGGCTTTTTTCTTCCTGAATCAGGAAGATTTCATACTCTTTCAATGACTTTTGCGTAATACGTTTCCCTTCCATAAGTATTCCTTCCTTTTGTGTTTTCTCTTTAGTATCTTCAGCTCTGCCTTCCACTAATCCTGCCTTTGTAAATTTTGCTGTATATAAAAAAAGACTGAATCTATCTCTGTTTTGGTTCAGTCTTTTTGCATTTTTTTTATTTTTCTTTACCATATGGCTGATTTTCGATATAATAAAGTTAATAATTACATCGAAGAAAGGATGCTCTACATGAAAAAAACGCTTTCGCGCCGCCAGAGTTATCTTCTGCTGGCAGTTTTTCCCGCCTATTTTATCATTGTGGGACTATTTATGCAGCCACCTTCGGAAATTCTTTCCGGTCTGTATTCGATTATCCGTGAGCCCGACTTTCTGATTACAGACTATTTTGTGATTGGAGGCATTGGGGCTGCTTTTCTGAATGCCGGCCTGATTACGCTGCTTTTACTTCTTGTTCTTTACCTTCTGCATATGGAAATCGATGGTCATACTATCACCTCCTGCTGCCTGATCTTTGGCTTTTCTTTGTTTGGAAAAAATGTCGTCAACATCTGGACGATTCTCCTGGGTGTCTATTTGTATGCTCACTATCACAAGACTTCCATCCGGAATTATCTTTATGTCGGTCTGTACGGAACGAGCCTTTCCCCGATTATTACCCAGGTTATGCAGTTCGAAGGATTATCATTGCCTGTCCGGGTCTTTTTAAGCTTTGCTATCGGTATCAGCATTGGTTTTGTTCTGCCTCCATTGTCTACCCATGTTCACTATGCTCATCAAGGTTACTCTTTGTATAACGTCGGTTTTTCTTCCGGTATCATTGCGACAGTCATCATCTCTTTATTCAAATCCTTTGGAATTGAAGCAGAATCCCGGCTGATCTGGCATACAGGAAGTAATCTGGAGTTTTCCATCATTTTGGGGGCACTGTTCCTGATCATGATTTTATCTGCCTTTCTTCTGGACCGGAAGCAGCTGTTTGCTTCCTATAAAAAGATCCTTAAATGCAGCGGAATCTCAGGAACTGATTATCTGAAACAGGAAGGGAAAGCGCCTGTTCTTCTCAATATGGGAATCAACGGATTTTTCGCCATGTTTCTTGTGCTGATTTTGGGCGGAGATCTCAATGGTCCGACCATCGGCGGTATTTTCACGATCGTCGGATTTTCCGCCACCGGGAAGCACCTCTTTAATATTGCCCCGATCATGATCGGCGTTATTTTGGCCAGCGTAACAAAAGAGTGGAATATCAACGATCCGTCACCGATGCTTGCTCTTCTGTTTTCTACGACTCTTGCCCCGATCGCCGGGGAATTCGGGATTGTAGCCGGTCTCCTCGCCGGATTTCTTCAGTCTTCTGTAGCATTAAATGTTGGAATTCTTTATGATAGTATGAATTTGTATAATAATGGATTTGCCGGAGGAATCGTAGCAATTTTCATGGTTCCGGTGATCCGTTCCATCCGCTCCAGAAGAGCGCGCGCAAAAGGCGACCTCTCTCTTTAGAGGCCGCCTTGCTTACCATTCCTTATGCATTTTTTGAAATTCCGGTATGTAGAGAATAAGTGTCAGAAACATGATCACCATTTCAGCGAGAATAAAGAAATCTGCTGTCTGTCTGGGGATCCAGGGAAATACCACCAGCGCCAGAAGCAGTAGAAACAAGGTGGCAGTACATACTTTTCCAAACCATTTTGCCCCGTTTAGCTTCTGCCCGTGTTTCAGATTCCATGCTCCCATCACAGCCATAAATCCCTCCTTTATGATCATCAGAAGGATCAGGTAACGCATCAGGGGGTAACGGAATGCGAGACAGACAGCCACTGCCGCATGGGTCAGTTTGTCCGCCACAGGATCCAGAAATTTCCCGAATTCGGTAATCATATTGAAATGTCTTGCAACTTTCCCGTCCAGGAAATCGGTGATGGTGGAGATCAGGAGAATCGCCGCCGCCTGATATTCCTCCTGAATGGAATCCGCACGTAAGTATACAATACAAAATACCGGAATCAGCAGGATGCGGAAGTATCCCATGCAGTTCGGTATCGATAACAGTTCTTTTTTTGAAAAATGCTTCATATTCCCTCCGTTCTGGTTTGACAGGCCCCCTCTTCTTTGTTTAAAATAGTGATAATACAATGACAGGCAACAAGGAGGCATTTTATGCTGCGAAATATTGATCTAAATGAAATCTCTGACGGAAACCTCTATACTTCCAATGATCTGGTACGTGCCGACTGCGGCGGATGCCGCGGATGCTCGGACTGCTGTCAGGGAATGGGGGATTCCATCATCCTTGATCCTTATGACATGGACCAGCTGTACCGTGGTACCGGCCTGAAGCCGGAGGAGCTTCTCCTTCGCGCTGCTGATCTTTCCGTTGTGGACGGCATCATTCTCCCGCATCTGAAGATGACCGGAGAACGGGACTGCTGCCCGTTTCTGTCCGGGGAGGGCCGATGCCGGATTCACGCATTCCGTCCCGGCTTCTGCCGGCTCTTTCCTCTTGGAAGACTGTATGAGGATGGTTCTTTTTCCTACTTTCTTCAGACGAAAGAGTGTAAAAAGACCCACCGTTCCAAAATCCGGATCAAAAAGTGGCTTGACATCCCGGATCTGCCTCGCTATGAAGACTATGTGTGCAGCTGGCACTACCTTCTGATGGATCTGCAGGCTCATATCGAGCGGGCAGGCGATGAATCCTATCAGAAACAGGTATCCATGTATGTGCTCCAGAACTTCTACCTGACCCCGTACCCGGAAGAAGGCTTTTATGAAGCGTTCCAGGAGCGGTACGAGACGTGTAAGAAGCTCTTTCACCTGGCATAAGACCAGCTTATGCCTTCAGGTCTTTTACAGTTCTCTGGAATCCAGAACGATCGTAAACGGTCCGTCATTGATGAGGGAGACTTTCATATCTGCACCGAATCTCCCTCTTTCTACGACCGGTACCTGAGCCTTGCATGACTCAATGATATATTCGTACAGCTCCTCTGCCGCTTTTGGATCGCCGGACTCGATAAAGCTTGGCCGGTTTCCTTTCTTGCAGTTGGCATACAGGGTGAACTGGGAAATCAAAAGCAGACTTCCTCCCACATCCGCCAGGGACAGGTTCGTCTTGCCATTTTCATCTTCAAAGATCCGCATTCCGGTCAGCTTTTTTACCATCTTGTCTGCGGTCTCTTTTGTGTCTTCCTTTCCGACACCGATCAGTACCATAAATCCCTTTCCAATACTTCCGATGGTTTCTCCATCAACGGTTACCGAGCTCTCAAGAACTCTTTGAATTACAAATTTCATCTTTTTCACTCCTTTTTTTCTCCTATCTATCTTACCGTTTTTTTGTCTGTTCTGCAAGAAATACCTTGTATTTCCGCAATAAATAAGATATATTGATACAGTATGATGAAATTTGGAAATGAGGATGAGACATGAAATTACAGCAGCTGCTCAGCTTTACACGGAAAGCTGTGGACGAATACCAGATGATTGAAGCAGGAGACAAGATTGCCGTCGGAATTTCCGGAGGCAAGGACAGTCTGACACTTCTCTACGCGCTCGCCGGTCTGCGGCGTTTTTATCCGAAGCCGTTTGACCTGATTGCCATCACGGTGGACCTTGGCTATGAGAAGTTTCATACAGAGAAGATTGAGGCACTCTGCCAAGAGCTGGATGTGCCATACCATGTAGTAAAAACGGATATTGCAAGGATTCTGTTTGAGGAACGCAAGGAAAGCAATCCATGTTCGCTCTGCGCCAAGATGCGCAAAGGCGCGCTCAATGAAGCAGTGAAGAAACTGGGCTGCAACAAGGTTGCCTATGCCCATCATAAGGATGATATTGTCGAGACGATGATTCTTTCTCTGATTTTTGAGGGCCGGTTCCACTCTTTCTCTCCGAAATCCTATCTGGACCGTATGGATCTGACTGTTATCCGTCCAATGATGTATGTCAATGAAGCGGATGTCATCGGATTTCAGAGAAAATATGAGCTTCCTGTCGAAAAGAGCCGCTGTCCGGTGGACGGGCTGACAAAACGGCAGTATGCCAAAGATCTGATTCACCAGCTGGAGCTTGACCATCCGGGTGCAAAGCAGCGCATGTTTACCGCAATTATAAATGGAAATATTGAAGGCTGGCCGGTACGGCTGACAAGAGAGGAAGTAAAAAGCAGTTCTTAAAGAACTGCTTTTTTCGTTGCTTCTTTGATTTTTACGATCTCTATGATCGCATCAACACATCCGTCGATGCCAAGCTTTCCGCTGTCAAGGCAGACATCATAACTCTGAACCGCCGACCATTTCTTGTTAGTGTAATAGTTATAGTAGCTGCCGCGCTTTTTGTCCGTCTTGATAATCATTTCCTTCGCTTTCGCCTCTGTCATGTCATACATCCGGCTGATTCGTTTGGCCCTCTTTACTGTGTCCGCATGGATAAAGACAGACAGGACATTCCGGTAATCCTCCAGCGCATAGTCCGCGCATCTTCCGATCAAAATGCAAGGTCCTTCTTCGGCAAGCTTTTTAATCGCGTCAAACTGTGCGAGGAAGATCTTATGGTTGATCGGCATGTCAGAGTAGCTCCCTGATTTATATCCGAGTGAATAGGTATCCATTACGAGAGAATAGAGAAAACTGCTTGTCGGCTTCTCATCGTGTGCCTTTAAAAGTTCCTCTGCAATTCCACTGTCTTTGGATGCACGATCCAGCATTTCTTTATCATAAAATGGGATCTCCAGCTTCTCGGAAAGACGCTCGCCGATCTCGTGTCCACCGCTGCCAAACTCTCTCCCGATTGTAATAATTGTATTTGTTTTTGACATATACATCACGCTCCTTTAACCAGTCAGCTGTCAAGCTATCGATAGGACTATTATATATCAAATTGAGCAAAATGTATATAACTTTACCAAAAATTTAACTTTTTCTTCTCAGTTTTTGCAATAAATCAACAAAATATTGCGGAAGAGGGGCATCGAATTCCATGTATTCTCCCGTTACAGGATGATAAATTCCCAGAATCTTCGCATGCAGCACCTGCCCTTTCAGCCCTGGAAAAGGAGGTCTGGAGGAAGGTCCATACACTTCATCCCCGAGAAGCGGATGATGAAGCGATGCCATATGGACACGAATCTGGTGGGTACGCCCCGTCTCGAGACGGCAGCGGATGTAGGTGAAATTTCCAAAACGCTCCAGCACCTCATAATGGGTCACAGCCTGTTTTCCATTTTTATGGTTGATGCTCATCTTTTTCCGGTCTGTCGGGTGGCGCCCGATCGGCGCGTCCACGGTTCCGGTGTCTTCTTTGATATTCCCGTATACAATCGCATGGTATTCCCTGCGGATCGTATGCTCTTTCAGCTGCTCCGCAAGAATCCGGTGGGCCTCATCATTTTTGCATACCAGAAGGGAGCCTGTCGTATCCATATCAATCCGGTGTACAATTCCCGGACGCATCACGCCATTGATCCCCGAAAGGCTGTCTTTGCAATGATACATCAGTGCATTGACAAGCGTCCCGCTGTAATGCCCCGCCGCCGGGTGGACAACCATCCCTTTCGGTTTGTTGACGACCAGAATATCCTGATCCTCATAAAGAATATCAAGCGGGATGTCTTCCGGAAGGATATCCGGCTCCTTCGCTTCCGGGATCTCCACCGAGATTTCATCGCCTGCCCCCAGTTTATAGTTTGCCTTTACAGGCTTTCCGTTTACACTCACATGGCCCTCTTTGATCAGCTTCTGAATATAAGAGCGTGATACTTCCTCCAATCTGCACGAAAGGAATTTGTCGATCCGTTCTCCGACAAATTCCTCCGCCTGCAACACTTTATTTTCCATCTGTGCCTGTTCCTTTCTTTCTTCCAAGAAACTCCAGCTCCTCCTCCTTGTACCGGAAAAAGATCAGGATAAGCAGTACCGCAAATGATACCGTCACATAAATATCTGCCACGTTAAATACCGGAAAGTCAATCAGACGGAAATAGAAGAAATCTACCACATATCCAAGACGAATCCGGTCAATCAGATTCCCGGCCGCGCCTGCCACAATGAAAATTCCGCAAAGTCTCAGCGGCAGATACCGGCCGGTCTTCGGAATCCGCACGTAACAGTAAAGAATAAAAGCAAAAATCAGAATGGCAACGCACACGAAAAAGATCTGCCGGTTCTGCAGAAGACCAAACGCGGCACCTCTGTTTTCCAGATAGTTCAGTTCAAATACATTGTCAATCAGGACAAAGGCAGGACCGTCCTTCAGATGCGTGACTGCCAGATATTTGGTATACTGGTCAATCAGTACCGCCACGATGACAAGAATCACTGCCATGACATAATTTTTCAGTCCATTTTTCTTATTCATATCTCTCTCCTGTGATCATCAATCAAGTATATTTTCGGACTTCAACATAGGATCTTCCCTTCCGCGTCTCGGAAAGCACGCCCTCGTAACGGAATTTCCCCATTCCCCGCACCGAGATAATGTCTCCTTCCTTCAGGCGGTACCCGTTGCTCACAATCAGCCTGCCGTTTACAAACACCTTTTTCCCTTCAATCAGTCCGGAAAGTCTGCTTCTCGAGGAAGAAAATGCAAGTGCCAGAAGACTGTCCAGTCTTACAGACGCAACTGTCCCCCGTATTTCTTCAAAGGACGGCTCGTACTGAAACTCCTGCTGTGCCTCAATCTGTGCCATTACAGATGTGTGACGGATTCTGGTCAGATTTTCCGCAAGAAAGTCCGCCATGTTTTCCGATACAAATACAACCGCCTCCCGGTCTTCCACGAGAATGTCACCGATCTTGCATCTTTCAATTCCAAGATTCAGAATTGCTCCAAGATAGTCCCGGTGAGACAGTTCCTCCGAAAACTTCGGATTCAACGGGCGGATACGAAGGATGGAAAACGGATAAAAAAACTCATAACAAAGAGCATCAGGTAGAAAAGCAACCATCTGACGCTCCGCTGCCGCATAGCCGCCAAAAGTCTCGTATCCGGAGTACAGCTCCTCCTTTGACAGCGTATGCAGAATATTCAGTTCATTCAGATTCAGAAAGTCACTGAACATCACAATCCCGCGCTGGTAGGCAGTGCGGGATAGGTCAATCAGTCTTTTCTGAAATATTAATTCTTCTCTTTCCATTCTCTGAAACCGGTTTCTTAGTATCTTTTGCTGATAGAAGACACATCAAAAGATGTGTTCAGAAGATCCTGAAGATCTCCGGAAATACCTACGTTTGTAGGAGTCAGCAGGAAGATGAAACTGGAAATCTTCTGAAGGTTTCCGTCAATGGCAAATGTCGCGCCTGATGTAAAATCAATGATACGCTGCGCAATCTCAAGATCAAGGCCTTCCAGATTCAGAATTACAGTACGTCCGCTCAAAAGTGTCTCTGTAATCTCTCTTGCGTCATCCACAGAGCTCGGCTTGATCACACATACTTCCATGCCTGTAGCCTGCGGTCTGCGGCCTGAACGTCTTATAGGTGTCACTTTGCTGTTCTGAGAAGATGTCTGTCTGGATTCGTAGTCTTCCTCTTCTTCTGCAGAGAAATTTTCTGTCTCTTCATTTGTCTTATCTCTTCCAAACAGTTTTCTTTTCGGTTTCTCTTCGTAGTCCTCTAAGTCATCTTCATCAAAGAAATCATCGTTCTCATAATCGTCGTCGTCATCACTTAATTTCATGATATTCAAAAACTTGTCTAATACACCCATTTTTTACACTCCTATCATCTTGTGTTCTTATCTAAAGCATAATTTCTTTTACCAAAGATTCCTGTACCGACACGGACCATTGTGGCACCTTCTTCAATCGCTACTTCATAATCATTGGTCATACCCATAGAAAGTACGCCCATATGGATATTATCAATGTTTTTGTCTGCAATGTCAACAGATAATTTCCGAAGCGCAGAAAAAAATTGTCGATTTTTCTCCGGGTCATCTGTATTCGGCGCAATCGTCATCAGGCCCTCTACAGTGACATTTTTGAACTCCGGAACTTTATCGATAAACCCCATGACATCTTCCGGCATGAGACCGAATTTTGTGTCCTCTTTTGCCATATTGACCTCCAGAAGGACCTTCGCTGTGACCTGCTTTTTCGCCGCTTCCCGGTCAATGGTCTCCAGCAGTCTGAGGGAATCCACCGAATGAATCAACTCGGCTTTGTCAACGATATATTTGACTTTATTTCTCTGCAGATGTCCGATCATGTGCCACCGGATATCGGACGGAAGTTCTTCGTATTTTTCCGTCAGTTCCTGTACTTTGTTTTCGCCAAATACACGGATTCCCGCATCGTATGCCTCCCGGATCATGGCAGCCGGTTTCGTTTTGCTGACCGCGATCAGTGTAACATCTTCTCTTTTCCGTCCGCTTCTTTTGCAGGCATTTTGTATTTTTTCCTCTACAATCCTGAGATTTTCTGTAACAACTCCAGGCTCATAACATGTTTCCATCTCTTCTACTTCCTTTCTGCTTTTGCTATACAAGAATCTCATCATCCTGTACCGATTCCGCGTTCAGGACAATTCTGTCATAGTTGGACAGCTGATTGCTGCTTCCGTTTCCGGTAATATAGTAGTCCTCATTTTCAGCCGCGATATCAATGGAGGTAAAGACAGCATAACCGCTTCCGGCTTCATAGACCCCTGCCTGGCTGACTGTCTCAGACAGCGTTCTTGTATTATTGGAATCCTGCATCTGGATCACTGTGCCCTTTGGCAGATTTTCCGCTTCGATGCATGCCATATTTTTTTCCGTATCTGTATAGTAGACATCCGCCGCCCGGAAACTTGTTTCCCCGTCATTATAGACAAGCACGCCCTGCTCATCTGTCTCGCCGTTGCTCACAATATATTCTGTCGGAACTTCATAGCAGTCCTTTTCCACAACCGCGGATTTTGGAATTTTGAGTCCCTGTGCGTTTTCAATGAGAATCTCAATGTCCAGATAACGGTCGGATGCGTAGCGGATCATCGAACTGTCCAGTGTCAGGTATGCGTAATAGGTGTCCTTGTCCTTCTTTTCCATCTGAAGGCCCGCAATCATTTCTTCATCATCTTTTAAAAAACGGATGTTGACACTGCTGCGGTCCAACAGAGACTCTGCCGTATCCGCATCCATTCTTACAACCAGATACCATTCTTCTCCTGTCACAATCTTGTACATGCTGTCTCCTTCACTGACTTTCCGGTTCTCATGCACCTCCGTCCTGGTATAGCTGCTTTTATCAAAATTCTTGTCTGTGACCTGGTCGGTTGTCATGCTCTCATAACCGTCTACCTCATAGACAAGAATTCCATCCGTCTCACTTGTACAGTTCTGATAGCTTCCTTCTTCCTGCTCTTCAAGAGCCGCCGTCATTCTGGAAGTTCTGGTCTGGTCTGTTTTCCGGTCAAGCAGATTCTGTATCGTACTTTTCAAGGAGTACGTCTCGGAAAAAGATGCCTCCCTGTAGTTGTTCGCAAATGTGCGGACCGAAGACAGAAGCTGTCTCTGCTCATCCTCTGTAAGCTGTGTTTCTTCTGTCTCTTCCTCCCTGTTGCTTAAATCCAGTTTCTTATCGGAAACAGCACAGACACTCTGACCTGCTGAAATCTTGGATTCCTCGGGCTGATAGAAATTCAGATAGCCGCTTTTCGACGCCTCCACGGTTTGCTCTGTCCGGACTGCAAATCCGGTATAGGATACATTCTTAATAATCGATCCCTGCCCTACTTCATAGTATGTCGTCGGCCGGTTGGTAACCGAAACCACCAACTCTACAATCACATAGATCAGGATAACGGCAAACAGAATGACTCCGATATTGATATTCCATTTTCTGCGGTATGACCTGATATCCGTAGTTTTCTTTCTGACTGCCAAATCATCTTCCTCCTAATTCCATTTCTTAAGCCTTGGTCCATTCCGGTAACAATAGAGATCCCCCTGCCGTACATTCCGCTTCTTCATCTCATCCAGCAGCATGTCTTTCAGCTTCCACCAGCTTGTATTCCAGTTGCAGAACACGGCATCCTTCTCCGGAATTCTGCTGAAAAACCGTTCGATCACCATATCCGGATCCAGCAGCCGGATAAACAGAATCAGGCGCTCCAGATACTCTTCCAGGGTGCAGATCTGAAACTCCCCGTTTTCATACTGCCCTGCAAGCTCTGTCCCTTTTGCCAGATAGAGAGAATGAATCTTGACGATATCATTACCAAGCACCGACAGAATTTTCGCTGTTTCCGCCGCATCTTCCCCGGTATCCCACGGAAGATTTAAAATCACATGGGTACAGATATCAAACGGATACTGTCTGATCCGCTGTACCGCATCGATATATTCCGCAAGGCCGTGTCCCCGTCTGACTTTTGCAAGGGAATGGTAGTTGACTGTCTGAAGTCCCAGTTCGATCGTGACCGCAATTCCCGTCTCCTGCATCCACTCATGCAAAAAAGCCAGGTAACGGCTGCTGATACAGTCCGGCCTGGTGGAAATCGATACTTCAACGATATCTTTCACCTTTTCCGCTTCCCTGATATAGGAGCAGAACGTCTCAAACGGAAAGTATGTATTTGTATAATTCTGAAAATATGCAATAAGCTTCTCTGCGTGATATCGTCTTTGAATATATTCTTTTGTCTTTTCGAGCTGCACCGCAACCGGTACAGCCCCTTCCATGGCCTCAAACCCGGTGCCTTTTTCCGAACAGAACGTGCAGCCGCTGCCGCCCTCTCTGTTCGGGCATGTCCCGGGAAGATTGACCGGAAGTTTATATACTTTTGCGTGATACTTGTCTTTCAGATACTGACTGTATGATCTGTATAACTGCTCTTCCATCGTCACTGTCCTTTTCTTCTCCTGTATATTCTTCTGTTTTCCGGTAATAATAAGGAAAGAATTCATAAAGGAGGATTATCATATATGAAATGGTTTGATAACATTGCACTGACACTGGTAATCGTAGGCGCCCTGAACTGGCTGCTGATCGGCGTATTCCGCTTTGATCTGGTCGCCTGGCTCTTCGGAAACCTGTCCATGCTGTCCCGTATCATCTATGCGCTGGTAGGTCTCTGCGGCCTATATCTGATCAGCCTGTTTGGACGGATACGTGGCTTTTCCGAAGATTAATTCTGCGTGCCTTCCAGAAGCGCATTCATATTCTGATAAAGGATATCTCTCGATCCGGCACCCATCACGATGGAGATGTATGGATGATCTGCCGAATTTCGGTCCAGAAGGATCAGGCAGTATCCAGCTTCTCCGGTCGTGCCGGTCTTGCCGCCCACTACAGTAACTCCGTCCGGAGCATTTACAATGCCTCTCGCATAATAGTTGGTCGGCTTCCACTCTTCTGTGCGGACACTTCCGTCCGCTTCTTTGATGGAAGCAGTATAGCTTTCCGTCTCGATGACTTTCATGAATTCCTCATTTTGAATACAGGTATTGAAAATCAGATACAGATCGTATGCTGTTGTATAATGATTATCATCATGCAGTCCGTGCGGATTGGTGAAATGCGTGTTAACCGCCATCAGCTCCTTCGCGCGGGCATTCATTTCTTCCACAAAAGCTTCTTCCGACCCGGAAATATGTTCTGCGATCGCTGTCGCAGCATCGTTTCCTGAAGAAAGCAGCAGTCCGTAAAGCAGATCGCCAAGCGTCAACTGGTCTCCTTCCTGAAGTCCGCACAAAGACGCATCTGCAGGAAAACTGGATGCTGCCGCATTCTCTCCGACTGTCACGACATCAGAAAGATTCCCTTTTTCCAGCGCAAGAAGTGCTGTGAGAATCTTCGTCGTGCTGGCCGGATACAGCCGGTCATGGATCTGATTGGAATAGAGCACATTTGCCCCATTGATGTCAAACAGTCCGGCAGCATGCACATTTGTCGTGCCGCTGTACTGAATCTCATCTGTATTTTCGGAAGCCACACACAGATTGGTTGCAGCAAGCCCATCTGTAGAAAATACCGAACCGCTGTAATTCTCCTTTTCATAGGATACCATCTCTGCGTTCTTCTGCGCATGCTGCATGGAGACCGCATACACTCCACCGCCCGCCGCCGCAATCAGCACCAGACAGATCCCTGCTGCGATCTGTCTCTTATGATTCTTTTTCTGATTCTTCTTATTCCCGTGTCTGCGGCTGCGTTTCTGTCTGTTTTTCTCAATCCGTTCTCTTCTTTTCTGTGCTTCCTCTTCCCTGTAACTACTCATACATGAACCCCTTCATAGCATTTATACTGCTGTGTTATACTACTTATACATTTCTCTCCAGTCGAGATCTCCTCTGTCGATGGCCAGAATGATAAGCTCCGCCGTTGCAAGATTGGTCGCGACCGGAATGTTGTATGTGTCGCACAGACGGATCACATCATTGACATCCGGCTCATGCGGCTTCGGATTCGACGGATCCCGCAGGAAAATCAGGGCGTCGATCCCATTCTGCGCGATCTGGGATCCCAGCTGCTGCTTCCCGCCAAGAGGTCCTGCCAGATATTTGTGTACATTCAGATTTGTAACTTCCTCGATCAGACGTCCTGTCGTTCCGGTTGCATACAGTTCATTTCTGCTTAGAATCCCTCTATAAGCAATACAGAAATTCTGCATCAGTGTCTTTTTTGAGTCGTGTGCAATGAGCCCAATATTCATGTTTCTCACTCCTTACTTATATTTTTTCTGCTGTAATCCAACATTTAATACCAGACCTATACCGATAAACATGCTGACAAGGGATGACATTCCGTAGCTGACAAACGGCAGTGGAATACCGGTATTCGGGAAGAGCCCTGTCGCCACACTGATATTAATGAAGCTCTGTATCCCGATCTGCGCGGCTACCCCGCAGCATATGATCCGGCCTCCTGTATCCGGTGCACGCATCCCTATTCTCATACATTGTATTACAATTAATAATAGCAGACCAATCACGATACAGCAACCCACAAAACCTAATTCTTCTCCTACAATCGCAAAGATAAAGTCGGTCTGCGGCTCCAGAATAAAGTTACCGTTCTTTACGGATGTTGTCGTATTATTGTTCAGGCCCTTTCCGGTCAGCCGGCCGGAACCGATGGCCATAATGGAGTTATTCTGCTGATACGCCTCATCACTGCTGTATTTTTCGGGCTGCAGCCACGCAAGAATACGTGTCTCCTGATACCCCTGCAGAATATCGATATCCGAGTGGACAATGAGGCTCAAAAGGATCACTGCCGCCGGAACCGTAATCAGAAGAAATATTCCGATAAATTTGTAGCCCAGGCCTCCCACATACATCATAACGCAGAATACCAGAACAATCGAAATCGTCGTTGAAAGGTCCGGCTGCTTGTAGATCAGAAAGCATGGTGCCGCCATCAGAAGTACTGCCTTTATGATCGTAACCGGCTTTGTAATCTCATCTTCATGATTCATAATATATTTCGCAAAGAACAGAACAAGCAGGATCTTTGCAAGTTCGGACGGCTGAAACGTCGTAAATCCGAAATCAATCCATCTTGTTGCCCCGTTTACGTCTTTTCCAAAGAATCGTACGGCCAGAAGCATCGCGATCGTCAGACCGTAAAGGATCCACTGCAGATTCAAAATCCATACATAATCAATCATGGATACAACGGCCAGTGCGATCAATCCGATGACCAGTCCGATGATCTGTCTTCCCTGAACAGACTGCTTAGCACTTCCGATTACCATGATGCCCAGACATGTCAGGGCAAGCACGGAAATCAGCAGCGAAAATTTAAAATCTTTTAAACGGTATGGTTTCGTAAATTTCAGTATCTTCAAAGCTTTTCTCCTGTCAGTGTAATGGTAATCCGGGAACGGGTGACTGAAACATCAAAGGTTTCCGGAGTTGTATCAATGTATTTTGATACCGTCAGAAACAGTTCTTTCTGGAACAGTTCACATACATTTGGGTTACAATCCATTCTGTCGGATACGAGAACCGTTCTGAGGCGGTCTTTTGCGATCCCGACAGACGCTTTTTTTTCCATTCCTTCAAATAATCCCATTTTCTGCCTCCTGCTTAATTCTTTTTGAACAGATGTGTGAGCCGGGAGAACAGTCCTCCCTTCTCATCCATATCCATGAGAGGAACTTCCTCCCCCGTAAGTCTTCGGCAGATATTCATATAGGCCTTCCCTGACGGGGAATCATCACCCGCAACAGGTTCACCCTGATTTGTCGCGATCACGACCTGTTCGTCATCCGGAATGGCGCCAAGCAGATGGATCGGAAGAATCTCGGTCACATCTTCCACGGACATCATGTCTCCGCGCTTTACCATATCAATCCGGATCCGGTTGATCACCAGTTCGAGGTTCCGGATCTGCTTTGCCTCCAGAAGACCAATAATCCGGTCCGCATCCCGGATCGCGGAAACCTCCGGCGTTGTCACAACAACTGCACGGCCAGCTCCTGCCACGGCATTTTCAAAGCCCTGCTCGATTCCTGCCGGACAGTCCAGAAGCACATAATCATACTCCTCTTTCAGATCCGCTGTCAGTTTTTTCATCTGCTCCGGAGAGATGGCAGATTTATCCTTTGTCTGGGCGGACGGGAGCAGATAAAGCCCCTCATATCGTTTGTCGTGAATGGCTGCCTGCTTCAGTCTGCATTTCCCTTCGATCACGTCAACCAGATTGTAGACGATCCGGTTTTCCAGCCCCATTACAACATCCAGATTCCTAAGTCCCAGATCCGTGTCGATGACCAGCACTTTTTTCCCAAGCTTTGCAAGGCCGGCCCCTATATTCGCGGTCGTCGTCGTCTTCCCGACACCGCCTTTTCCTGATGTAATAACAATAACTTCACCCATGTTCCTTCCTCCTAAGACCAAACTTGATGGAAAGACAACAGACAGGAGAAATCCGCCCCTGCCATGCCGCCTTCTTTCTTTCGTAATTTCCGGTACATCATCAGTCTCCTGAAACAACCGTTCCAAGGGATGCTGCATGTCCCGTCACGATTTCATCTTCTTCATCCAGCCCGTAATAGTAGCGGATAATATCACGCCCTATTTCAGAAGGATACGTAGAATTATAACCATTTGCGATACGGATCGCAAACGCAACGTTGGTGTCCTGTCCTGATGTAAATCCAACGAACAGGCCGTGGTTCGGATGTGTCGTACTCTGCTGTGCTGTACCTGTCTTTCCGTACAGCTCAAAGTCTCCGAGACTATTGAATGTGGAAGTGTTGGTAACCATTCTGCGCATTCCATTGTGAACTGCTGTCCATGTGGAATTCGCAATTCCTTCCACCTCATTTCTGACACTTGGCTCATAATCTTTCACAAGATTTCCGTTGACATCTGTTGTTTTATCAAATAATGACAGATTATAGACGGTCCCCTCATTGGCAACTGCGCTGATATAACGTGCAAGCCCTGATGTTGTATAGTTGTTGGTTCCCTGTCCAATAGAAGAACGTACTACGTCACTGTCGGAAATCTGCGGCTGCGACTCCGTGATTTCCAGCCCGGTTGTGTCTCCAAGGCCGAATTCCTCCGCATATTTCTGCAGACGCTCAATTCCGTATGCATCATTGTATTCTCCGCCCGTTGTTCCAAGACGGTAGCCTACTTCGTAGAAGAAATCGTTACAGGAGTGCTGAATCGCGCTTACCACATTTAAGCTTCCATGAGAGCCCGGATAGATCCAGCATCGAGCAATCGGAGAAATCTTATCAAAAATTCCGGTACAGGAAATCGTAGTTCCTGTGCTGATTACTTCCTCGGTCAGACCTGCAATGGAAACAAGCGGTTTATATGTGGAACCAGGCGCCGTCCGTTCCTGTGTTGCTTTGTTGTAAAGCGGACTCGACGTCATGGAGTTCAGCTGTGCATAATAGTCGGAATCCATCGTGTTTGCCAGACGGTTGTTGTCATAACCCGGATAAGAAACCATGGCAAGAACCTGTCCGTTGCTCGGATCCGTAATCACGATGGATCCGGTACACGGCTCCAGTCCCAGTTCGCCGGGCGTAATCTCCAGACTTTCAATCTTGCTCCGGATAAAATTGTAAGCTGCTGTTGAACCGGAGCTTCTCAGCCGGTTGTACTGGGTTTCATCATATTTCAGAATATTCTGCTCATACAGGATACAGCAGACCTGGTTTCCTGAAATATCCCCGGATTTGATCATATACTCATAAATGATCTTTTCGAAATCGCCGTCATCTCCAAGCACCTCTCCTACATACTGTACGATCGCCTGGTAAATTTCGGAAGCGCTTGAATAGCTTGCGTCCCCTTCCAGATAATCAGTCAGCTTTGAGGTGTTGATCCAGTTCTGTGAAATCGCATAGTTCAGATACTCATTGACACCGATGGTCTCCTCTTCTTTCCATGCAAGATAGGTCTCGTCGCTTGTGTCAATTCTGTCCTCTACGAGAATTCCGGAATCATCTGTCAAAAGCGTATCTACCACATAGTCCATGTAGGCTTTCATCCGGTCAGACAGATCCTGGTAGGCCATCCCGTTTGCATTCTGCATTTCGGAAAGCACGGAACTGATCGCGTCTTCCTCTCTCCTGGAATAGGTCTCCAGAACCTCTTTTTCTGCAGTGCCCGCATCACTTTGGGTAAACTGGCTTGTATCAATGATCTCGTTCTTGAAAAAAGCATTATAAACATCTCCCACCGGAATGACGATGGAGTCTGCATCGGTTACATTGCTTGTATCATAGTCAAGACGGTTGACCATCTTGGAAAGCAGAATCGCCGCAAGCTTCTCTTCGAGAATATTGTAGGCGGCAATCTGAAGATCCGCGTCAATTGACAGGTATACATCATTTCCTGCCTTTGCCTCTGTCACCTTCTCGGAATCGATGACCTTTCCGACATTGTTGACGTAGATTTTCGTCTCTCCTTTTTCTCCCTGAAGGGTGCTGTCCATTGCTTTTTCAATCCCGGCCTTTCCGACAATATCTGTCAGAGAGTAGGATTCCTGCTCTTCCTCGGAAAGTGCATTGTACTCATCCTGGGAAATCTGTCCGGTATAGCCGATAATCGATGCGAAATATTTACTGTTGTTATACTGGCGGATGGAGCTCTCTTCGATGCTGACTCCTGTCAGCTCCTCCTGATTTTCCATTATTTCCGCCACTGTCGTATCACTGACATTTGTTGCAATTGTCGTTGCAATATATTTCCGGTACTTGTTCAGGCTGATCGCATACCGGATATTGACAAGCTTCAGAATATCCGATTTCTCGTAATCGTCCTCATTGATTCCGTATCCGTACGTCTCATCGGTGCACAGATAGTGGATAATATCTGCCGCTGTATAGTTTTTCTGTTTCTCGGACAGCTTGTCTATCGTAGCATACCCAAAAATGTCGGCAATAAACCGAAGACGCGCTGTGCTTTCCGTAGAAAACTCATACTCACCGCTGTCATTGAGGACAATACCGAAGCTGTTGATGATGGAGTCCCCGTTTTTCTCGATAATATCGATTACTCTGCGGACTGTTGCGTTCAGCTCCTTGTTTTTCTGCTTAGTCGTATCGTAATCCCCGTTATCTTCGATCGTTACCGAATAGGCAAGAACATTGTCCGCCAGAACTGTTCCGTTCCGGTCGAGAATCCGTCCTCTTGTGCCCTGTACTTCTCTTGTTTTCTGAATCTGGAGTTTGTAGTCGTTCAGATAGCTCTCGCCTCTTACAATCTGAAGATAGAACACTCTCTGCACCAGAATCGCGAACATCACGCAGAATACAATACTCGCGATAAACATTCTGGACTTTACAAGCTTGATGACTGTTTCCTTTATGCGTTCCAAAATATTAAACAAACCTGCTTGCACTCCTTTTTTCTTCTTCTACAAGTTTACGGTTAATTCTTAAAATAAGCTGATATACAATCAAGGTGATAATGACTGTATAGAGCATCTCCGGAATGATGACGTGCCCGAGATAGTAAAGAAAATGGAAATCACTCTGGAGCATGAACTGGAAAAAGTAGACCAGTATTCCATATACCAGCTCACTTCCCCCGATCAGAAGAAGCGGCAGTTTGATATTTTCATCATAGTAGAGCTTCTGGAAAAATCCATTGGCATATCCGATCACTGTGTATAATAAAATATAAAATCCAATATACTGTCCGAAGCTGATATCAAGCAGAAATCCGCTCAGCACTCCAACGAACATCCCCTCTTTCTTCCCCTGCATAAATCCAAAGGCTGCCGTCAGAATGATCAGAAGATTCGGCTTGATCGAAGCAAGCTCAAGATAGCTGAATATCGTTGTCTCCAGGAGGAAAAACACGATCACAAGAGCTGCCTCAATGACTTTGCGTTTTACAGCCAGCATGAGTTGTCTCCTTTCTATTCACCCGATGAATCGCTTTCTGTCTGATTTCCATTGTCGATCAGATCCTGTTTTGTCGTTGTAATGACAAGAACTTCCTGCAGCTTTTTGAAATCTACCGCAGGGATGATATATCCGGAACGGGTCAGATTGTTTGAATCCACGTTGACCTCGCTGACATATCCTATCAGAAGCCCCTGCAGATATTTACTGCTGATATTGGACGTTACAATCTGTTCTCCAACTGCAACTTCATTTTCATTATTTGCCAGCTGCTCAAACTGTACAACACCGTTGTTGATCAGCTTCAAATCTCCGCTGACAATACACTGGTCAAAGGTTGTCATGACCATGGCCGATATATTGACCTCATCGATAATCGAACGCACAGTAGAAGAATGCGCATTGACCTCTGTCACAATTCCGACAAGTCCGTTTCCGCTCAGGACATTCATATCTTCACGGATTCCGTCCTCGCTTCCTTTGTCGATCGTAAAGGAAGTAAACCAGTTGCTTCCGTCATTCGCGATCACTCTCGCTCCTACTTTCGGATAGTCGGATGTATTCTGATCCATCTTGTATAAATCATAAAACCGCTCCAGCTCCACTGCTTTTTGCTGCAGCTGGTTATTTTCCGCTTTCAGATTTTCATTCTGTTCTTTCAGTGTTTCATTTTCTTTCTGTACACTTTTCAGTGTGGCAAAATTATCCGCCACATCGTTGACCCATGTCCCGATCACATTGATCCCTTTCTGCATCGGGACCACCGTATAATCTGCGATCGCCCGGAGCGGGCCGCTTTTGACATCTGCAAAAAAGGTCGCCGCCATGCACACAACGCAGGCAGCCACGATGATCAACAGCCAGTATTTACTTTCCAAACCTTTTTGATTTCTTGTCTTCATCTTATCTCATCCACCTATAATTTTCGTCTTTCATGGAATATGCCAGATCCTTCAGATCGTCCGACAATAGAATATCACGCACTCCCCGGATTGCACTTAAATGGGGCTCTTTAACCGTATAAAACGGAATCCCCATTTTTTCCTCCATATATCTGTCCAGACCTTTTGTACAGGCAATGCCTCCCGTCAGACAGATTCCCCGCTTTCTGATCGCCGCAAGCACATCCGGCGGAGCCTGTTCCAGCATCAGCGACACTGCTTCCCCGCAAGGCTTAAGGAACTCTTTCACAGCGGTTCTGACAATATAGTCCGGGATCTCCTTGATTCCGGGTCTTGACCGGACCAGGTCTCTCCCTGCAGCCATTACCGCGTGTCCCTGTTCTTCTCCAAACACACTGCTCTGAATCCGCACAGCCTCTGCTGTCAGCCTGCCAATCACAAAATCCAGATGCCTCCTGACGAGAGTAATGATGGCTCTGTCTATGGAAGCCCCTCCGGTCTTTAACAGGCGGTTCAGGACAATCCCGCCTCTGGACAGAACAGAAATATCCGTTGTCTCGCCTCCGATATTGACGATGGCCGCTCCGGTCTCCTGTTTGATATCAATCCCGGCTCCAATCGCATCTGCGACGCCCCGCTCCACGATGCGGACCTCTTTTGCCCTGGCCGAAGAATAGATCAGCAGATCAAAAAACGCTTTCTTTTCCATCTCTGTCACATCTGTCGGAACCGCAATCACATATTCTGTCCCTCTGGAGAAGAATCCCTCCTCTGTCTTCAATTCACTTTCCAACAGGTACTGCATCTCTCCGATTCTGGAAATCACACCTTCCTTCATCGGAAACTCAATTGTAATTTCCCCCGGCGCCTTTTCATACATTTCATAGGCACGGTCGCCTGTTGCAAAAATCTCTGTCTCATTCCGGACGGCTACCGCATTTTTTACGGTCCGGATCCGGTTTTCCTTTTTATCATAAATCTTTAACTGATACGTACCAAGATCCAGGCCATAAATACTCCTAGCCATCTTCGTCCCAGTCCCTTCTATTATTTATATCCACCCTTTTTCAGCAAGGCTCACATACGACCGGTCACCGATAATGATGTGGTCGATCAGCGTGATTCCGATCAGTTCTCCCGCTTTCGCGATCTTTTTCGTCACAAGGATATCTTCCCTGCTCGGCTCCGGATCACCGCTCGGATGATTATGCAAAAGTATAATCATCACCGCATCTTTCTGTAATGCTTCTATAAACAACTCTCTGGGAGAAATCACAGACATATTGACTGTCCCCTTGGAAATTCTTGTCTCACCCAGAAGCTTTGACTTTGTATTTAACATCAGCAGTTTCAGTTCTTCCTGTTTGAGGTGACGCATATCTTCCATATAATAGGAAGCGATCGTCTCCGGCCTGTCAAAACAGAGCGGCTCTTTTGCTTTCTCTTTCGCAATTCTTCTTGCAATCTCACAGAGGCAGAGAATCTGTACCGCCTTAACCTCTCCGATTCCCGGAATTTTCATCAATGCCTCTTTCGAGTAGGAAGGAAGCCTCGTAAGCCCGCCCTCTTTTCCGTCCGGGTAAAGCACTGCTTTTGCTGTCTCCAGCACATTGCCTCCTTTCGTACCGCTTCTTAAAAGTACGGCCAGAAGCTCAATATCGGTCAAGCTTTTTGCACCAAAACGTCCACATTTTTCATATGGACGTTCCTCTTTCAGTAACTCTTTCATTTTTTGATTCATACTCTTTTGTAAACTCTGATGATCGATTCAGTAGATTATAAGAAGCGATAAATAATGATAGAAAGAATCATGCCAACAATGCTGGCGATAGAAATATTCACACTCAGTCCCAAAGTGAGAACCAGAATTCCAAGATCCAGTACAACCGGCTGCTGCAGGCCAAATGTCTGACCGTACGAAAGCCATCCAAGTCCGGGAATATCCTGTGCGAGCATCCCTATAAATCCGCCCAACACAATACCTGCCAGAAGCATCAGGAAAAGTCCCCATCCATTTTTGCTTCCTGCTCCTTTCATCTGTAACCCTCCAAACTCTAGTGTTTTACAAACCGCTTTTATTCTAACACACTTCAAAAAAAGTGTATAGACTTTTTGTGCATTAAATTTTCCTTAAGAATCGACAACGTATTTACGGGGCCTGCGGGTACTTTTGTCGGTAACGTGTCGTCAACGGAACCGTAAGTAGAACGCAGTCTATGTAAATAAATGTAAGAATATGCACGAATATACCATACTTTTTTTTGCATAACAATTCCCCTACGGGGTATCGTCATTTTTGTTTTTCTCAAAATAAAACTCCACCTTTGTATCACTATGGATCAGGCCGAACCTGACCCCGACCTGGTAGGGGATACTGTCCCGCTCTAGCCTTTCCGGGATCCCGGATACATACGCCCGGAATTCCTCCACGGTGAGGGTGTGCTTGTAATGGTTGCAGCTACGGCAGGCAGGTAGGAGGTTGTCCAGCGTGTCGCTCCCGCCCTTCCTGAGCGGCACCATATGGTCCGCCTGCATTTCTTCAAACGTGATCGGGCAGCCGCAGTACGCACAGCGGCCGCCGCATTTTTGGTAGACCCGTTCCCGCTCTGCTTTGGTAAACCGTTTTCTGCCCATCCCTATATCTCCTCCTTACCGGATGGTTCTGCATGACTGGACTGCCTTTGTGCCCCGTCCGTTTCCCGTGCAGGATCTGCCTCCGGCAAACCGGCTCTGTCCATCATACGGTTGACAAAATTGACTTGTTTTGAAAAATCCGTGACAGGCTTCCGGTTCAGGCGGTCCAGCATGTCCTCAAAGACAGCCTGCATTCGGGTAAGCACGTCTTCTATCCCCCGGTTCACAGCCCGGATTTCGTCTCCAAACAACGTCCTCCTGTCCAGTCCCCCATAAGATTCCACCAGTTCAGTCAGGGCTGGCAGGAAATCCTCCACCAGTCTTTCCACTATCTCCAACGCTTGGGGACTCTGTACTGCCGTATCCAGAATTGCTTCCGCTGATTCTTCCAGCTTCTTCAGCTGTTCTCTCCATACCGCATCCGGCAGTTTTTCTCGAAGGCTTCCCAACCTCCGGATCCGCTTCCGGCCTGTTTTGATCATGTGTGCCATTCTCAGCCGTTCCACAAAACCACAGCTGTCCAGGCAGAACACGGAGGCTATGAAGATACCGACGACGCAAATCCCAATGAAAATGATCTGACCAACATCCATTTTCTTCGTCTCCTTTCTTTTTAGTGCTCAGTGTTTGGAAAAGCACTGGAACATACATTGGTTTTCCTTTCCCAGCACCATGCTGCACGTCCGCCCTGCCTGGGTGAGCACCGGGCGGATGGTCTCATAATCATCCCGGAACAGCCCCTGTTTTGCATACTGGCTGATACAGCAGAGCATACAGCGGAAACTTTTCGCTACGCTTCGCTTTGCCAGGGGATCCCCTTCCAGCCCCTGAAGTTCCTCCGTTAAGTGGATGCAGTAATATTCCAGGTCCTGCGCCCGTACCTGCCGGCAGCGCTCAGATAGGTTGATGGATGCCATGGTATCCACGTCCGCCGCAAACCTTGCCACCTTCCGGTTCAACAGGCGTCTGGCAAACAGGTCTGCGTGCTTCCTTTCGCAAAAGGATGCAATATCCTCCTTTTTCTCTCTTTTCACAGCACTCCCGATCACCGGCACTGCTGCAGCCATCATGAGAACGAATTCCATAAATTCCAGCTCCTTTCCAATTCTAATATGGTGGAATTTTTCGATTCCAACCGCACTTTTTTCTTTTATCCTAACAGAATGCAGGATTCTGCCGGAAATTGCCTACGTTTTTTTGTAAAAGCCGGGAACGAAAAGGTCGGGGAGATTCCATATTCCAACTGAAAATCAAAACGAATATAGGAGGAAAGAAATGATGAAACGAATTTGTCCAAAATGCGGAGGGCATACCTTCCGTGCCTACCAGAAACGTCTCCATGCGGTGATTGTGAATGAGGAGAACCAGCAGATTGGAATGGACTCCGATACAGCAGTGGAATTTGAGGAACCGACCGGACCATACGAGTGTGTGGACTGCGGGGAAGAATTTGATTCCCTGGATGACCTGAAGGCAGTGGTTACTTACTCAGACCTGGTTTTTACAAATGTAGAAGAAATTTTTGAAGAGCCTCTTCCGCTGGATACCAAAGAGGAAAACCTAGTATCTACCATCAGGGAAGTCATTGCAGAACTGGCAGCTGAAAAGGAGAACATAAAGGGATATTACTGCTGGAAGGCCTTTTCCAATGAAGGGGCGGACCGAAAAGGCATAATGCGGATCATCCGTGTGGAAGGCATGGAGCCGGACGTTCGGGTATTTACGGATCCGGGGCCTGCTACTCTGCAGATCTCCATTCCGGCGCTGCAACGGATACAGAAATCCATACCGGTCCGAAAGGTGGCTCCTGATAAATATCTGATTGGCGCTTGTCAGGTTCACGCACACGCAGTAGAACCAGTCTGTCCGATACGATCCGATGCAGGAGAGATCACAATCCGTTTGATTTCCCTGCCGGCAGAGGAACCGAAAATTTTGACCCTGACCCAGGCAGCGTTTGAAAATGCGCTGATCCGGTACAAGTCTAATGAAGACGGGATCAGCGGGTTATACTCTGAATCAGATTTGTCCGTGTTGTACCAAACCACGGTAGACAAAACAGAGTATCCAACGTATTCCGGTTGGGAAGATGATATGCTCCGTTCCGGTGTATTTGTACAAATTTAAGGCTTGCAGCTGTCCTTTATGGGCAGCTGTTTTGCTGTGTTGGCGCTATTGCTTCCACGGAGAAACATGATTATAATAGAATCAGAAAGCAGATGTTCTCTCATGTTCTTTGTGAATCTTATGAAGACAGGAGGGAACCAACATGAATACGCAACTGTCCAACTTATATGCCATGACAGAAGATACCCCCGAAAAGCGGAAATATGATGAGGCGGCAAAAAATATCCTGTCCAACAGGTATATCTTGGCACATATCCTCAAGCACTTGGTGGATGATGTCCAGGGATTCTCCATCGAGGAAATCATTTCCTTTATGGACGGACTTCCGATTATTTCCAAAGTTTCTGTTCCGCCTACATTACGGGGCGAGAACCTGGAAAGCAAATTATTGGGAGAAGGAACGGTCTTCTACGATGTACGGTTTTCCATTTATCCAAAAGGGGATCGGGAATGCCGAATCTTCTTTGATGTGGAAGCGCAGAAAGACTATTATCCAGGCTACAGCATCCCGACACGGGGAATCTTTTACGGAGCCAGGATGCTTTCCGAGCAGTTGGAATCGGAGTTTTCTCCGCCAGATTACGACCAGCTGAAGAAGGTATATTCCATCTGGGTGTGTCTGGATCCGGCAAAATATATTGGGAATGCCATTTCTGAGTTTTTTATTGACAAAAGGGATATTCTTGGACACATTCCCTGTCGGCAGGAAGATTACGATAAATTGCGTGTGATTCAGATTTGCTTGCAGCCGGAAACGCCAGGAACGGAGCATCCGGTTATCCGTTTGCTGAACACATCGTTCAGCAGAAAAAGCCGTAATGAAATCGACACAATTATGGAAGAAGAATTTCAGATCCCGCCAGAGGAAGGGATCGGCAGGGAGGTTGAAATCATGTGTAATTTGAGTGATCTTATCGAAGAACAGGGCATACAAAAAGGCATTGAGCAGGGCATTGAGCAAGGTGCACTTATCACCATCCGCCAGGCACTGGACAACGGGATGGAGGAAGCTGCTGTGAAGCAGTACTTAAATGCCACAGACGAGCAGATCGAACAAGCCAAAAGACTGGTTCTGAAAGCGTAGACAGACAGAAAGGAGACGGCCATGTGCTGTCTCTTTTTTGCTGCCATAAAAACAGACAGGGGGGAATCCCCTGCCTGTCTGCATTATTCCTGTTCTTCCGTGCTGTCCGGCTCGTCCGATGCACTGCTGTCTGCTTCCGGCACTTCGTCGTCCGGGTAGTCGTCCTCAATGGTATCGTAGCGGTTCTCCGGCACTTCCGGCGTCGGCACCTCCGTCGGGAGGCCCTGGATCCGTGATGCCTGTTCCTCGTACCGCTGCTTCAGGAAATTGTACTCGTCGTACTCCCGGCAGTTTTCCAGTGCGTTTGCCGCATCCTGGAGGAGGCGTCTGGCCGTATCGGTGTTGTAGTCCCGGTCTGCCAGGGCATCCAGGTACCATTCCATATTGCTGACCCGCTGTTTATGGAGCTTCTCCGTGGCAGCAGCCTGGTTGGCCTCGTCCTTTGCATCACGCTCGGCAGCGGCCTGTTTTGCGGCTTCCGCATCCGCTTCTTCGATCTTTGTCTCCCACTCCTGGTAGGTCTTCTGCAGCTTTTCGTACTTCTCAGCCACCCGGGTCTTAAAGGAAGGCTGTTTTTCCGGATCCGGGATGGCTTCCACTGCCTCCACTGCAGAAGCGTAGGCGCTGTCCATGCCCTTTGCCGTTGCCACACTGGTAATCTCGTAAGCCTCAAATGCGGCGACCTTCGCTTCGGCGTTTTCCAGGGCCTCTTTCAATTCCTTCTCCTCCTGGTGCTTCTTTAGCTTCTTGGCATTCTGGGAGGAGTACAGGTCATATCCTGCCGGGCGGCGCAGGTAGGAGCGCTTGCCCATGTCCAGGTTCCCCGCTTTCCTGCTTCCCAGCTTCCCGCCGGAGAGGACGTTCCGGTACTCAATGGTATCCGGCACCTGGAAGTCGGAGGCTGCCTTCCCCTGGTGCACCTGGTTCATGAAGGATTCCCAGATCCGGTTGGCATAGTCAGTCCGGCTGAGAACCCCGTTGTCATCCCGGCCTACCCACACGGATGCTGTGTAGTAGTTGGTATAGCCGCAGAACCAGACATCCCGGTTGGAGTTGGTGGTGCCCGTCTTCCCGGCTGCGATCTGGCCTTTTAAATCTATGTTGGCACCCGTGCCGTAGGATTCTTCCAATACCCCCTCCATGGTGTCTGTCAGCATAAAGGCCGCATCCTCACTGTAGACCTGGACCGGCTTCTCCTTCCCGTCATAGACCGTCCCTTCCGTCTCATGGGTGATTTTCACAAGGCAGGTCTGGTTTCGGTAGGAGCCGTGGTTCTGGATGGCGGCATAAGCCCGTGCCATTTCGTCCACCTTCACCCCGTAGGTGAAGCCCCCCAGGGCGATGGACATGGCGGAGTTGTCCGCATACCGGATACTGGAAAACTTCATCTGTTCCAGGTATTTGAGGGCATTCTCCTGCCCCACTTCCCGGAAGACCTGGAAGGCCACGGTGTTGGTGGACAGGGCCAGGGCTTTCCGGAGGTTCATGGCACCCAAGTACCGGTTATTGGCATTCTTCGGGCTGTAGCCGGATACGGTGACCTTCTTGTCCGTGTAGATGCTGGACGGCACTGCAATGCCTCGGTCAAAGGCCGGCCCGTAGACCAAAAGCGGCTTGATGGTGGATCCCGGCTGGCGTTCGGAGAGGAATGCCCGGTTGAACTGATCCTCCCCACGGCCGCCTACCATGGCCACGATGTACCCGGTCTCATTGTCGATGCAGACCGCCGCACCCTGGAGGGCGTATTTCCCGTTCTCCTGGGTCTCCTTGCTTCCGGAGAGGGACTGGTCCACGGAGGCCTGGAGTTTCTCCTGGATGCCCGTGTCAAAGGAAGTCTGGATGGTGTAGCCGCCGCCCCGGATCAGGGACGCCATCTTTTTGTAGCTGTCGGTGTAGGCGGCGTCATACTGCTCGTAGTCCTCCTCGCTGTCAAAGAGGTACCGGAATTCAAACCCGTCCTGCTCCATCAGCTTCAGGGCTGCACAGTGCATGGCATAGCTGCACATATAGTTGCTGGAACTTAAGAGGGAGGTTTCCGTCTGGGTCACGGTGATCTCCTGCTCCTTTGCCTTCTTGCACTCCTCTTCTGTCAGGAACCCGCATTCCTGCATCTTGTTTAAGATGGAATTCTTCTTCTTTGTGGCCAGTTCCATGCTTGCCACCGGGTTATAGTTGTTTGGGCTGTTGCTGACTCCTGCCAGCATGGCGCATTCTGCCGTGGTCAGTTCCGTCACGTCCTTGCCGAAATAGAACCGGGCGGCGCTTCCCACACCGTAGCAGCCGTTCCCGTAGTAGTTGGAGTTGCAGTAGAACTCCATGATCTCCTGCTTACTGTACTTCTTCTCCAGCTCCGGTGCCATCAGGATTTCCAGAAACTTCCGCAGGAAGCTCTGCTCCTGGGATAAGAGGTTGTTCTTGATGACCTGCTGGGTAATGGTGGACCCGCCCTGGGTGATCTCCCCGCCGTTCTTCACCAGCGCCAGCGCCGCCCGGAGGGTTGCCTTATAGTCCACCCCGTGGTGGGTTTTGAAGTTCTGGTCCTCCGCCGCAATGTAGGCATTCTGCAAGTCCAGGGGGATGTCCGAGATCTCCCGGTACTCGTAGCTTCCGGAATCCACTTCCCCGATGACATTGCCTTTTCCGTCCAGGATCTTCGTGTTCCCCAGCTTCCGGAAGGTGCCCTTGTCCATGGTGGCCAACGTGTCGTAGGCCGTCTCCTGCAGTTCCTTATAGAACGATGTGTGGGTGACAATCAGGTACCCGATGCCGGAAAGCACCAAAAGAACCGCCAGCACCGTCAGGATCCGCCGGAGCCACCGCTTCCATTTCGGGCCTTTCCTGCCCCTTCCCGGCTTCTTCCGCTTCCTGGTTTTCGCTTCCCGTTCTTTCCGCTTTTCCTGTTCTTCCCGGTCTTCCTGCTCATCCCACTCTATGCCGGATGCCGCCTCCGGGATGTCCTGTGCCATACGTTCTTCTCGTTCTACTGTTTCCCCGGCTCCGTCTGTCCGTCTGGTTTCGTCAGTCATGCCGCTTCCTCCTTTCCCGGTACCTCCAAAAGCCCTGCCTCCCTCATGCTTAAGTACTCCCCGCCGTGGGCAAGGATCAGGTGGTCAATGAGGGGGATGTCCATCAGCTGCCCGGCGTTTGCCAAAAGCCTGGTGGTCTCCATGTCGCCCCGGCTCGGGAAGGTGCTGCCTCCCGGGTGGTTATGGACCAGCAGGAAGGACGTAGCCCCGCTTAGGCACAGTTTGACGAAAATATCCCTTGCGCTGATCTGGCTCTGCCTTGCGGTGCCGTGGGTCAGTTCAAATACCCCTAAGCCCCGGGATGCCTGGTTCACCCCCAGGATGTACACATACTCCTCCGCCAGGCTGTCCATCCGGAACTCCCGTTGGAAGAACTCCGCTACTTTCTTTGGCGTGTCCAGAGGTTCCGTCAGGGGAATCTCCCGGACTTTTTCCATATAGTGGACCCCATCCGGGTCCAGGTAAGTCTTATACTGATTCAAGATTAATCACTCCTTTTCATGCATTATACGTCCGGGGACATCCGCCCGGTAATTTTGGCTACGTATGCAAAAAGCGGGGAGGTTATCCCCGCTCCAATCTGACCTGCCGCCAGACGCCCCAGATCCCCAGCGCCCCAAACAGGATGCTGAACAGGATCCGCATGGCGTCCCATGCCCCCGGCGGTGTCACCAGGGAAGCTGCCAGGTGGCCGGAAAGCCCCGCTATCCCTACGGACGGCTGCTTCGCATACCAGTAGAAGCTCACCAGCGCCTGGGAGAGGATGGCCGCCCCAACCACTGCCGTGAAGATCACCATGCAGGGACGGAACAGCTTCCGGAACAGGAACACACAGCCAAAGGCGCATACCACGCCCACCCCGAAGAGGGTGACGTTCACCGCCAGCTGGGGGAACCGTGCCAGGATCAGCCCGAACACCAGGGCCATCATCAAGTATTCATGAAGCACAGCCCCAAGGAACGCCCCACACAGGGCCACCACCATGGACGGCTCCGACACCCAGGGAAGCCCCGGGTGCAGGTACCGCCAGAGGCATAAGCCTGCGGCAAAGCCCGCCGCACCGTATAAGAGCGGCAGGAGGTGATACCCGCTGGTCAGGCAGGCATACCCGAAGATGACAATGAGGATGAGAAAGATCAGCGATTCCAAACCGGACCCTCCCTTCGATTTCTCACTTGCCCGCATGGAAACGGGCTGCCCATTGTGAAGAAGCCCGGACGTGCCGGGCTTTTGGGAACCCGGACTATCTGAAATAAAATAATGAAACAGAAGGAAACAACAGGTTCCGGGTTCCTGCCCTTAATATGGAAGATCGGCGTCCGGCATCATTATGTTTCCAGTACTACAAAGTTATTAAAAAATCTGAAATTTGAAATTCGGAACCAGGTGCCGAATTAGTTTCGACTAACTTGACTTTTTCTTGAATTTCGTGTACCATAATTTCCGTAATACACCATACACTACTAGCTCACGGCATCCGTTCGGTCTCCCCATTGGACGGGTGCCATTTTGTTTGCAGAAAAGAAAAAGCACCAGCAGTTTGCTGATGCTTCTTTGTTTTGAACCGTTTAGTTGAATGGCAGCTCCTCGTCTACCCCGTCCGGGATGTTCATGAACCCGTCATCTGCAGGTGCGGCTGCTGCCTGCTTCTTTCCTGCCGGCTTCTCGCTGCTGTCGCCTTTGGATCCGGCAAATTCCAGTTCTTCCACCACAACTTCCGTGGTATAAACCTTCACGCCGTCCTTGTTGGTATAGCTTCCGGTCTGGATCCATCCGCAGACGGTGATCATCCTGCCCTGGGTTAAGTATTTCTCTGCAAGCTCTGCCGTCTTACGGAAGGCGACACACTGGATAAAGTCTGCGTTCTGCTCGCCGTCCCGCTTAAACCTGCGGTCAACCGCCAGGTTAAATCTTGCGATCGGGATGCTTTCTGCTCCCTGAGAGTGGCGGATCTCCGGATCCCTTGTGAGTCTTCCCATTAAAATAACCTTGTTCATTTCATTTCCTCCTGTGTTTTTATATTTTTTTGAATCACCCACAATATGAAAGAACGAAAAAGGAATCATTTTCCGCAGAAAAACGGGCACCTGGAAAAAGGACTATGGGCGGCATTCCCGCCGGGCAGAGCATCATTCCCCCGCAAAAAAAAGAACCGCTTAAAGCGATTCTTCTTTCTCACCGGCCAATTTCTTTGGGGTCTTGCCAACCGGAAGCATAAGTGCATCTTCCAATGTCCAGCCTGCATCGTAGCGTTTGGCAAAGACAGCACGGTCGATTTCGTAGTACCGGCACATCTGTGCCAGGGTACGGAACTCATTGCCGACATGATCGTAAAAGGCTTCGCATCCCGGCGGCATTTCCAGTGCGTACTGCAGCGGCCAGTTGTCGAACAGGCGGTGTTTGGCCAGTTCGTAACTCCTGCCATAGGCCTGACAGGCTCCCCGCAGGCCGTGGAAGACGTTGCCGTCCCGGTCAACGAGGGTCTTTGGCTGCGGCCCGGATTTTTTCCGTGGGCGCTGCTCCATCGGTGCGGCGTACACATCCCGCTCCTGGTCCTTCATTTCCTGATACCGCTGTACGGCTTTCAAAACCAATATCCGAGAACCGGGAGAAATTCTTTTCCGCAAAAAAAAGCACCGCCCCATGGCGATGCTTTCTACCTTCTGGACTTATTTTTTCTGTGCCATTTGGATGTCTTCGTCCGTCACATCCAGAAGACGTTTCACTTCTTCTGCTGGAATGTGATTGGCAAGCAGGCGTCGGATGGATTGGAATATCCCTTCCCGCAAACCTTCTTCTCTGCCAATGGCTCTTTGATCCATGTCCCTTGCAACAAGCTTCATATAATCCGCCCTCCATTCTGCATTTTGGGATGCAAATTTCTGCTCTTCCTGAAGCGACTGTACCAATGGATCCTGCAGATCTTATTTCCCTTCCAAATAGTCCAAGAAGGACTGCAGTTCCTTGGTATCTGCTTTTCCTTTAGCATTCAGTACTACCTTTGTGCATCCGTCTGCAACCAGGTAATGATCTTCGGTGTACGAATGGATGACATACTTTGCTTTTCCCGCACCAAACAGATCGAACGGACAGATAAAGATAATCACGACGTCGTTCAAAGTGTGATAATCTTCGCTCCTTTTCAGAAGTTCCTGGTCGATAGCGGATGTATAATACCGCATCCGTTTCGGAAGTTCCTTCGTGTCCCGCTGCTGCATTTCCAAATCATAATAAGTACCCATGCTGTCTGCGACTACAATATCCAGCCGTATGCCCTTCCCCTCTATCGTGATGTCAATGGTGTGCTGGGCTTCCGGGTACGAAATGGATGTAACCTCTTTTCCCAGGATCCGTTCCAGTACCTCCTTGCAGATTTTTGGATTTTGCATGACTTTGCAGAATAGGAAATCATCTGCCAGGGTCAGTTCTTCGTATGCCTTCCACTTTCTTTTAGTATACCTTGTTGACCTATTCTTGTCCATATTGCGTTCCTCCTTTTCTCTTGTGAATTCAGTAGCAATATGGAAGAACCCGCCTTTTGTCTTTGGCAGGGAAAAAGCACCGCCCCATGGCGATGCTTTCTCCCTTATGGACTTATTTTTTCTGGGCCGTCCGGGTATCCTCGTCTGTGCCATCCAGGAGGCGTCTCACCTCTTCTGCCGGCTCGAACAGTTCCCAGACCACATCCGCAATCTGCTCATTCCGTTCGGTTTTGTCATCGAACAGCGGGATGACTTGTTCCTTGACCTGTTCCAGTTTTTCCGGCGTGACTTCGACGCCCTGATCTTCCATAGCATTGATAATATCCTGATCGCACCAGGTCTCCACATACCATGCCTCCGGATCCGGCATGGCCTTGTGCAGTGTCAGGATCTCCTCAATCTGCCCATGCAGCCAGTCATAGTCTTCCCCTGTGATCACTGCTTCCTCACTGCCTGTGATCCGTCCCAGCAGATCCTCTGCCCGGTCGATGATGGTCCCAATCAGTTCCCGTTTGTTCAATTCCTTGTCCATTTTTCTGTCCATTTGTGTTTCCTCCTGTTTTTCGATCAGATTCAACCACAATATGGCAGTTCCCCGGACATTTCCTACTTCGCTGTCCGGAACAGGTCGTACTGTGGGTAATAGGTATAGTCACAGCTGTACGTCTGGCCCAGGGCGTTCTTCAGACACACCAGTTCCACTTTCCTCGGGATCTCTTTCATGGCTTCCCGGATCCGTTTCCTGCGGTCCTTCCCCGTGCCTTTCTCGTCCTTTAACGCCTGGAGCTGCAGTCCCCACAGGACGTCTGCCACGTTGGACATATTGCCCACTTCCTTGAAGGACTCAAAGTCCAGTTCCTCGTACAGGCTCTGTTCGCTGAGTGCCGCAATGACCATCAGCACCAGCCCGTTTGCGTTCTGCAGCTGTTTTAAGCGGCGCATATTCAGGTAGATATGGTCTTTCACGGATCGCTTGTTTTTATCCAGCGGCGGGATGGCCTGGAGGTAGTCCACCACCACAATCGGCCGGACGCCCTGGACTTCAATGAAGGACGTGACCAGCTGCTCCACCTTGTTGATGGTGGCTTTGGCATTGCACTCTACCACATACAGGTGTTCCGCTGCCTTGTACTCCCCTGCCGCCATGGCAATCCTCGGGTCCTCCGGGTTGGTCTTCATCCGGATGGATGGCATGGCCTGCTCCTGGTCTTCCAGCGCCATGGTCCTGGACAGGCTCTTCACCGCCATGTCCAGTACTGTCTGCTCGTAGGCAAAGTACAGCACCGGGTGTTCCTTCGTTGCCATCTGATCCGCCATCTGGTGCAGGAATGTGGTCTTCCCGATGGAGCTGACGCCGCCCAGGACATAGAGGCTTGGGTGGATGTCGGTAATGGCATCCAGGTTGTCATAGCCGGACCGGATGGTCTCCCTGCCGGCATACTCCTTCAGGACGTCCGGCATCTGCCCCGTCAGGTACTCCTCCATGGGATATAAGTTGCAGGCATCCGGGTCATGCACCATCCAGTCTGATCGGTTCACGTTTGCTTCTTTCTTATTGCTCATATCATAAGCCTCCTTCCATTGGTTTTCTCCAATATGGAAGTTTGCAACAAAAGAAGCTGTTGGATAACGAAACTGAGATCTATTTGTAAACGAAAGATTATCTTTTTTTTTGCTAACTGGCTGTCCTTTGGGGCGGCCTTTTCGTGTACAGAAAAAGAAGACCCGCAGTGGGATCTTCTCCTCTTCTCATTTCAGATGCTTCATCAGTTCCCGGACCGGATCCGCTCCTTCCATGTCCACGGTACAGTCGCAGATCTGCTCGTTTACCAGTTCCTTGTCCAGATTAATGAGCCGCAGCTTCTTTTCTTCCAGGCTGATGTCCTTTTCCAGAATATTCCCGATAATGGTCTCTTTCCGGGCCTTGCAGTACACCAGAAGCGTCGGGTAAAACCGTTTCATGGTCACGGCCCCGCACACATCCATGGGCAGCACCAGGTACTCTCCCGTTTCCAGGGCACGTTCCAGGTCTTCCTTCCTGGTACCATACCGGAATCCGCCGTAATAGGTTGTTTCCAGGAAATCCGTATTCCGGAAGTCCTGCTCCGCAAGATACCGGTGTGCCCCGGCATCCGGATTGGTGGTATAGTTTTCCGGCACCACGAACCCCTCACGGCAGGACAACGCCTTTGCCAGGGTACGTTTCCCAGCCCCGCTTGGGCCAACCAGGGCAACCACAGCCGGTGCGGTAACGGTCCTCCGTCCCTGGACCAGGGAATGCTTGATCTGTTTCAACAGTTCCAAAAAGTCCGCATAGCTGTTCACCGCCATGATCCCCGTGATCCGGTGGTTCCACGGCTTCCGGAACAGTACCGGGAATCGGCTCCGGCTTTCCAGGATGTTGTGGCCGCCGTCATCCAACGTTACGTCAAACTGCAACAGGGATTTCCGGGATCCCATCATGATGTGGTCTTCCGGGATGAACGGGAAGGCCTCCCGGATCTGCCGGACACGCAGTCCCATAAACTCCGGGCGGATGGCCGTGCAGATGAAAACCTCCCCCTGTTCCTGCAGGGCACGGACAAATTCCCTTGCTTCCTCCGTCACAGTCTGCTTCCGGTACAGGTCTTCCCGGTCATAGTAGCCCTTTACTACCTGGGCACGTCCGGAGAGTTCCCAGCTGTCCAGCTCCTCCAGGCGAAGGGGCGGATCCATCGGGTGTTCCCGGTTGGCTAGTTCCACCGCATGAATGTTCAGGTCACATAATACATCATCAAAATCAATTCCAAATGTCAGCATTGTTATTTCCTCCACTGTTCTGTTTCTTTCTATGACAATATGGGAAAACCAGGCGGGATGGATTCTCTTTCCCTGGAAAACAGCGGCTGCATCCCTGCACAAAATGGTACGGTCCACCTGGAAAAAGCGGTATGGGCATGGCACGAACCGGATCCGGAAGGCTGATATCCACCTCCGGGAAGAAAAAACGTATGCAACTTTTAGGGAAGTTTTCGAATGTAGTAGAATACTTTTTGTCGGAAGGGAACAGCCCTTCCACCTGGTCGGAGATTCCCATAGTTTCCTCTTTTTATACAGCTTCCGGCCAGCACTTGAGACATTACGATTAGGGGCGATTCGCCCCGGTTTTCGATACATCCTCTATCTATTTTTTTCACGGAAAGGCCGTCCTTCGGGGCGGCTTTTTCGTGTCCTGGGGAAGAACCCAGATTCGAACATTCCTACTGGAAGGAGCGGATATTCCATATTTCTGGCAGAGCATTATGCGAAAGGAGAATTTTTTATGAAACCACATATCCCAAAACACGATCCCCGCTACCGCAATATCCGCCCGGAGGAGCTGCGCCAAAGGACGCTTACCGAACCGGAGGCGGAAATGATCCGGAAGCTGAAAAAAGACCTGAACGGGACAT
Organism: Drancourtella sp. An12; assembly: GCF_002160935.1. Taxonomy (NCBI): domain Bacteria; kingdom Bacillati; phylum Bacillota; class Clostridia; order Eubacteriales; family Oscillospiraceae; genus Drancourtella; species Drancourtella sp. An12. Next base: position 24,417 of record NZ_NFLO01000023.1, on the reverse strand, counting down.
CCACCGTTGTCGGATGGTTTGCTTTCTTCATGGGGCTGGCATTCCAGGGAATCAGTCTTTACCTTCTGTACCTCGGGCAGTCCAGTACGAAGGACGTTTTGGGTCTTGCAGTTGGCACCCTGATCTTCTGGATTGGAGGCTTCTGGTGTCTCCATGGCCGGATCCCGAAACACGCTGCCGCCACCCATGCTCAGTACGGCCTTGTCAACGGGAAGTGGCCATCCCCTGCCAGGAGCGGCAATACCAATGGCCGGACCTACTACCTGGATGTGATCTTCCCGGATACCGGTACCCGGATCCAGAAGGTTGTCTGCGACTATAAGGACTATAAGCGTGTGGAGCAGGGGCAACAGGTGCTTGCTGTCGTGTTCGAAAAACGGAACCAGGCATTCGGCACTTTGCTTTCGAAGTCCTGATCCACGGATAACTTAAAAACGTATGCAACTTTCGGGCATCTTTTCAGATGTAGTAGAATACTCTTTGTCGGAAGGGAACAGCCCTTCCACCTGGCCGGTGTCTTTTGTTTCCTCTTTGTTATGGCCGGCCAGTGATATAGACATTAAGATTAGGGGGTTTTGCCCCGGATTTCGATATATATCCTCCATCTATTTTTTTCACGGAAAGGCCGTCCTATTGGGGCGGTTTTTCGTGTCCTGGGAGGAAAATTGCGGATCCAAAGAAGCCGGGAATGATTCAAATTCGGTACCTGGTTCCGAAAAATCCTACTGGAACAGTTGGATATCGACAGCCTTGTTCTGGGAACTGCAATGCGGCATTGTGTTGGGATGATCGTATCCAACGCATACCGAGATAAAAAAAGACACCGCCGGAGGGATACTTGTTCCCTTTCCTGCGATGTTCTTTTTTAAGGTTGACAATCGAATGTCACTGTAAGCAGTTCCTCGTTATTCCGGAAATAAACGTCGAATTTCAGTTCCTCCCCGTATGTAACAGCATCTGTAATCACGGTTCCGGCCTGCACCACCAATTCTTTGGTTCCGTCTGCAGGCACGGTAATGCCTGTCCCAATGGTATCATCTTCTTTATCCCACAGTAAATTGTCCATACCGCCGATTTGCGTTTCTTCCTTTCCGTGAAAGACCCCTACTATATTTCCGGTCTTTGTGGCGGTGAAATATTGCTCCGTAGGCGAAGTATTGACGAGTTCGCAGAAAATCCGGAATTCCAGTGTATGGTTACCTGCCTGATAAACATTCTGCCTGATCTGAATCTCATTGATGCGAACCTTTACATTCCCTACAATATAAGTATCATCATACAGGAAACGGACCGGTTCTTTTCCAATTTCGGATCCTTTTTCGAGTTTCCTATCTTCTTTTCCCTCATTTGTGGAGACGGATTTCTTAACCATTTCCGGATCGCCTTCCGAACGATCTGTCTCTTTACGTTTTTCTAAGTCCGGTCTGTCCCCGCTTTCCTTTTCACTAAACGCCATCCCTCCTTCCTGGATCCCCTCCGGCAAAGCCAGAAAGGTAACAAAACCGGCCGTTAAGGAAATCAGGATTGCAATACCCCAGAGCTTTTTCGCCGGCTTGTGAGTGTTGCACCAAAGCCCAGATGCAATCGTCAAAGGTATAAAAAACGAAAGCAAGCAGCACTTATATAAGACCTGATCAGAAACAGAGGTTTTCCCCTCCGGTTTTGCAAACAGGCTTGCTATGCAAAAAAGAACCAATATTATAAAAAGTAGCTTCCTCCTCATACGATTTCTGCCCCTCCTTCTCCCATTCAAGCACAGGACTATTTCAGCCCCGCCTGTTTCCATCTTACCATGTGTTACGGTATCTGCCAATATCCCCATAAGAAAAGACACCGCCGGAGGGATACTCTTTCCCCTGCCTTGCGATGTCTTTTTTTGTCTCCGAAGTCAGCAGCCTACAGATGCATCAGGTCTTCCGCCACGCTACAATTAAAGGTCTCTTCAAACCAGTGCCAGATCTCCTCCCGGTTTGTTCCCTTTGGGAATCCGTGCCACTCTTCTTCCAGGCACTCCGTCTCCGGATCCATCGGCATGTCCCCGAACTCCTGACACAGACGCTCGACGCTTTCTGGCAGGTAGTAAATGGTGACGGTGCGGTGAAACTCCCCGAACACGTCCCGGATCATCCCGTAGACCGTTTCCCAGTCCCCGCCTGCCAGGCCGCAGCCTAAGTATCCCGGCATGGCAATGTCCCCGATGGCTGCTGCCTTATGCTTCAGGGACACCAGGGCTTTCCTAAGCGCCACGTAGTCCGTATCCAGGCCCTTCCCTGTCGGGATGTTCTCTCCATACAGGTTGGCAACCAGGCATCCGGACGGGCACCAGGTGAGTTCGCATTTCCCAAGCAGTTCTGCTCCCCGTTTCCTGCACTGTTTCTGGTACCTGCCGTACTGGGCGACGGAGAGGAAATGCTGCCGGATCTGTTTGGCTACGCCGGCTCCCATGACACCCTTACAGTTGACCTGATGGGCGATGATCGGTTCTGATCCCGCCAGTACGCTTCCTTTCACTTCTCGAATCATTGTTTGTTCCTCCTGTTCTTGTTTTTGCAAATTTCAAACAAAATATGGAACATCCCCAGGATTTCCGTCCCGGACAGCAAAAAAAGCACCGCCTCATGCGATTCTTTCTGTGTGTGCCGTATTGGGAAACCTTATGCCGAGAAGTTTTTGGGACAGAAGGCTGTACAGAAGCGGCACGGGTACTACTATTTGTCCTGTGCCGCCTCTTCCTGCAGGAACTCCTTCAATCCCGTCAGCCGGTCATTGGCTCGGACATTCCTTGCCATCTGGTACACCCGCTTCTTTGGCCCGATCAGCAGGATGTACTTCTTCGCACGGGTCACTGCCGTGTATAACAGGTTCATGCTGGTCAGCATGGGCACATAGTCCCATACCGGGATCACCACCACCGGGTACTCACTGCCCTGGGACTTGTGAACCGTAAGGGCATACGCCAGTTCCAGCTGTTCCAGTTCCGAAAAGTCATACCGCACCGTCCAGCCGTCCTCGAACTCCACGTACAGATATTCCTGCTCCTTGTCGATCCGCTTCACACGCCCCATGTCGCCGTTATACACGCCGCTCTGGGTTTTCCCTTTCCGGTTCTTCCGCTCGATCTGGTAATTGTTGGAGGTCTGAATCACCTTGTCTCCCACCCGGAATCCCAGCACGGTCTCCTTCCCCGGGTTTAAGCGTTCCTGCAGGTCCAGGTTCAATTGGTTCACTCCCAGGGCACGGCCCCGGAGCGGCGCAAGGACCTGGATGTCCGCCTCCTTGGTAAATTCCGGCAGGGAATCCGCCACATAATGGAGCAGCAGTTTCCGGATCTCCTCCGGATCCTCCGCCGGCTTGAAGAAGAAATCATGGCTTCGGTTTGACAGGTTCAATTCCCCGCCTTCCAGGATCTGGTGGGCGTTGGCAATGATGTTGCTCCCGGATGCCTGACGGTAGATCTTCTTTAACTCCATCACCCGGCAGACGCCGCTTCCGATCAGGTCGGATAGGACATTCCCTGCCCCCACGCTTGGCAGCTGGTTCTTGTCCCCTACCAGGATCAGCTGGGCGTCTTTTGGCACCGCACGGACCAGGTGGAGGGCCAGGGACAGATCCAGCATGGACACCTCGTCAATCAGGATCACGTCCGCATCGAGCGGATCTGTTTCGTCCTTTTCAAACACCAGCTTGTTGTCCATCATCTTAGCACCTAAGAGCCGGTGGATGGTGGAGGAATGGCGTCCGGTGGCTTCCTGCATCCGCTTGGCTGCACGCCCGGTGGGCGCTGCCAGCACCACCTGTTTCCCTGCTTTCTCAAAGTACCGGATCATCAGGTTGGTGGTGGTGGTCTTCCCGGTACCCGGTCCCCCGGTCAGTACCATCAGCCCGCTCTTTGCCGCCTGTTCCACGGCTTTCATCTGTACCTCGTCCAGATTTCCGCCCAGTTCCCCGAATACCTCCCGCTTCACCTTCCGGTTCTTCCGGGATGCCAGGGCATAGAGCCTTCTTGCCAGCTCCCGTTCTGCCTTCAGGTCACCCTTCCGGTAGATCCGGGTACCCTTTTCCGCCACCAGGTCCCCACGGTGCAGAAGGGTCCCTAAGTGCTTCTCTACGGTTTCTGCCGGTACCTCCAGGGTATTTGCCGCTTCCTTGAGAAGGGTGTTCTTTGGCACGTACACGCTCCCAAAAGCACACAGGTTCTTCTGGACGTACAGGATCCCGGTCTCCACCCGGAAGGTGGATTCCTTCCCGATCCCCTGCTCCATGGCAATCTTGTCCGCAGACGTGAACCCGACTCCCGGCACCTCTTCAATGAGCCGGTATGGGTTGGACTGCAGGACATGGAGGGTCTGCTTCCCGTACCGCTTGAAGATCTTCCGCCCCAGGGCCTGGCCGATGCCGTACCCGGACAGGGCAATCAGGATCCGGCGCTCTTCTACCCGTTCTGTCATCTTCCGTCCGATCAGTTCCGCTGTCCGCTTCCCGATGCCGGAGACTTCTGTCAGGCGTTCCGGTTCCTCTTCCAGGATCCGGATGGTATCCCTGCCAAACGTCCGGATGATGGATTTTGCCCTGGCAGGCCCGATGCCGGAGACAATGCCCGATGCCAGGTACTGTTCCAGCAAATCCAGGCGGTCCGGCAGCACCGGTTCGTAGTGGTCGGCAGCAAACTGCTTCCCGTACTTCGGGTCGTTTTTATAGTCCCCGCTGACTTTCATGTGTTCCCCTTCCGTCAGCTGGAAGAAGGTTCCCTTGACCGTAATGTACCTGGAAAACAGATCCAGCCTATCCGGATCCAGCAAAAAGATGGTAAAGCCGTTATCCTGGTTCTGATATATAATTTTCTGGACAGTCCCTGTCAGCTGTTCCAATGGATTTTCCTCCTTTCTTTGAATCTTGTTTGTGCGCACAGGTCAGTCCACCCCGCCAAAGGTGAATGCTTTAGCAAACACGGACGCCCATCCACCAAAGGTATCGCTTAATTCCGCTTCCACTTTGACTCTCCTGCGCAGCTGCTTCGCTTCCTCCGGGCTGAGTTCCGTAAACTCCAAGAGCCGCTCAATCCACTCCGCCTGCTGCTCTACTTTCGCTTCCAGTTCCAGGCTTTCGCATAACAGCCGGTCGTTCTTATCCCGCAGCTCCCGGATCTCCTTCCTGGCTTCTTCCAGCCGGTCCTTGTATTCTTTTGCGGCCTTCTGGCGTGCCGCTTCGTATGTTTTTGACATGTTTCCCTGCTTTCTCCCCGCAGTTCCGGGGCTTTCTTAGCAATATGGAAGATTTCCGGCTCACTTTCCAGAATAGATCCTGTTGCTATGATTTTTTCCCATCTGAGTTTTTCGTTCTGTGAAGCGTTTCGGAATTATCGAAACTATTTCCAACAATCTCGTAGTCACATCCCCTTACGTCCTGTTCCCTTTCTCCCAAACTGATTGGATACTGCACACCAAATTCTAACGGTTCAACTCCAAAATCAGCGTAGTATTTTCTCCACAGAACTTTGTAAAACTCAAACCCATCTTTCCGCTTATTGCATTTAACTATATCATGCTCCCAAATCTTTTGACCGTTTTTGTCATAGAGTCCAGTAAACTGACAGAGGGTTTCGGGTAATATTCGAATCCATCCCCATTGTTCAAAACGGTTTTGTTTCCACGGAACAAAGATGGCATTACTAGGCTCTGTATCTGTTCCCAATCTGGTTTTCACGTAATAGCCTTCTACCCACTCGCCATTATCATTCCGTTTCGCCCGGAATAAAATTTCTCTCATTCTAGGCCTCCTTTCTCGACAATCTCGACTGCCCTGTCTACTGTTGTAAAATGTTTTCCAGCCATAATAGTATAATTATCAGGTCTTTTTAACTCTTCAATGACTCCTTCTTTGTTATATGCTGGCTTGATACGTTCAATTCTTTCTTTTGCGTCCTGCAAAAGATACACTTTTACCAGATTTTTTCCAGATTCAAAGATCATAGCTTCTATAATAGTCACGACATCTTCTCGACTAATTAAATCATTGCTTACCTCGTTCGTCATCGTTGCTTTTCTCCTTTTCTACTCAATTTTTCTTCCCCTCCCGGCATTTCCTCCTCTGTCAGCGGTTCCAACTCTTCCGTGCTGACGGAATCGAAAAACCGGTCAATTTGTTCCAGCCGTTCTTCCAGATCCTTTCCCACCGGCAGGATCGGGCACCAGTCCGGCCTTCCCGCCATGTGGGAGAGTAGCCGTCTCAAGCCACCGTCAGACGAGACGGCGCACGTATACCGAAGACCGTAAAGCTGTTCTGCATACGGGCAGCTCCCGCAGCATTTCGGGATTTCGTCTACTATGATGATTCCTTTACTCATTTTGCATCACCTTTTTTAATACTTTTTTTCAATGCTTCTTTCACAGTATCCATATTTTCTCCAAGTGAAATGCCAATTTCCGAAAGCTGCTGTACGGCAAGATCCCTTTCCCAGCATACCTGTTTGACGTAAGCATCCAGTGATCTGGCTCTCTCCACCGCATCTCGGCACTCTTCCACGGTTCCGATCTCCCGGTACTGCTGGATTTCTTTAAGAGCTTCAATCGCCATTTCATCCGCAAGATATGTTCTGTAGTTGTCTTGATTTCCTATTTTTAACACTTCTGGTGTTATTGTTTCTCCTGTTGTCAGGTCAAAAAGTATCATTTCCCGATCAAATTCTAACTGTTGGATTGCTTCTTCAATCGTCATGGTGATCGCTCCTTCTTTTCTTCAACTTCTCCAAACATTCCGGGCACAGGTTCCCGTATTCTTTGTCGAACACCCAGTTTTTCGTTGCCTTTTTGAGTTGGGAAACCGATTTGGCGTTGTTGTAGTACCAGCCAATAACCGCCCCGCAGCAGGAGCAGCTAACGCTCAACCATATACTAGCTCGCATTTCCCTTTGCTTCTTCCTTCTCTTGTATTCTTCTGCACTCTTCGTTCTCGGCCAGAAGAATTGCCATGGCTTCGTTCAAGGCGCTTTCAGCGGCCGCAGGGATGCGGTGGGAAGCTGTATACATATGAGAAGCAATGTTCTGAATCGTTTCGCTTCTCTTCTGGATATCTTTTTTCAATAGCGTCATAATATCCTCTCCTTTCTCCTATTTCCCAGCAGGGCGGGTTTCTCTCTCTTCTTCTTTAATTGTACCCCACTTCCCATTTCCCCGTGATTTTGCATACGTAATTCCCGGAACGTATGCAACTTTTCTTCGGCGCTTCCAATCTGCCATATTATTAGTGGCCGGGCGGGAGTTCTTTTCACACTCACCCTCCCACCTGCCTCACGGCGGGACCGGCCGACTACTTATTTACTCTCATTCCTTTTATCATGCTGCCCTGTGCTGTTACCCGCAGGGCAGTCAACGACAACTTCTTGGGGATCCGCCCCGTGTTTTCCATATATTTCACTCCTTTGCTGCCTGTGGCGTGTGTCCATAGGCAGCATCTTTTTTGCCTGTAGGCTGGACATACCGCTTTTCACGTAGGCAACTTCGGACGGAGAAAAGGCTTGTGGTATGCTGTTTACAGAAGGAGGGATACGATGCAAACGAAAGACAATCAGATCGGAAATACTTATGATTTTGAAAAACTAAGTGGAATCTGGGCGGAGAAAGCCCGTGAGATTACGGAACGTGGTGTGTTTGTTGCCCGTTCGTGGAGCTGGGACTTGTGGGAGTATGGCGGGACGGTTTACAGCATTCCGATTGCCGGATCCGGTGGCAAGGCATCCGTCTGGTGCAGCGTTGCCTCCCTCCGTTCCCATCTGTACCATCTGCGTCAGGTGTGCGGGTATAACGCACTGATCCCGCCGGACTGGGAAAACGTCAACACCGAGTTTCTGGACTGGCTGGGCATTGCTTAATTTTCAGCCGGGAATGCTTTAAGCGAGACATTCATCGTGCATTATTATTAAAAAAGGGGGACGAAAGCATGAAGACATCAAAAGAAGTGAATGGCACATGGAGCAAATATGACCAAAGCGTAGCAAAATGCCAGCTTGCCAATTACGGCATTATTTTTCTTGATGAGTACGGCGTACCGATCGATGACGAGTATACGACGGATGAACTTTTTGAAAATTTAAAATAATCAGACTTTCCCGGCATTATGTCGGGATTGTCTGTATCGGAACGTAGACAAATCTGGGTCTGCTATGGGGATATGGTATCCTGTATCTATCAGAAGTGACGTAGTTAAGAAGGAGAAACAATCATGGAGTTTAATAAGACACAGACAAGGAAGCTTTTGTCTTTCAAAAGATACCTGGAGAAATTTTGCGATGGGAAAACCTTAACCTGCCTGTCGCACCAGACGATCGTAGCAATGACCGACTGCTACAATGAGATCGTGTCAACGGGAAAGGCAGTCACGTTCCAAAAGGACGTTGCGGACCGGTTTGCGAACAAGGGATTTCGTGTGGAACCGGACGGAAACAATGTCAACTATATTATCAGCCTTTGAGCTATTTGCACGCAAAAAAGCAGCCTGTTGCACAGACTGCTTTTCGCATATCCTCTGTTTCAGCTTAAAATAAATCACTATGAGAGCCAGTACGGATCAGTTTCAAAACAAGCACATCTTGTACGACCTTATAAACCAGCAGCCAATCAGGTTCAATATGGCACTCCCTCATATCTTTATAATTCCTTGAATTTGTAAGAGCATGATCCCGATACGAAAGTGGCAAAGGTTCTTCTCGACACAAAATTTCTACAACTTCTTCCAACTTTTTCGGATCGCAGCCCCGTTTCAAAGCAAGTTTGTAATCACGTTTAAACTGTCCTGTAAATTCCAGCTTAAGCATTTAACGCCTCCATCATATCCGCAACGCTGTCAAACGGGCCGTACATTTCCTCGTCCTTCTCTGCCGCTGCCATAGCTTCATAGGTAGTTTCATTCGGCTCATCGAGTTTTACTTCAAAAGGCAAGCCATGGTACCTAAGTGCCTGTCTATAGAAGATACCCGTTGCTGTACTTAAGTCCATTCCAAGAGATTTGAAAAGAGCCGCCGCCTGTGCTTTTAACTCTGGCTCCATCCGTAAAGTCATGTTTTCTTTCTTTGCAGCCATTCAAATGCACTCCTTTCTTTCCAGTATCTTATAACATCATTATATGCGAAAAACATTAATTTTACAAGTGCTTTGCAAATGTAGTACGTTGTTTTTTCCCTTTTTCAGATTGAAACAGCTGCTACCCGAAACAGAAATATGCCGGCTTGTGAAGTGACAGGAAGCGAAAAACAGAGGAATTCCTTCCGTTCTCCCGATCTTCCATATTAAGGATGGCAGCCGAAGACCATCGGAAACCCTCACGGCTGCCCCATTCCCTCCGCAGTGCGAATAGGCGGCGGGAACGAAGTTTCTCATATTAATCTCTTTTCTTAATCTGCAGAGGACCGGCCGTCTGTCGTGGTACAGGATAGCCGGTCTTCTGTTGCATTTTCGGCCCCTGGTTCCGAATTTTAAATTTCTAATATTTAACCGATATATTAACATCGAAATTAATTTTAACATAACGAAAAGGAGCGCATACACTGCACTCCTCTTCCCTCCGATCAGTCTTCTTGTTTCTCCCGATTGTAGTAACAGGTATCCGTGTCCTCGTCGTAGTCACACTGTTCTACCCTCGGGCAGTAGGCACACAGCATGAGGCGATTCCCGCAGTATGGGCAGAAGGCCTTGTATCCGTCCCTTGCGATGTCCCACTGCAGAGTGACCTCTGTCTCGCAATGCGGACACCACTCGGTGACTTCTTCCGTGTGTTCCCCCAGCTCCTTTTCCGGTTCTGCCTTCAGGTCTTTGCCAAACAGGCCTGCCAGCTCTTCCACAGCGTCCAGGATATTCAGGATCCCGTCTGGTATTTCATCAGTACAGGACGGCGTAAGCACTGCGACCTGTTCTTCCAGCCAGCTTTTCTGCTCCTGTAATGCTGCCGGATCCAGGCTGTCCACCAGGGCTTTGCAGGCATCCACAACAGCATCCTTTTGGAGGAGAACACAAGCGTCCTCCTGGTTAGAGGCGTCCTCCGGCTCCGCACCGTATCCAAAGGCTGCGCCAAACCAATGCACGATGTCGAGGGTGTTGGTCATGGCCGGAAATCCATGCCACGGGCGGAGAAGATAAAAACCTCCCGCATCCCGGTCAGCAACAACCTGCTCCTGATTTCTATATTCCCCTCTTAAGCGTTCCGCATTTTCCTTTGTGTAATAAATTGTCACATCACTCCGGTAGTCCCGGAAGACTTCCAGGATGACAGAAAATGTCTCGTCCCAGTCCTTCCCAAGATATCCCGGAATGGCAAGGGAACGGTTGTGGGCAAGACGGCAGATGGCTTCCAAAGCTGCTCTCAGTGTCTCTGTATCTCTCGCGAACACTGCTGCCAGCCAGTTTCCGTTTTTCGCTTCGAAGAGATAAAACGGGAGTTTTGCCTCCTCTGCCGCCTCCTGGATACTCTGGATCATGACCGGATCCACCAGGAGATCCCGCACCTGCTTTCCAACGCTTCCGGAAAAGATCTGTTCTTTCCTGCCCCGGAATACCAGGATACTCTCCTTTGCTGTGATGATGTTTCCAACTGTTTCTCTGATCATTTTGTGTTCCTCCTGTGTTCTTAAAACTTCAGTTTTAATATGCCATTTCCGGCAGCAAAAGATTTCCAATCACTCTGCAAAAGAAAATTCCAATTATATGTTATACGGAATCCTTCGGAATGCCGAGTTTTTCCAGCGATTCCAGACTCCGCTTTTCCCGCAGGTGTTCCGTATGATATACAGCCCCATTATATCGCAGTTCCGGGCTGGATGCCATCCTGCTGCACACAAAAAAAGACACCGCACATGACGATGTCTCTTTCCCGATCAGTCTGTGAACTTCTGATCCCCAAAGCATACGGTTGGGATGCTCTGGATTTCGTACTCAAAGTCCAGGGATTTCTGGTATTCCCGGAGGATCTTCCGGATGCCGTCTTCCGAACACTCCTGCTCCTCCCAGAAACCGTTAGCAATCTCCTGCAGCTGTTCCCGGATCTGTGTTGCTTCCGGTGCATCATACATGGTCAAAGTGACCTTGTATGCTTCTGCCCAGCCGTCGTTAAACAGGCAGTCGTTAAAAATCAGCTCGATCCTGGATTTCTTCTTTTCGATGCCAAATTCGCCGCCGTGTTCACCGTGGTAGAGGATGCCCGCTATGCTTGTGGCCTCTGCTTCGGTGCCGTCATCATACAGCAAAAATACAATCGGCCCATTTTCGGTTTTGTAATATTCCTTCGCAGCCTCCAGATTGATCTTTTTCATTCCTGACCAGCTATACATTTGTTGTTACCTCCTATGTTCTTGATATTTTCGTAAGAAATATGGCAGAACAACGAGAATTTTCTTATTCCCCGGCTGTTGCACCAACTGCAACGCCCTTATTTCAAGGCTATTTTGGTGGAAGTTTCGGGATCCAGTTTTCTTCCAGCGGACTCCGCTTCCCTTCCGGGATACAGTCTGCAAATGCGGAATTTTCCGCCAGCGCCATGTCGATGATCCAGAAGTCCTCCCCGTTCTGCATAATGTCGATGCTCCACTGTCCAGGCAGCTGGATGTCCGGGAGGATCGCTTCTACTTCTGCTGCTACCCGTTCTTTGTGCTTGTGGTACCGTTCCATCAGTGTCCGCTCGTGCATCTGATAAATAACGTAATCGTGCTTCTGGTGGAGGCTGTCGGAATCTTCCGAATGGCCAAACCGGTGCTTCATCGTGTCTGGGTCCCAGTACGGGACAATCCCCAGCACCTCGTCCGCATCGCAATCCACAAATACCCGATATTCTGTATGGAGCGGCAGTCCTTTGTAGATGCAGGGATTTCCTTCCTTGTCCGGAATAAACTCCCGGACTACCCATTCGTTGGTCGTGGACACGCCGTAAATACATGGCTGGGCCAGGGGTGACGCCATCTGCAGTGCCTGGTGATGAATAAACAGCAGGTATTCCCCCAGCTCTGCCACTTCCTTTGCACCGTGGACATGGGTATTGCGGAAGTCGAACTTGGAGGAGTAGGTGCCTGTCTTGACGAAATATTCCCGGTTCGGATCCAGACGGAACACCTTCTGGCAGTACCGGTCCACAACCTGCAGGGTTGCCGGCGTCAGGGTGCCGTAGTCCAGACGGGTCATCTGCAGCAGGGTCTCCGGGATCCGGGCGATGATGGTCTGGGGGATCCGGAAGAAACGGGTACCCATAACAGCACGTACCAGTGAAGGGAACCAGAAGCCCATGGAATTCGGATTAGTACCGATCATCCGGTACAGTACCGGGTCCACATCCAGGATATCCAGCCCCTGCCGGAACTGGTGGTAGAACGCCCGGTTCCCAGTTTCCTGGTAACGCTTCCAAAGACACAGCAGTTCCGGATAGCTGTCCTCCGGGATATCCCTGCAGCAGTACCGCCCGGTCAACTGGGGACGGTCCAGCTCTGGAAATGCCATCAGTTCTTCCCGTTCCACCGGCTGGCTTTCCGCTTCCGGTGCAAACACGGCAAGGTGTTCCCCGTCATATTCCAGGATCTGGTGGGTGCTCTCCAACAGTTCCTGGCCAATCCGGAAGATCAGATTCTCCGGAAGCCTGCTCTCTTTGGACATCTGGTCTTTTGCCTGCCGGGCGTTGACTTCAAAGAAGTTGTCGGACACCGTATCCAGTGCTTCCATCCGGTATGCCGCTTCGAACTCCTTCAGGGCTTCCGGTGTGATCTGCAGCAGGGCAGCAATCTCTTCAGGAGTCAGTGATGTTCCCGGTTTTTCTTTTTTGCTCTCTCCCAGCCAGTGTTTCCAATTCAATGTCATGATGACGCTCCTTTCTCCTCCTGATCCTCCCTCTGCTTTTCCAGTGCCTCTGCCATCTTTTCGGCACGCAAGCCGATGTTATTCATGGAGGTACGTCCGTCCCGCCATTCCCTTACAAAGACTTCCCGCCGTTCCGGTTCTCTGATGCAGGCCATGGCGGCCTCGTACCGTTTCCTGTCCCGCTCGTTCCCCAGGATAAAGGATTTCAGCGCCCGAATCACTGCAGGCTTTTTCGCTTCCAGCCCCTCGTCCGGCGTCCGCCCGAACTGCTCCTGATACCACACTTTCGGGTCAGAAAACAAAAGCACCGGGACGTCCCCACTGCCCGTCCCTGACAGGTTCTCTGCGCCGTAGGCCGGTCCCAGACAGAACACGGCAAGAGCAGCGGTCTCCTGGTCTTCTGCCCGGAAGGTATAAGGGTCGCTGGGGTTAATGAGGTTATATAAGAATTCCGTTGTGTTGTCCATAAAAAAAGCTCCTTTCCGTTTTGAGAACAGCATACAAGGTTCTCCGGGAGACCTTATTTTTGCATACGAAAAAGGAGGATTGCTCCTCCTTTCTTTTTCTGACTGCTCTCCACACTGTTACCAGTGGGAGGTTCCCAAAACATAATCACATCACTTAGGCAATGCCTTTTCAGGAATTGGCAGGTCCTTTGGAAGCCACCGTTTCCCTTGCGAAAAGACATTCCTTTTGTTATAGTTTTCTGTTTTTATCAGGAATTGTTTTTTTGCCAAGGCGCCTGTTGGCACCATTTGCGGCATCGGACTCAGCCGGGCCCGGAGTCCCATTTATTTATGCAGCCTGGAACCCAAAACTGCGTGGTATTTTTGTTTTCGTGTTACGGATTTGTTCGATGCAGGCATCGTGGTTTTTAACAAATTGATCATATGTTTTTATACAACGCTCACGGTCTGCGTGAGCCAGGTCTTTGGCGCTATTGCTTAAAAGGAAAGCGGAATATAAGTCTCTCTGAACCCACCGGCCATTTATGATGTTGTGGCGTCTGGAGAGTTTTTTCTTTGTATAGGTATCCGTTACATGGTTGTACTGGCTGGCCCGGAAGGAGTTGGTATCTACTTCCAGATACCTGCCGCCCATGGCTATCAGTTTTCGTTTTAAAATACTGCAGAACTTGGCAGGTGCCCGTGTCTGCAGGCTTTTGCCAAACCGCTTCCTCCTGGTATGTTTCCCGTTTTCCTTAACTACTGACTTTTTTGCCCTCTTTTGCAGAGCTTTGAAATTTATCTTCTCCACATACAACGTATCGCATTGACTTATGATCCGGTTTGCCATCTTCTCCTGCCACTGCTTCAGGGCTGCGGCCCGTTTCCGGCAGAGAGAGGCGTATTCCATCCGCATCCTGTGATAATGGCCGCTGTTGACCCACTTTTTCCGGCCTCTTTTTACTGTGCCATCAGGGTTATAGTTTTGCGGATTCATGGCCCTGCGAGATCGGTCCATTTTTCGAAGCAAGCGGCGCTGTTCTTTTTCCATGTTTTCGACGTTATCCCCGAGTACCGTGAGGATACATTCTCGTTCCGTTACCACAGCTGCTGTGGAAGTCCCGATATCCAAACCGGCGCTGCCGCTTCCAATGCTGTGTTTGTCAGGTACTGTTCCTTCCAGGACTAACTGAACATAATAATGCCAGGAAGAACCGAGGGGTTTACGCACAATACGACAATATTTTACTCGATGCTTAAGTGCCTCTGTTTCGTATTGCCGGGCAGCGGATCCGTCCCTTTTATGGCGTGATACATGGATGGACCGGTTATTCATTTTTAATACGCCGCCCCGGAAAATAAACCCTGTACTGTTACTCTTTCCCTCCAGGGAAACAAACTCAGTATATTTTCGGAAATGCAGGTACTTCCCATTCCCATATAAGACCTTTTCAACCCCTTTCCAGACAGAAGAAGCGATCTTCTGTGCTACCTGGCTGTTGATATATTTCTTAAACTTATTCTGCTGTACCGCTACAAAGGAATGGAGACTGTATTCTGTCAGCCCATAGGAAGCAACGATAGCATTTAACTGTTTTGATACTGCATTTCGCCCCGCCCCATTTTGCAGGGAACGGTATTCTGCCAACAATTTCCGGTAGGTCTTGTCTTGCCGAAGGGAAGCAATCTGTCTGCGGCAATGCCGGACTATAGTATTATAGATTCTGCAGCCTATAGAAAAACACTTTTCCAGGTGTGCGTTATCTGCCGACGAAGTCTTTAATTTTAACTCAAGTACAAAACTATCTGTTTTACTACGTGACATTTTACTACTCCTTCTGTGACTCAATGTATGCCTTTACCGTTTCCAGCGAAACTGATCCGACCGTTGCAATAAATGCGCTCCTGGTCCATATACTGGGAAGGCGGTGCTCCAACGATGGATCAAACTCCCGCATGGGCGCAGCAGAATACCGTTTTAATGCCCGAACGCAATTCATGATACCGAAACGTGGGTTGCAGGATATTAGCAAATGGACATGATCCGGCATAACTTCCATCTCAATGATCTGGAAATCTTTTTGTTCTGCAATCTTTAAAAATAACGACTTCACTAGTTCCTCCAGCCCGTTTACGAGGATTTTTCTCCTGTACTTGGGACAGAATATGACATGGTATTTACAGTCATAAACCAGGTGTGGTGTCCTATAATATTTTGCCATAAGATAATCTCCATTAGATTTATATTATAATTCTATTATAGTGCAAAATATAGAAAAATGCAAACAAATGTTCGGTCTTTTGCTTTTCCCAATTTTGCTTTTTCACTCAGTTTTTTTGTTATGGATACGCTTTCATCTGCACACTGTTACCAGTGGCAGCTTTCCCGCTTGGTTATTGTAATCTTGTCAGGAAAACTTTCACAATATTCACTGGGTTTGGCGAAGGAGGAACAAATACATGGACAAAATCTTTGAGAATACTCTTTCCGGTTTGCTGGAAGCAATGGAGATTCAAGAAGGACAAGTGCCTTTGGAATCCCAACAGTATATGCCTGCACCTACCTTCCGGGCTGTAGACCAGGAGCTGGCATGAGAATACTCCCCTCTTCTTCTTGTAAACCTGCCTTCAAGCAGAACAGCCCGGCAGCCTGCTTGAGGGTTTGGCTCCCTGCGGATTGGCACTACTCACAAACGCAGCTTTTAATTGTATGAATTGTATGCAAAATTGCAAAAACGGAATCTGGTGCCGGATTGACGAAATCCACAGGAAGGAGGATTGCCCTCCCTCTTCCTGTGCATATCCAGAAAACCCAAACGGCATCTTTTTCAGGGAAAGGAAATTCCTGTCCTACCAGTACCGTTCCCAGTTCCAGCTCCGCTGCCCGTAGCAGTCCTGGCACAACCCGTATGGGTAGTTCCACCGCAGCACTTTCCCGCAATTCCGGCATCGTTTTGGTGTCAGGCCATGGGAAGACAATTCCTCCCGGATGGCTTCGGAAAGGCCGGCCTTGTATTCCAGGACCGGTTCTACCGCATCCAGGTGGCCAAACCGGACGGCGAAGGCATAGCACATATCACAGAGCCTGTGCCGGGATTCCAGGATGTCCAGTTTCCTGCTTGCCTGGACTGGCCAGGTCTTGCAGTAAGGCTCCCACTGGAACGGTTCTCCTGCCAGTTCCCGTTTGACCAGCTGAAGCCACACGCCCTGCTCCTCACTGCCCGGGCGCACCGGAATGGTAACGCATCGGTACACGAATTCCTTGTCTTCTGTCAGCGGCTCCACTAGGGAAGCCAGGGCTTTCAGGTCTTCCGTATCCGCCTGCCGGTACCCTTCCACGGCGGACAGCTGTTCCCACTCGGACAGGATCTCCGTAAACGTCCCTTCCAGTCCCAGGAGGGAAGAAGGGAATCCGATCATGGCAGTCTCCACAGGGTGTGCCGGCTTCCCGTACAGTTCCTGCACCTCCCGTTCCCGACCCTCTGCCGTATAGAATCCCTGTTCCACAATCCCCTTTCGTCCGGCACGGCCTGCGATCTGCCGCACTTCTTCCGGACGTAGCCTCCGCCGCCGCTTTCCGTCGAATTTTTCCAGTTCCAGGAACACTACCCGCCGGATGGGCAGGTTCAAGCCCATGCCGATGGCGTCCGTTGCCACCACCACGTCCGTTTCGCCTTCCGCAAATTTCCGTGCTTCGGACTGCCGGACATCGTAGGGCAGGTTGCCGTACAGGATACTGCATTTCACACCCCGGCTGCGCAGCTCGTAGGCGACGGCATGGACATTCCGCTTGCTGAACACAATCAGGGCATCCCCTTTTTTCACCGACTTCGGGAAACGGAACGGTTCCGGATCCAGGGCAAGGCCGGTACTCCGTTTGTGCCGGATGATCTCGTAAGCATCCCCGCACTCCTCAATGAGCTTGCGGATCCGTCCTTCTGCTTCCGGTGCCAGGCAGACATGGATCTCCGGCGCACGTAGGCCTAGGATGGCTGCTGTCCAGGCACCGCCCCGGTCCGGGTCCCCCAGCATCTGGGCTTCGTCGATGACCGCAATGCGGTAAAAGGCATTCGGGTTCATCATTTCCACTGTGGAGGCCTGAATCGTGGCACCTTCCACCAGCTTCTGCTCCTCCCCTGTCACTAGGCTTGCAGGATACCCGTCCCGGTTCAGGGCTTCGAACTGCTCAAAGGCCAGGAGCCGCAGCGGTGCAAGGTAGATGCCCTCACCGGCCTTGCGGAGTGCTTCCATGGCCGAATAGGTCTTCCCGGAATTGGTCGGACCGATATGCAGGACAAACTTCCGGTGCATGGCCTTTGCCCCCGGGTACAGATCCGGGTAGCGCTCCGGCATGGCAGTCAAGAGGTCATTTTTCAGCCGGTTCCGTTTTTCTTCCCGCTCCAACTTCTCCTTAAGGAGACACTTGTAACCCGGATTTTCTTTCAAGCAGGACAGGATCCAGGACTCGTCAACTTCTTCGTATTCAATCTCGTTGTTGTAAAATTCAACCGCCATATCCAAAAGATCATCTTTCATGTCCTTCAAAAGTTCTTCTGTAAAGCCAAACTGTTCCCTGACAAACGACAACAGGAAATCCACGGCAGGGATATCTCCATCAGCATTCCAGACCTCTGCAAAGATTCCCTGGGCACGGAATGGGTGCTTCAAAAGTCTCAGGAATTCTTCCAGATTTTCCGACGTCACTGGAACATCATCGTATCCGTACTCAAACTCATATATAAAAAAGGAATCTCCCGGCAACAGGTATCCTTTGTCATCAAAGAAGCTATCGCCCCATATCATCCACAGCCCATAGCTGCGCAGCCACGTTCCTACAGCCTCTTTCAATTGCTCAAGGATCTCCTCCCGGTGTTCCAGAAGGAATGCCTCCACAGCATTCAGGTTTCGGGCCTGAATGGATTGGTTGTGAAGCTTCACCTGGTTCCAGCCCTCTGCCAGGCCCTTATTCCACTGCTGCCGTTTCGCCGTTTCCACAAGCCCGCCCAGCAGCTGATCTTTCTTCTTGTTTTCCTCTTCCACTGCTTCCAGGATCTTTTCCGCACAGGCCGCCAGGTACTCTTCTGACTTCCGGATCTGTCTCCGCTTCGTCCGGTTCTTTTTTCCCGGATAATCTTTTTGGAATTGCTGTTCCAGCCGCTCCTGTTCTTTGCTCCGGATGGTGTCCAGGTGCCGATTCCAGGCATCCTCTGTCTGGGCTTTCCCAAATTCCAGGGTAAGCCTCCCTTCTTCCCGCTGCTGCCCAAACCAGGTTCCCCAGTCTTCTTTCGCGATCCAGTCGTCATCGTTCCTGGTTTCCAGAAATGCCCTGGCCAGTTTCTTGGAATCCGTTAAGTTGTCGTTAAAGAAAAATTGTGCTTTCACGATTTTTCCTCCTTGTTTCCTGTTGGTATCACGTCCAGGTATGCCCGATGCCCATTTCCTTCCCGGTCCAGGGCAAAGAAGCATGGCGTCTTATTTCCCTGCAGAACCTGGCTAATCTCATAGCACCATCCCCATGGTGCTTTTACCATCGTCTGTCCTGCCTGGTTTTCGTATAGTTCCCATCCCTGCGGGACTTCTGCCACCAAGCGGTCGCTGCAGACAGCCTGGGGATGCGGTTCCCCAAAAGTGTAGACGTTCCGTTTCTCCGCTGCCGGAACGCCGTAATTTCTGTAAATTGTCATCGTTGTCATACAAACACTCCTTTCCGGCGGTGCCGTTCTCGTTCTTCTGGTTCCAGCATACCAAATCCCATGGAACGCCGTATTTTTGCATACGAAAAAAGGAGGATTGCTCCTCCTTCCTTAAATGCCGCATTCTTATTCCTGCCCGCAGCCGGAACTGTCTGACGGCAGCTTCCGCACCAGATCCACACCGTAGATCACGTTCAGGCTGCTGCCGTTGTCCCAGCTGACCAGGAGGGATCCGGTATCATCGACGCCCCTCACGGTTCCTTTCGTCCCCATTGGCGGTGCCTGCGGGTCCCCCATTCGGACCAGTTCAATGCGGGTGCCGCTAGGATAGTTCCTGCGGAGCTGTTCAATTGTTTCTCTGCTTGGAATATTCATCTTCTTCCTCCTCCCATAGCTTCTTCATCGCTTGCAGCAGTTCCACTAGCCGGTCAATGGATTCCTTCGTGCAGAAGTGAAGCTGCGCATACTGACGTTTCAGATCCTCGTCCAGGATGTACAAATCGTATCCGGATCCGAGACTGCTCTTGACGCCAATGGCCTGCTTATCGGCAGGGCTTATTCCCAGCATGATGGGATACTGCCGATTTTTCGCCATGTTCATCCCTCCCCACGGTAATGGATTGCCCTATGTAAGTAGCAACCTGTTCGTTGATATTCTCCGGATACAATGCCTTGTAGGCGTTCCCCTCAATGACCACCTTCCGGATGGTCCGGTTCTCGTCCAGATACACGGCTCCCACGGTGCATCCCGGAAGCCGAATCGGAAGGATACCGTCGGCAAATTCCAGTTTCGAAGCAATCATATAATGACGCAGCGGCATCCAGCTCCCATCCCGGAACTGATCCAAAAACTTCGTCAGCTCACAGACATATTCATCACGGACGGGCAGGTCTCCCATCCGCCTTTTTCTTAACTCCATCGAAGTTCCTCCTTTCCCGGCTTTTCCGTCCGGCTCTGCTTTCAGGATACCAGAAGCGCCCAATCCCTGCTATTTTGCATACGAAAAAAGGAAGCGGCTCTGCCACTTCCCTCTCTCATTAATACAACGCATCCGGTTCTGCCAGAGTGCTTCCGCACACCGGGCAGTCCCCTTCTTCTCCGCATAAGGAAACGATCTTCCGGCATTTCGGGCACCAGCCCCATTCCAGATCCCGGAACTGTTCCTCAATGAGGGTCTCCGGGCACTGCCAGTCCAGCAGGTCGAAACAGGCCCTAGCCAGTTCCTCCTGGTGGTTGCAAAGCCTCCTGATCTCATCACCGGTGTAAACCGTATCGGAGAGTTCCGGCACGTAGCACGGCTGGTCCGGGTGCAGGAGGAACGCCTCCTCATCCTTGAAGACCCAGCCCTGCCGATACCAGTCCCGTTCGATCCTGGTCTTTCCGGTCTTTGGGTCTTTTGTGATCTGTCCGATCTGTACACAGCCCTCCATTTACGCCACCTCCTCAGATGCCAGTCCCAGGGCCGGCAGAGTCGGTTTGGCCGTGCCGAGGAAGTAGTCTCCCCGTGCCAGGGTCTCCTGATATCCGGCTTCGCCTTCGAATTCCCGGATGACCTGCTGTTCTTCCGGGTCCATGTCCCAGTACTGTTTCTTTCCGTAGGACGGCGGCAGCCAGCCTTTCTGCTGGGATCCGAAGATGTTCAGCTTTTTCAGGGCATCCAGGTCTGTAAATTCCAAGTGGCAGGTGCCTTTCTTATAAAAGGTGACGGTAAAGTATGCCATCGCAACCTTTTTTGTCTGCCCGGTCTGCTCTGCTTCCTCCAGTGCACTGGAGACAGTGTTTGTCTCCTCCCGTCCGCACAGGTAGTTCAGGGCTTTTTCCATGTCCCGCAGCTTTCCTGAGACTTTATACATCGTTGGACGGTACGTTTTAAAGATGGAATCCCATGCCTGCATCCATGGAAGGATCACTTTTTTGTTGATGATCCAGCTTTTGTTGGTTTTCCAGCCATTATAGTAGTGGATGTTTTTGCTCAAGTCATTGTCGTAGGAATGCTGGTAAGACAGCTCATCGAAGAGTTTCACAACACATTCCTCAATTCCCTTGACCAGGTTTCGGCTCATTTCTTCCTGCAGGGTTTTGATATTGTAGTAAGAGAAATCGTAGCCTGACAGTTCTTCTACCTTCCCCCGGTATTCCTCCAACTGATTGGTCGTCATGTTCCCGACAATCAGTGGGTTCTGGAATAAGGCTGTCCAGTATTTTTTCCGGACTACTCGAACAAACTCATTGATTTCCAGGTTTTGTCCCAGTATCTTCATTTCCAGGATCGGCATATTATAAGCACAATCCTTTACGTCTTGCATTAGATACGGCTGCATGGCTTCATATTCCCGGATCAGCTGAATCCCGGCTTCCACTTCCAGCTCGTACTGCCGGACAATGGCTTCCACCTGGTCCGCTACCGCCGGGGAACAGTCCTCCGGGGCAGCCTGGATCCTTGCATAGTGTTTGGCACGCAGCTCCGAAAAGATCCGGGATTCCTTCTGCACTTTTGGGATCTCCATTTTTACCACCGCAATCTCTACATGGGTCTTCCGCTCTGCCTGGACAAATTCTTCCGTAAGGTAGGTAATGGAAGCCCCCTCCAAACGCTGAAGCAGCTCCTTCCGCCGATTGGTGTACGGGTTGCGGATAGTTTCCGCATTCAGGATGCAGATGACATATCCCCCGTTTTTCTGCAGCTCTAACGCTTTCAGAAGATGTTCGTCCCCGTTGGAAAAAGGCGGGTTCATGACAATGAGGTCATACCGCTTCCCGGTGTGGAATGTCAGGAAATCATCGTGGATGACCGGGAAGCCCTCTCCCTTCAGGATGTGGGCGAGGGTCGGGTCTTTCTCAATGCAGTCGATGTCCGGACCTCCGTAGCAGGATTTCTTGTACTGCTCACGGATGTAGGACGCCATGTCCCCTTCCCCGGCAGAGGGTTCCAGGACGGTTTCCACCTTCCGCCAGTCCACGCCCTCAAAGATTTTGTCCAGTAAGGTTTTTGGTGTTGGGTAAAATTCGTTGTTCATGTTTGTTTCCTCCTATTTTTTCTGTTTTCCAACCCCAATATGGCATCCCGCCGGGTTTTCCATTCCCTCGGCCGACACCGGTGTCTGCGCCAGACCGGATCCAATATTGTCTGAATTGCAGGCAAAATTAAGAAAACGGAACCTGGTGCCGGATATGCAAACGCTTCACGGCGGATATCGTTTTTCTGAAATTCTTCCATATTTCTCACGAAAAAATAAGAAGATGATAGGAGGAAACAAACATGTACAATTGGGAAGGCTACAAGATTTACAAACTGTATGGAGGCATGACAGGGGAATTTGAGGTACTGAAAACGACCGCCCCAAGGGAAGTTGTCATTGAGTACATCATTGCCGCATCAGACCAGCTTCTTCCGGACGATGACCCGGATCTTTTCTTTGAGCAGAAAGGGTACAAGGCGGAATTCCTCTGGTGCCAGGAAGATGACCTGGACGAGGAGATTGTGGACAAGGTAGTGGACGAAGAAATCGACACCTACGATTACATCCGCTGCTACACGCTGATCCCGGTGGAAGAAGTGGAAGCCCACCTGGAAGACTACCTGGAACTTGCTGCCAGGGAGGACGTCATCATCACACGGGAAAGCAAGCGCATTGCCCGGCTCACCAGACCGGAGCCTTATGTATAAGCCGCAGGCCAATTTTACAGACAAAAAAAAGGGTGCAAAAGCGCATCCTTTTTTCTCTGTCCGGCGCATAGCCTAGAAGCCTGATTCTTCCAAAATCCCCCAGTGGCCTTTCTTCTCCCGGAACCGTTCCAGCAGCTCTTTTGCCGTCAGGTCCACATCCGGCTTCTGAGATGTCTGTTCGAATCCCACCAGTTCCAGCCACGGCACGTCTGCATCGGTGCCTTCGTACTTCTCTTCCGGCAGCCCCACCTCATGCGGGTAAAAGTACTCCCCGCTGTCACAGCAACTGCGGATCTCCCTTTGTTCTGCCTCCGTGAGGGTGCCTTTCACAATGCAGGTATTCCAGATCTTGTAATTGTCCGCATCCCGGTACAGGTACCCGATTTTCGTATTCCCCGGTATCCAGCCCGCTTCCGCAAATTTCTGGAGGGCAAAGCTCTTTGGTTCTTCTCCCGTCTCCTGCAGCTCTTTCGCCCACTCCTGGATAAAAGTTTTCAGCTGCGCCTTCTCCGCCTCCCTGAACCGGTACTGTTTGGACAGTGCCCCGAAGCAAATGCAAAGTTCCACCTTGCAATCCCGTCTGTTCATAATTGTTTCCTCCTGTATTCGAATATTTTCACCCACAATATCCAACATTCGTCCCGGTTTCGTTCCAGGGCCGGAACCTGTCCTGCGTTCCATCCGTTTTCGTTCCAGGCCCGGAACTGCCATATTGTGGGAAAACAGAAAGGAGGGATACGATGGCTGCGATCATGATCTTATTGCTTCTGGCATTCATGTCCATCTTTATTATCCTGGAGCTGGTAGGCAGGTGGCAGGTTTATCGGAAGATGGGCATTGCGCCCTGGAAGTGCTTGATCCCTTACTACAGCACCTATGTAGCTTACCGTGCCGTATGGTCCGTCCAGTTCTTCTGGGCGTGGCTGGTACTGGCGCTTCTGGATGGCTTCCTGCCAAGCCCCTTTGCGCTGGAGCTGCGGATTTTCGTCTGTCCTCATTGCCTTTGCCGTGTTGCTGTTACTGACCGTCTGCAACGTACTGTTCTGCTACCAGCTGTCCCGGGCCTTTGGGGAAGGGATTGCCTTCACCATCGGGCTGTTCCTGGTGCCGTGGATCTTTTACTTGATCCTGGGATTTTCGTTCCGGATGCAGTTCCACGGGAACCGCTGCCTGCAAGGCTAACAAGATAATGCTCCTGACAAAGATCAGGGGCATTTTTGCTTCTTCTCGCAAAACTTTTTTTCGTTCATACAAAAGAATTTTCGTGCCATATATTGTATTTTTCGTGCAAATGACATACAATATAATCACGAAAGGAGATGATTTCATGGCTGGATCTACAACGAACATTAGTATTCGCATGGACGCAGACCTCAAAGCACAGGCAGATGCATTATTCAACGAACTCGGAATGAACCTTTCTACAGCATTTAATATCTTTGTACGGCAGTCGCTCCGGGAGGGCCGGATTCCTTTTGACATTTCGTTAAACCAACCGAATAGTGAAACAATCGCCACCATGCTTGAGGCAGAAAGGATTGCGATTGCAAAAGACCCGTCTGTGAAAGGATACACAGACATTGATGAACTTTTTGCAGACCTGGAAAAATGAGAAAAACAAAGTATATTGTCAGGATATCGTGAATGCCATATTCTTCCTGTATATTACAGATAAACTGACCATCCCTCACGGTCAATCTGACCACCTTCCACGGAGATTTAGATCACTGATCTCGAAGAGGGATAGTCGGCGATCAAAGTCATTCTTATAATAAGGATGGCACAC
>NZ_NFLO01000022.1:0-62825 GCF_002160935.1 Drancourtella sp. An12 | reverse complement strand
GACATTAGCTGGCTTGGCAATAAAGAAAGAATCTACCTTCTTCTCTTCCATATATATTCTCAGCTTCTGGATAGTATCCATCTGATTGTACCCCCTATCTAAAATGTATATTTATATTATCACTATTCATTTATGATTGTCAACCTGACAACAAACATTTTGTCATGTTTTTTTATATTATTTGATATTTTTTTGTTTTATTTGTTAGCTTTTTATCATTTTCAATTATTTTTCTTCTCTTTTCTCCTATTGTCGCTCAATTTGTTCGCTTTCCAAAAACACTTGTGCAAGATATACTAGAATACAGTTCAGTTTTTGTTTAGTTTTTCACATAATTGAAAACTTAAATTTTTAGTAAAGTTGTCACTTTCTGTATTTTTATTCATTTTTAGCGTATTTTTATTCTTTGCTTGTACGAATATCCGACAGTTTTATACAATTTTTTCACTTATAAAGAAAGTTTATGCAGAACGGCCTCTTATAGGCGAAAAAAATACAGGGACGTACCGTAATACGTCCCTGTATTGTAAATCATCTGTCAGTTTCTGGCATTCAATTATTCTGTTTTTCCGTACAGTGTAACAAGTTTGTTGAGATATTCGTATCTCTCCTTTGCTTCCTGTTCGTTCTTGGCAAATAAAACTTTTGCTTTTTCCGGATCCTGTCTTACAAGAGAGTTGTAACGAACTTCTCCGTTGAGGAATTCCTGATAGTCTCCTGTAGGAGCCTTGCTGTCAAGTGTGAACTTGTTCTCTGCAGCCGGGTTGAAGCGGAAGTTGTTCCAGTATCCGCACTCTACTGCGAGCTGTTCTTCTGTCTGAGCTTTGCTCATACCCTTCTTGATACCATGGTTGATACATGGAGCGTAAGCAATGATCAGTGACGGTCCCGGATAAGCCTCAGCCTCGGAGATCGCTTTTACTGTCTGGTTGAAGTCAGCGCCCATTGCGATCTGAGCAACGTATACATAGCCGTAGCTCATCGCGATACCCGCAAGGTCTTTCTTCTTGGTTTCTTTTCCGCCTGCTGCAAACTGTGCTACCGCACCTGTCTTTGTAGCCTTGGAGGACTGTCCGCCTGTGTTGGAGTAAACCTCTGTATCGAATACCATGATGTTGATATCCTGTCCGCTTGCAAGTACGTGGTCAAGTCCGCCGAATCCGATGTCATATGCCCATCCGTCTCCGCCGAAGATCCACTGTGACTTCTTAGCGAGGAAATCTTTATTGTTTACGATGTCTTTGCATACTTCGCAGTCGCATCCTGAAAGAACTTCTACCAGTTTGTCTGTAGCTGTTCCGTTTGTTGCGCCGCAGGAGAATGTATCAAGCCATTCCTGACATGCTGCTTTTACTTCTTCAGAAGCGTTTTCAGATGCTGCAACAGACTCTACTTTTGTCTTTAATCCATTTCTGATTGCCTTGTTTGCAAGAAGCATACCATATCCAAACTCAGCGTTGTCTTCGAAGAGGGAGTTAGACCATGCAGGTCCCTTGCCTTCTGCGTTTACTGTGTATGGTGTGGACGGTGAGGAGTTACCCCAGATAGAAGAACATCCTGTTGCGTTTGCGATGTACATTCTGTCACCGAATAACTGTGTAACAAGTTTTGCGTAAGGTGTCTCACCACATCCTGCACATGCGCCTGAGAACTCAAGCAGCGGCTGTTTGAACTGGCTTCCCTTTACAGTATTTTCTTTGAATTTTGCTACTACTTCTGGTTTTACCGGAATTTCTCTTCCGAAATCGAAGTATACCTGCTCGCCCGCATTTGCTTCCATGTTGCCCATAACGAGAGCCTTCTCGCCCTTCTTTCCAGGACATACATTTGCGCAGGAGCCGCATCCTGTACAGTCGTAAGCGGAGACTGTCATGGTAAACTTCATATCCGGCATACCGATCATCGGAATTGTCTGAATTCCTTCCGGTGCGTTTGCAGCTTCTTCCTCTGTCAGAGCTACCGGACGGATAACTGCGTGCGGACATACATACGCACAACGGTTACACTGGATACAGTTCTCCGGCTGCCAGATCGGGATATCCACTGCAATACCACGTTTTTCGTAAGCAGCTGTTCCTGACGGTGTTGTACCATCTACATATTCTGTAAATGCAGATACCGGCAGAGAGTTGCCTTCCTGAGCGTTTACTTTTGCCTGGATATTCTTAACGAAGTCTACAACTTCTTTTCTTCCGCCTTTTACTTCCGGTGTGAATAAACCTTCGTCAGCTGCATCTTTCCAGCTTTCCGGTACAGTTACTTCAACAACCTGTTTTGCACCTGCATCGATTGCATCATAGTTCATCTGAACGATCTTGTCACCTTTTCTTCCGTAAGTAGCTTTTGCTGCTTTCTTCATCAGGTCGATCGCTTCTTCCTCCGGAATGATGGCTGCCAGTTTGAAGAATGCAGACTGAAGGATTGTGTTGATACGTCCGCCAAGTCCGATCTCTTTACCGATCTTGATACCATCGATTACGTAGAACTTGATGTTGTGGTTTGCAATAAATGCTTTTACCTGTCCCGGAAGGTGTTTCTCCAGTCCTTCCATATCCCATGGACAGTTCAGAAGGAATGTTCCTCCGTCAACGAGTTCCTGTACCATGTTGTATTTGTTGATATAGGACGGGTTGTGGCATGCAACAAAGTTTGCTTTCTTGATCAGGTAAGTGGACTTGATCGGTTTCTTACCGAAACGTAAGTGAGACATTGTCACACCGCCTGATTTCTTGGAGTCATAATCAAAGTATGCCTGTGCATACATATCTGTATTATCACCGATGATCTTGATGGAGTTCTTGTTAGCTCCGACAGTACCGTCTGCTCCAAGTCCCCAGAATTTGCAGTTGATTGTTCCTTCCGGTGTTGTAACAAGCGGTTCACCTTCGTCCAGTGACAGGTGTGTCACATCATCAACGATACCGATTGTGAATTTTTCTTTTTCTGTGTTGTTGTATACGGCAACGATCTGAGCCGGTGTCGTATCTTTGGAACCTAATCCGTAACGTCCTGTGAGGATCTTCACGCCATCGAATTTTGTTCCTTTTAATGCTGCAACAACGTCAAGGTAAAGCGGCTCGCCCTGTGCTCCCGGCTCTTTTGTTCTGTCGAGAACGGAGATCACTTTTACGCTTTCCGGAATTGCATTTACAAGTGCTTCAGCGCTGAATGGTCTGTAAAGACGTACTTTTACGACTCCGACTTTCTGTCCTTTTGCAAGCAGGTAGTCAACAGTCTCATCGATTGTCTCACATACAGATCCCATAGCAATGATTACATGCTCAGCATCCTCTGCTCCGTGGTAGTTGAACAGTTTGTAGTTTGTTCCGATCTTTGCGTTTACTTTGTCCATGTATTCCTGAACGATGGCCGGCATTGCGTCATAGTACGGATTACATGCTTCTCTTGCCTGGAAGAATACGTCAGGGTTCTGAGCGGATCCTCTTTCGCAAGGATGATTTGGATTTAACGCGTGCTTACGGAATGCATCGATCGCATCCATGTCAACGAGATCTTTCAGATCTTCGTAATCCCATGTCTCGATCTTCTGGATTTCGTGAGATGTACGGAATCCGTCGAAGAAGTTGATGAACGGAAGGCGTCCTTTGATTGCCGCACAGTGAGCAACCGGTGTCAGGTCCATAACTTCCTGAACGCTTGATTCACAAAGCATTGCGCATCCTGTCTGACGGCATGCGTATACGTCGGAATGATCTCCGAAGATGGAGAGCGCGTGGCTTGCAAGCGCACGGGCAGATACATTGAACACACCCGGAAGCTGTTCGCCTGCAATCTTGTACAGGTTCGGGATCATCAGAAGGAGTCCCTGAGATGCTGTGTATGTAGTTGTCAGGGCACCTGCTGCAAGAGAGCCGTGTACGGCACCTGCTGCTCCGGCCTCGGACTGCATCTCCGTAACCTGAACTTCCTGTCCAAAAATGTTCTTTCTTCCCTGGGTAGCCCACTCATCTGTAGCTTCTGCCATAACAGATGAAGGGGTAATCGGATAGATCGCAGCTACATCGCTGTATGCATAAGAAGCATGAGCAGCAGCATGGTTACCATCCATGGTTTTCATTGATCTTCCCATTTCTTTATTCCTCCTTAAGTTTCAAAAAATGTTTCTAAATTCATAGATATTCATATTATATCGCCATTACCTGTAAAAGTCCAGTATACTTGTCCCAGATTTTTGCACCTTTTTCTGAACAAAAAGCCGCACAGCCGTCGTTTCCCGACAGCTGTACGGCTTACCTGTTGTTTTTGAAGTTGTTATACGTTAAACCGGAACAGTACTACGTCCCCGTCTTTTACGACATATTCTTTTCCTTCGGAACGGACGAGGCCTTTCTCTTTTGCGGCTGTCATGTTGCCGCAGGCAATCAGGTCATCGTATGCAACTACTTCCGCGCGGATAAATCCTCTTTCGAAATCAGAATGAATCTTTCCGGCTGCCTGAGGTGCCTTTGTCCCTTTCTTGATCGTCCATGCACGGACTTCCGGCTCTCCTGCTGTCAGGTAGCTGATCAGGCCAAGGAGACTGTAGCTTGCCTTGATCAGTTTTTCCAGTCCGGATTCTTTCAGGCCAAGATCCTCGAGGAACATCTGCTTTTCGTCGTCCTCAAGCTCTGCGATCTCCTGCTCGATCTCAGCGCAGACCACAAAGACTTCATAACCTGCTTCTTTGGCAAATTCTCTGACTTTCTGTACCCCTTCATTAGAGGCGCCGTCATCCGCCAGATCATCTTCTGATACGTTGGCCGCAAAGATCACCGGTTTTGCTGTGAGGAGATTGTAGCTGTTCATCCACTCTTCTTCCTCTTCATCCCGGATATCCGTAAAGCTTCCTGCCATTTTTCCGTCTTCCAGATGCGCCTTGATTCTCTGCATCAGGTCCACTTCTTTTGCTGCCGCCTTGTCGTTTCTTGCCGCCCGGATCTGCTTGCTGATACGGCGTTCCAGCACTTCCAGATCGGAGAAGATCAGCTCCAGATTGATGGTCTCTATATCACGGAGCGGATTGATGCTTCCATCTACGTGAACGATATTGCTGTTTTCAAAACATCTTACCACATGGACAATGGCGTCTACTTCCCGGATATTGGCAAGGAACTGGTTTCCAAGACCTTCCCCTTTGGATGCTCCTTTTACAAGTCCCGCAATATCTACGAATTCAATGACAGCCGGAACGATCTTTTTTGTCTGGTACATTTCCGCCAGTACATTAAGTCTCTCGTCCGGTACAGTTACGACGCCCACATTCGGGTCAATGGTACAGAACGGGTAGTTGGCTGATTCCGCTCCTGCCTTTGTCAGGGAATTAAACAGCGTACTCTTCCCTACGTTCGGTAATCCTACGATTCCAAGTTTCATTTAATTTCTCTCCATTCTCTTTGTAAATTTCTTACTCGTCTTTTGTTTCCATCAAAATCAGTGTTCCGTATGCAAACGTGATCACAAGCTCGTCTTCCGCGATCTCATTGCTGACACAGAGACTGTCGTTCGGGAGCAGGTGATGATGGTTCAGCGGATATTTCGCTCCGCGGATCGTGAGATCCTCCACCTCTCCCCCAAACGGGAACAGGGAAAAATATTTCCCGAATGCATTGCGCCGTTTCAGGCGCACTTCCCGGTCGCATAGCCGGATCCTGTTGCATGAATCCAGAATCTCCGCCTGTATTCCTGCCTTTCTGGCAATTTCCAGAGACTGTACATTGGCCCAGACATGGTCAATCCTGCATCCCGTTGCTCCCAGAATAATCATCCGGTCGCAGCCAAGTGTAATGGCAAGCCGGATTGCGATCTCTGTATCCGATGCATCCTTGACCGGATTATACTCCCGGATCGGAATTTTCGTCTCCTCCCGGTAATAGCGGATTACTTCTTCTGAGATACTGTCAAAATCCCCTACAATGTACTCCGGCTCAATTTTGTGCCTGTACAGAAACTCCACTCCTTTATCCACTCCGATGATACGTTTCGATTCGTAAGATTCCAGTACGGAAAGTGCGAAATTATCGTTAATCGCGCCTCCGCTGATGATGATTGTCACTCTACTCATATTGTCTTAATCTCTCCATCATAGCCTTTGTATTTTGTCCCGGATCTCCGCCAAATACCGCGGATCCTGCAACAATTACATTCGCCCCTGCTTTCAGCACTTCCTCTACATTGTCCTGATAGATTCCTCCATCCACTTCCAGATCAATGTCCCGGCCGCATTCCGTAATCATCCGGCGTACCTTCCTGATCTTTTCAATGGATTCCGGAATAAACTTCTGTCCTCCAAATCCAGGCTGTACACTCATGACAAGAATCATGTCCACAAGCTCCATATACGGGAGCAGCTGATCCGCATCCGTCTGCGGACAGATGGAAATCCCTGCCTTCTTCCCGCAGTTCTTAATTTTCTGAATCGTTTCCTTCACATCCTGACATGCTTCCAGATGGATCGTAATGATATCCGCGCCTGCATCTGCAAAATCTGTCACATAGCGGACCGGTTCCTGAACCATCAGATGCACGTCCATCACCTGCTCTGTAGCTCCTTTGATGGACTTTAATACCGGCATCCCGAAAGAGATACTTGGTACAAACATCCCGTCCATTACATCAAAGTGCAGGTACTCTGCCCCGTTTTCCTCTGTCATTTTCATCTGCCCGGCAAGACATTTAAAATCTGCCGCCAAAAGAGACGGCGCCAAAATATATTTCATGCTTTTCCTCCTCAATATCGCTTTTTCTGCTCCAGTTCGCGGTACATCTCCAGATAATTTTCATATCTGCTCTTCGGAATGAATCCTTCTGAAAGTGCCTCCTTTACCTCGCATCCCGGTTCATGGATGTGGCTGCATCCCTGAAAACGGCAGCTTCCCTCGTAAGGTCTGAATTCACGGAAATAATCCTTCAGATCTTCTTTTTCAAAATCATTCACATACAGCGAACCAAATCCCGGCGTATCCATGATATAGGTCTCCCCGCCAATGGAAAACAGTTCGGAATGTCTCGTTGTATGGCGTCCCCGTTCAATCTTCCTGCTGATTTCTCCGGTCTCCATATTGGCATTCGGATCCAGCAGATTGATCAGTGAGGATTTTCCCACACCGGACGGTCCCGCAAGGGCAGTCGTCTTTCCTTCCAGGATCTTCCTTACCTGATCGATATTCTCCTCTTTTGCGGCGCTGGTAAATATAACCGGATAGCCGCAGGCTTCATAAGTCTCTTTTAACAGTTCCCATTCTTTTTCGTCTGCCAGATCCTTTTTATTAAAGCAGAGCGTCACCGGAATGGATTTGCTCTCCATCATAATCAGAAACCTGTCCAGCAGATTCAGATGGGGTTTGGGGCTTGTCACCGCGAATACAATCAGTGCCTGATCGATATTTGCGACCGCCGGACGGATCAGTTCATTTTTCCTTGGCAGGATCTCTGTGATATTCCCCGTTTTCTCCGACTCATTGATCACATCAATTTCGACATTGTCTCCTACAAGCGGTTTGATCTTCTCCTTTCGGAAGATCCCTTTTGCCTTACATTCATAAACACCGGATTCTACTACGTGAACGTAGTAGAATCCGGCAATTCCTTTCACAATCTTACCCTTCATGAAAGTCTCCTTGTATGTTTGTCCGCATCCTGTCCTTAGCCGAGGCTGACATAAAAGGTGTAGCTTCCGTCAGAATTCTGTTCGTAACGGATCACCTGTCCACGGCTTACCGAAGAATTTTCCTCGTATTCCACATTATATTTCGGATTTCCGTTTTCCTGTACCCAGGATTGGATGTTGCTCTCCCAGACCGGTCCATCCGAAGATGTAGAAGATCCGGAATCGTTTCCGGATGAGGAATCGCTTCCTCCATTATTGGTATTGTCACTGCTGTTGTTGTCATTGTTATTACTGCTGTCCGACGGCTCTTCTTCGTCCGGCTCTCCTCCAAGGCTCACCACGTAGCTGATGGTCGTGCCTTTTGCCACAGTGCCGGATGTCAGAGACTGGGAAATGATTCTTCCTATGCCCACATCATCACTGTAGTCCTCAGACCTAGATACGTTGATCTCATTGTCTTCTGCCCAGGATGTCAGATTTCTCTCCGGCATGCCGACAAAGCTCTGAACTGTCACCATCTCATCCTCCGGATTTACTCCCTGGCTGACTACCAGATTAACTGTGGAGCCTTCTTCCACCTCACTGCCGGAAGACGGTGTCGTCCGGATCACTTCTCCTTCATCGTACTCATCGCTGTACTCTTCACTTGTGGAACCCACGCTGAGTCCTTCGGCCTCAATCTTCTCGGTTGCCGTGCTGACATCATCACCGGTTACATCCGGAACAGTCACGGTCGACGGTCCTGCACTTAAAACAACATTGATCGTGCTTCCTCTCTCAGCCTCTTCTCCATATTCCGGATCCTGATCGATGACAGTACCTTCGTCCTGGTCAGACGCTTCGGTGCCGGATACTTCCAGCTTGAATCCTGCTTTCTCGGCAGCTTCTCTTGCCTGGTCTTCTGTCAGGCCAAGGTTGGCAAGATTCGGAACGTCCGCCATACGGACCTCTTCCTCTTCCTGACTGCCGGAGCCTCCTCCAAAAAGGCCTACCGCGCTTCCGATTCCGTAAGCTGCCGCACAGACAACAAGGACTGCCACCAGCGCAATAATGATCTTCATCATATTGCTCATCTTCGGCTTCTTGCCGGTGTGTTCCTCTTTGTTCCTGTGGGTTTTCAGGTTTCTTGTATCGTAATCGTCATCGTCGTAACCATCGTCATAGTCATCGTCGTATCCGTCATCGTACTCATCGTCGTATCTGTCGTCATCATCATACTCGTCATCGTACTGATTCTGAAGTTTCCTTCTGTCTGACTCGGAAATCATGACAGTATCAGCGCCTGCATCGTATGCGGCAGCGCCGTTCTTCACGAAATCACCATTCGGATCGGAAAGTGATCTTCTAAGATCCTGTGCGAGCAGTGTCACGTTTGGATATCTCAGATCCGGATTCTTCTGGGTACATTTTAAGATGATCTGCTCAAGACTGTACGGCATCGGCACGTACTCTGACGGCGGCACGATCTCTTCCTGAAGATGCTTCATGGCAATCGCAACTGTGGAATCTCCGTCAAACGGCACACGACCGGTCACCATTTCATACATCGTAATACCGATGGAATAGATGTCGCTCTTTTCATCGGAAAAGCCCCCTCTTGCCTGTTCCGGTGAAGTATAGTGGACCGATCCCATGGCATTGGAACTCGTTGTATTAGAGCTTGCCGCCTTGGCAATACCGAAGTCGGTTACTTTTACCTTTCCTTCATTTGAAATAATAATATTCTGCGGTTTGATATCACGATGAATGATGTGGCCTTTATGTACCGCCTCCATGCCGGCACATACCTGAAGTGTGATGCTGATTACCTCTTTCGGTGTCAGCTTTTCTTTCTTTGCGATATATTCTTTCAGCGTGATTCCCTCTACTAGCTCCATTACCATATAATAAAGTCCGCGGTCCACGCCTACATCATAGACATTGACAATATTCGGATTCATGATTCCGGCTGCGGCCTGAGCCTCCGACCGGAACTTCTTCACATAGGTTTCATCTTCCCGGTATTCTTTTTTCAGTACTTTGACGGCAACATAACGATTCAGTACATTGTCGCGTCCTTTGTAAACATCGGCCATGCCTCCGGCACCGATCTTACTGAGGATCTCATACCGCTCCCCTAATACAATACCATCTTTTACCATACACTCACCTCATCTGCATACGGCTGCGCCAGTACTACTCCAATATTATCCGAGCCGCCGTTTTCATTTGCTCTTTGAATTAGACTTTCCACTGCTTCCACTATATCACGTGCGCTCTTTACAATCTGAAAAATTTCATCGTCATCTACCATATTCGTGAGGCCGTCGCTGCACATCAGTATGATGTCTCCGCCCTTTAAGCGGTACTCAAAAAAGTCCGGCTCTACTTTCTGCTTCACCCCGATCGCACGTGTGATGATATTTTTATCCGGATGATGCTTTGCTTCCTCTTCTGTCAGTCCTCCAAGCCTTACCATCTCTTCCACCATGGAATGGTCTTTGGAAAGCTGTCGGATCTCCTTGTTGATCAGATAGAGTCTGCTGTCTCCGACATTTGCAAAATAAAGTACATGATCCAGTATCGTGGCAGCGACCAGAGTCGTTCCCATGCCCTCCAGCCTGTTGTCCTTTTCGGCCTCTTCTAAAAGCCGCTCGTTTGCCGCCTGGATCGAGTTTCCAAGAATCGTCTCAGGATGGGTCTCTTTGCAGTTCTGTACCTCTTCGGCCAGAACCTCCACAGTAAACCTGGAAGCAAAGTCACCCGCACGATGTCCGCCCATTCCGTCAGCTACCACAAGAAGATTCGGGAGATTCCCGATCGTTTCATCTGTAGCGAACACGTAGTCCTGATTGACCTCTCTTTTTCTTCCAATATCAGTCATTGAAAATGTTTTCATTTTCATTCTCCTTATTATTGTCTCTGTGTTTTATTCTGAGCTGACCACAGGCTCCGTCAATATCAGAGCCCATTTCTCTTCTTATAGTAACATTAATCCCATTTTTTTCAAGTTTATTTTGAAAAATCCCTGCAGTTTTTTTATCCGGTCTTTTGAAATTATTTTCCCTTACCGGGTTGACCGGAATCAGATTCAGGTGGCAGTTTCTATGCTTCAAAAGGGCCGTCAGCTCCCGGATGTCTTCTTCTGTATCGTTGACACCGTGCACCAGACTGTACTCAAACGTGATCCTTCTTCCGGTCTTTTCAAAGTACTCGTCACACGCCTCAAGGACTTCAGACAGCTCATATTTATTTGCCACGGGCATAAGTGATTTCCGATTCTCCTGGTTGGATCCGTGAAGGGAAAGCGCCAGCGTGATCTGAAATTTCTCATCCGCCAGGCGCCGGATATTCGGCACAATCCCGCAGGTGGATGCGGTGATGTTTCTCTGGCTGATGTGAAGCCCGTGCCCGTCGCTGACCATCCGGATAAACCGGACGAAATTCTCATAATTGTCAAGGGGTTCGCCCGTTCCCATCACAACGATGTTCGAGATCCGCTCCCCGCTGATTTTCTGCACTTCATACACTTCTCTCAGCATCTCTGACGCGGTGAGGTTTCGCACCAGTCCGCCGATGGTTGACGCGCAGAAGCGGCACCCCATCCTGCATCCTACCTGGGAGGAAATGCAGATGCTGTTTCCGTGTTTATATTTCATCAGGACACTCTCAATCATGTTTCCGTCCGAAAGCTCAAAGAGAAATTTGTTCGTTCCGTCGATTCCGGAAATCTGCCGTTCCACCAGACTTACCGTCGCGATCTCATACTCCCGGTCCAGCTTTTCCCGGAGAGCTTTGGATACGTTGGTCATCTCATCAAAGGATTCCACCAGTTTTACATGAATCCACTCGTAAATCTGCTTTGCCCGGAACGGCTTTTCACCGATGGCTTTCATCTCGTCTTCCAGTTCCTGAAGAGTATAGGACGCAATATCTTTCTTTTCCATCTATTTCGACTCCTGTTTTTTCATAACTGCTATGTAAAATCCGTCGCACGGATCAATGCCCGGAAGAAACTGTTTTTCCTTATTAAGTGCAAACTCCCTGTGCTGTTCCAGAAACCAGGCTGTATTTTCCTCGTTCTCCTCCCGGTTGATGGTGCAGGTGCTGTAAAGAAGCGTTCCGCCCGGCTTCACATAACGGTGCACCACGGACAAGATCTCCCGCTGAAGCGCGGCAAGCTCTTTTTGTGTCTCCGGCGTCATATTGTAACGGATATCTTTCTTTGTGGCAAGTACGCCAAGGCCGGAACATGGAAGATCGGCAATGACGATGTCCGCCGTTTCAACCGAAGCCTCATCGCACACTCTTGCGTCCTGCTGCCGCGCGCTGATATTGGTAAGCCCGCTGCGCCCGATATTCTCTTCGATGAGTCCCACTTTATATTCCGTCAGGTCTCTGGCGTCCACATGCCCGGTTCCCGCAAGCTTTTCCGCCGCATGGAGCGCTTTCCCGCCCGGCGCGGCACAGACATCGATAATCGAATCGCCTTTCTTGACCGGCAGGCTTTCCACCGCCATCATGGAACTTGCATCCTGCACATAAAACAGTCCTTCTTCAAATGTTTCCAGGCCGCCCAGATAATCGTATCCGGAAATCCACAGCGCATACGGGAGAACCGGATGATCCTCCACTTTTTCCACTCCGTCTTCTTTCAGGCGGGCTTTGATTTCCTCTTTGGTGATCC
Organism: Drancourtella sp. An12; assembly: GCF_002160935.1. Classification (NCBI taxonomy): domain Bacteria; kingdom Bacillati; phylum Bacillota; class Clostridia; order Eubacteriales; family Oscillospiraceae; genus Drancourtella; species Drancourtella sp. An12. The sequence goes on along the minus strand of NZ_NFLO01000022.1, from coordinate 50,553 downwards.
GTTCCGGGTCAAACCGGATACAGGTCGGATGCTCTTCCATCATAAAGGAAAGCATCTTCTCCACCGTCTCTTCCGGATAGCTCGAAAGCCACGTTTCCACCATCCATTCCGGAATGGAATACTGCACAGAAAGACGTCTGGAAAGAGGATGCTCCGGAAGCTTCACCTGATCCATCTGTCTTGCGATGGTCCTAAGTACTCCATTGACAAATCCGGAAAGATTCTGAAATCCTCTCTTCTTTGCAAGTCTTACCGCCTCATTGCAGACTGCGGAGGCCGGTACCTGATCCATATACTTCAGCTGGTAGACCGCGCTTCTTAAAATAATACGGATAACCGGCTTCATTTTTGCTGTTTTTGTTTTGGAAAACTGATCGATGATGTAATCAATCTCGATCATATGCTCCAGCGTTCCTTCCGTCACCCTTGTGATGAAGGCACGTTCTCTTTTATCCAGATACTGATACTTGCTAAGGACTCTTGACAGGGCCAGGTGGCCCGGCACCTTGTCTCTTGTCACCTCCAGCAAAATGGCAAGAATCAGTTCTCTTTCTTCGATCGGTTTATTCACGCCGTCTTCCTCCTGTCAGCAGAATGATACGCAGAAGCTGCAGAATCGCCGAGGCGGCTCCTGCCACATAGGTCAGCGCCGCAGCCCGTAATACTTTCTTCGTCATGGAGAGCTCATCCGGAAGCAGCATCCCGCTCTCTCCCAGAATCTGCACTGCCCTTCTCGATGCGTTGAACTCCACCGGAAGGGTAACAAGCTGAAACAAAACGGCAAACGAAAATGCCAGAATCCCGATCTGGATCAACAGATACGAAGAACGGCTGTTGAATAACAGTCCCAGAAGGATCAATGGCCATGCGATGGCAGATCCAAAATTCGCCACCGGAACGATAGCGCTTCTGATTTTCAACGGCGCATATCCCCGTGAATGCTGGATCGCGTGTCCGCACTCGTGGGCCGCCACTCCAACCGCCGCTACAGAAGCAGACTGATACGTGGCATCTGACAGGCGCAGTACCCTGTTTCCCGGATCAAAGTGATCCGTCAGATTTCCGCTCACATGCTCGATCCGCACATCGTAGATCCCTGCGCTTCGCAGAATCCGCTCGGCAGCCTCCCGTCCGGTGAGCCCGGAACGGCTCCGCACTCTCCCGTACTTTGCATAGGTGGAACGAACCCGTGCCGATGCCGCAAGGCAAAGGAGGAGCCCGATCAGTACAAGGCTGTACGTCGGATCATAGTAATAGTAAAATGGCATTTCTACCTCTCCCTTTCTTTATTCAGATCAGTTCTCCCCTAAACTCATTCCTGCTTCCAGCGGATATCCACGCAGAAATGCTCCCGCGTCCATCCGCTTTTTCCCCGGAATCTGAAGCTCCCGGATCACCAGACTCTTCTCTCCGGTCTTTATTGTGAAATCCTTTTTGGACACTGCCGTGATCTCTCCCGGTCCGGCATCTTCCGTTCCCGGCACATCTTCTGTCACATCCGCATCCCAGATTTTCATTGTCTTGTTGTCCCATGTAGTATATGCACTTGGCCATGGATTTAAACCACGGATCAGCCGTTCAATAGAAACCGCATCCTGATTCCAGTCAATGGCTCCCATCGCTTTATTCAGCATCCGGGCATATTCCGTCGGGCTTTCTCCCTGCTTTTCCGGCTGGATGCTTCCTTCCTCCAGACGTTTTAATGTTTCAACACAAAGCTTTGCCCCGGCATCTGAAAGTTTGTCGTGAAGGCTTCCTCCCGTCTCCTTTTCATCCAGAACAATCGTTGTCTTTAACAGCATGTCTCCGGTATCCAGCCCTTCATCCATCTGCATGGTCGTCACTCCGCTTTCCTTTTCCCCGTTGATCACGGCCCACTGAATCGGCGCCGCGCCCCGGTACTTCGGAAGCAGGGAGGCATGAACATTGACACAGCCATACGGCGTCATCTCCAGAATCTCTTTTGGCAGAATCTGTCCAAAAGCGATGACAACCATGATGTCCGCCTGATAGGCGGCAAGTTTCTCGATACATTCTTTTTCCCGGATTCTTCTTGGCTGGTAAACCTCAATTCCATGCCGAAGAGCCGTCTCCTTGACCGGAGGAAACTGCATTTCCTTTCCTCTTCCCTTCGGCTTGTCCGGCTGTGTCACCGCAAGGACAACCTCATGTCCTGCCTCAAGAAGCGCCTCCAGTGTTCCGACGGAAAAATCCGGTGTTCCCATAAAAATGACTTTCATACTCTGTCACAGTCCTTTCTATTCTTCTTCCGCTGCATTGTCATGGATGCCGTCTTCTGCAAGACGCATGTACATCAGGCCGGAGAGATGATCAATCTCATGACAGAATGCTCTTGCAAGGAGGCCTTCTCCCTCCCAGATGACTTCTTCCATGTCCTCGTTGAGCGCCCGCACTTTGACATGGTTCGGACGGGTTACAATGCCGTATTTGCCCGGAAGACTTAAACATCCTTCCTCCCCGGTCTGCGTGCCGTCCGATTCAATGATTTCCGGGTTGATCAGCACGATCGGCTGATCTCCTACATCAATGGTGATGATCTGCTTTAAGATGCCAACCTGCGGAGCCGCAAGTCCGACTCCCATTGCGTCATACATCGTATCGAACATATCCTGAATGAGGATCTTCGTCCGAAGTGTCATCTTGTCCACCTTTTTGCACTGCTTTTCCAGTACGTCATCTCCAACTTCCCGTATCTTTCTGATTGCCATAATGAATCCCTCTCTTTACTATTAAAATGTCTGAACCGGATCAAAGTCAAACTGGATCCGGATGTTTTGAAATCCTTCATTAATCTCAATATATTGTTCCATCTTATCCTTTGCCTCTGTCAGCACGCGGTAATTCTCATGCTTCAGATAAAGCACTTTCCGGTACTGATCCTTCACCTTTCCGATGGCAGGACTGGCAGGCCCGATGATCTCAAGCCCTGCATCCGTCCGGATCCTGCCCGCAAACAGCTTTAGATAGTAGGCCCCTTTATTTAAAAGAGCCTCATCTTCGCTCGTCATCAGCACCGCCATCAGGTGAGCCGCCGGCGGATATCCCATCAGCGTCCTGAACTTCATCTCCTCCGCAAAGAACGCCTCGTAGTCCTGCCTTGCCGCGGCCTGTATGCTGTAATGCTCCGGATTGTAGCTCTGGATCACCGCTTCTCCCGGCAGATCCCCCCGGCCTGCACGGCCTGCCGCCTGACAAAGAAGCGCAAAAGTCCGCTCTGCCGCCCGGTAGTCACTGATATAAAGGGAAAGATCCGCCGCCAGCACCCCGACCAGGGTGACATTTGGAAAATCATGTCCCTTTACGATCATCTGGGTACCGATCAGAATATCGGCCTCCTGATCTGCAAACGACGAGAGAATAGTCTCGTAGCTTTCCTTCCCTCTTGTCGTATCCAGATCCATCCGAAGCACCTTTGCCTCCGGAAACTCTTTCCGGATCAGATCTTCCACCTGCTGCGTCCCTGCCTTAAAGGCTCCGATGTGAGGGGAACCGCAGGACGGGCAGGTATGAATCATCGGTTCCTCATACCCGCAGTAATGGCAGACCATCCGTCCCCCTCTGTGCCAGGATAAAGACACGTCGCAATGAGGACATTTTACTACATATCCGCAGGACCTGCAAGACAGGAAGCCCGCAAATCCCCTCCGGTTCAGGAAAAGCATAACCTGTTCCCGCCGCTTCAGCCGGTCCTCGATCTTCTCCCGTAAACAGTCACTTAAAATGGAGCGGTTTCCTTTTTGCAGTTCCTTTCGCATATCGATCACGGACACCTCGGCCATCTTCTGCTTCTTCACCCTTTGGGTCAGGCGGAGCAGGCGGTACTGCCCTCTCCTGCATCCTTCAAAGGCTTCCAGCGACGGTGTCGCCGATCCGAGCACCACGCCCGCCCCTTCGATTCTGGCCCGCTCGATCGCGGTCTCCCTTGCATGATACCTTGGCACCTGCTCGCTTTTATAGGTCGTTTCATGCTCTTCGTCAATCACAATCAGACCCAAATGCTCAAACGGGGTGAAAAGCGCCGACCTTGGACCGATCATCACATCGATCTCACCATTCTTTGCCCGCATCATCTGGTCATAGCGTTCCCCGGCAGACAGTCTGGAATTCATAATGGACACCCGGTTTCCAAATACCCGCACAAACCGCATGACCGTCTGATAGGTCAATGCTATCTCCGGGATCAGGACAATCGCCTGCCTGCCGCTTTGTACAACGCTTTGGATCATCTCCATGTAAACTTCCGTCTTCCCGCTTCCTGTCACGCCGTACAGAAGATAAGTCCCCGGATTTCCCCGCTGGAAATCCTCCTTGAAAATCCGGATTGCTTCTTTCTGCTCTGTTGTATATTCGATCTGCTTCGTCTGCTCTTCGGATGCCTTGACCGGATTTCTCCATACCGTTTCTGTATCCACGGTAAGAATCTGCATTTCCTCCAGTGCCCGGACAACCGAAGCGGTCAGACCAAGCTTTCTCAAAATCCAGCCGTAATCCAGCTCCTCATTTTCCAGAAGCGCCTCCAAAAGCCTTGCCCTTGCCTTCTGATTCTTCCTTTGGAACAGAGCAAGCCACTCTCTTCCTTCTTCCTCTGTGACAGTCCGGCGGATGATCCGCTTTTCTTTTGGACGCTCCTGTTTCTTTACCGGCCAGACCGTCTTAAGCGCCTGGATCATCGTACCGCCGTAATGCTCTTTCATCCAGGCTGCCAGCGCTACCAGATTCTCCTCGATCCGGACACTTTTCGGAGCTTTCCCCCTGATCTCTTTGATCTTTGCCGGATCAAAGCTGCTCTTTTCCGAAAATCCGATGATAAAACCTGTTCGGACTTTGTCCCCGTTTCCAAACGGAACCAGAACGCTGCTTCCGACGGCAAGTGTCCCTTCCAGTTCTTCCGGCACCTTATACTCAAAGGTCCGGTCCAGTTTTTCATGTGTGATATCTATAATAATTTCTGCGTACATGCTTCCTCTACCAATTCCTGTTCATCCATCCGATAGAAAACACCCTGAATCTCCTGGGTATTCTCGTGGCCTTTTCCCGCGATCACAACCAGATCGCCCGGTCCTGCCATCTCCACCGCCTGTTTCACTGCTTCTTTCCGATCCGTGATCCGAAGATACTTCCCGTCTGTCTTTCGTACTCCGGTCTCGATGTCATCCATAATCGCCTCCGGGGCCTCCCATCTTGGATTGTCAGATGTAATCACCGTCAGATCCGACAGTCTTCCCGAGACTTCGCCCATCTGAAATCTACGTTCCTTCGCCCTCTGGCCTCCGCAGCCAAACACCGTAATCAGCCGGGCCGGTCGGTATGCCCGAAGCGTCGTAAGCACACTTTCAAGGCTCATGGCATTGTGCGCGTAATCGATGACCGCCTCTCCTCCTCCCGGGATGGAGAAAAACTGCATCCGTCCCTTTACCTGAAAATCAAGAAGGGATCCGGCTGCCGTCTCCGGCGTCACGCCGTACTGCATACAGACACGGACAGCTGCCAGCGCATTGTATACCGTAAAGATTCCGGGGGCCGGGATCTGAAAATGCACCTTCCCGATGTCAAACTCCACTCCCGGATGCCCCTGGACAAAGCTTTCCGTCCGTATCTTTACCGCCCGGAAGTCTCCATTTCGGATACCAAAGGTCTGAAACGGGCATTCCGTTCCCGCAAGCATCTGCTTCCATGCCGGATCATCCGCATTGACCACTGCCTCCCGGCTCTGCAAAAACAGCTTCCTCTTACATGCCAGATATTCCTCTTTGTCCGCGTGCTCAAATCTTCCGATATGATCATCCCCCAGATTCAAAAACACGCCGGTATCAAAGCAGATCCCCTTCGTTCTCTGAAGCTTCAATGCCTGGGAGGATACTTCCATCACACAGGCACGGCAGGCATTTTTCCTCATTCTTGCGAGACTTCTCTGCAAGGTCACCGCATCCGGCGTCGTATGTTCGGACGGCAGATGCTCCTTCCCGTCAAACTGCCCGGTCGTTCCGATCATTCCGGTCCGGATTCCGGCCTCCGACAAGATCTTCCGGATCATGCTGACTGTCGTCGTCTTTCCCTTGGTTCCTGTCACGCCGATCATCGTCATGGATCTCGACGGTTCTCCTTCGTACCTTGCCGCCAGAAGGGCCGCTGCCTCCCGCTCATCCTCTACAAGGACTCCTTCACATTCCGGGAATTGCCCAAGTATCTTACCGATCAGTTCCTGCTCTTCTTTTGCTGCCACCAGAACCTTTGCTCCATGCCGGACCGCTTCTTTTGCATAGCGGCTCCCGTTGCATACGCTTCCCCGGATGCATACAAACACCGAACCCTCCCGGCAGTCTCTGGAATCGATACTGACTCCGGAAATCTCTCTGTCCGGAAACCGGATCTTCTCTCCTGCCGGCTCATACCGGACTGCCTGTAAAAGCTCAACTGCTCTCATAAGCCCGCATACTTTCTGACAATTCTTACTATCAATATAAGTAATCATAGCATAATTGTTACTTTTCGCCAACCGTCATCTTAGAGCCCTCCTTGTCTTTTCCATACCCTCATGTTATACTGGTTAGGCACAAAAACTATATCATTGGAGGTTGCTATGTTCAGTATTTTTGGATGTCCGATGCACTTTGGGGTTGGCGCACCAGGACTGAAATATAGTCTGGATTATCTGAGAAATCGTTACGAAAATTTAAGAATTGTAAAGCTTCCGGAAATCATAATGGAGGAAGATCCGGACTGCGTATTAAAAAACCGGAATACCGTGGCTGCTACCTGTCAGAGCATTGCCCAGTATATGTATTCTGTATTTGAGACAGGAAAGACGCCTTTGTTTCTGGGCGGTGACCACAGTGTAGTGATGGGCTCTGCCTCGGCTGCCAGTGTCTATGTAAAGGATCACTTTCAAGAGGAAATCGGACTGATCTATATCGATGCCCATGCGGATATCAATACGGATGCCACGACGGTAACCGGAAATATTCACGGTGTGCCGGTAGCTTCTCTTCTGGGACTTGGCGATCCTAAACTCACCGGATTCTTACACCCGGGTGCCAAGATCCGCCCTGAGAACATTGTATATCTTGGACTTCGGGATATCGATCCGCCGGAGCTTACGATCATGAAGGATCTTGGGATCCGCTTCTATACCTATCCGGAGATCTGCAAAAAGGGACTGGCTTCGTGTCTCTCCGAGGCGGTACAGTATCTCTCCCGCCTGAACTACTTCCATCTGAGCTTTGACATTGACTCCATGGATCCGGCCCTGATGCCGGGAGTGTCTGTTCCTGTCAAAAGCGGCTTTACGGAAGAAGAAGTCTATGAAATGATGGGAACTCTGATGAAAGAACTGCCGATTGTATCGTATGATATCGTCGAGTTCAACCAGGAGTTTGACCGCGATAACCGGACCGCCGACTTTGTCTCCGAGCTGGTTGACTTTATCACAAACGCCGAACGAAAAGAGGCCTTCTGACAAATGATGCCGGGGAAGCACATCCCCGGCATTTTTCTTTAATGAGTCTGGTCGTAAATCTCCAGATATTTTTTCACATATTCCACGTCGGACGGGCAGTCGATGTACTCACTTCCGTACTTCTGACGTGTCTCATTTCCCTTTCCTGTCACAAGGATCACGGTCTTGTCCTCTGACTCCTCGATCGCTGTACGGATGGCTTCCCCACGGTCTTCGATCATCACATACGGACAGTTCTGGGCTTTCACATACTGGGCGATATCGCCGGAAATCTCTTCCACCGGCTCATATCCCGGATCTTCCGCCGCCAGATACACCTTTTCGGAATACTGTCCCGCGATAGTTCCCAGATCCTTTCTCCGGATGTAGGCTTTCTTTCCCGGGCATCCGAACACCGACTTGATGGCGTAGTCCGGATATTCCTCCTTCGTAGAGGAGAACAGCTTTTCAAAGCTGAGCTTGTTGTGGGCATAATCGACAATGGCAATGATCTTTTTGTCCCTGCTTGCGTAAAGCTCCATCCGTCCGCTGGATCTTGCTTTTTCCAGTCCTGAATGAATGCAGGAATCCGGAATGCCAAGAATCTTTGCCGCCACAATGACCGCCACCGCGTTTTCCACATTAAACAGGCCCGGCATGGTCAGGACATAATCTTCCTCCCCGTCTTTGGAACGTACGGAAAACTTCGTCTCATGTCCGTCTTTCCGGATGTTGTACGCAAAGTAGTCTGCCCCCTCGTCCTTCTGGCTGAACGTGGTCAGGTCACCTGCCGCCCTGGCAGCTTCCAGAATCCGGTCTGAAAAGTCCGCGTCCAGGTTGACTACCGCATGATCGGTCTGGGCAAACATTTTCATCTTGGATGTAAAGTAATCCTCAAAATCCGGATGCTCAATCGGACTGATATGGTCTTCTGAAATATTCAAAAAGATTCCAACATCAAAGCGCATCCTGTCCACCCGGTTGTATTTGAGCGCCTGGCTGGATACTTCCATCTCCGCAAAAGTAATTCCGCTGTCCACCGCGTTCCGGAAATGGCGCTGAAGCTCTACCGCCTCCGGTGTTGTGATGTGGGACTCCACTCTGCTGACACCGTCATAGATATCGATGGAGGAAATCACGGCGCTCTCAGGCTTTCCGGTCTCTTTCATATAATCATCTACAACCGATTTCATGTAATATGCGGAAGTGGATTTTCCTTTTGTTCCGCCGATTCCGGTCACGGTAAGCTCTTTCCATGCGGAACCGTAGAAGACATCTGCCAGTACCGCCATCGCCTTACGGATATCTTTTACAAGGATATGCGGAATGTCCTTTCCGGTATCGTACTCTTTCTCACTGATATAAAGGATTGCTCCCTTTTCCACGGCGGAAGTCAGATACTCTTCCTTAAATGCCGCACCTTTGCAGATGAACATCGTATTTTCCGTCACTTCCCGTGAGTCATAGGTCAACACTTCCGGATGAGTGTCTTCCTGTCCGAAGAACTCTGCTTTTACAAGAAGACCGCACTCCTCCATCAGATCCGCATATGTTTTCAAGGTATCGCTTTTCCTCTGTGACATACATTTTCTCCTTTTCTTTATTGATAGCAGGCCCCGGACCTCATGATGGACTCCCGGATCAGCACATCCATGGCATCCAGGCAGATCTCCGGCAGCACGTGATCTTTTTTAAAGACCGAAATCTCGGTACATGCCAGAATCACCACATCGCAGTCCTTTTTGATGAACTCTTCCATCACCCGCTCAAACTTCTGATAATCTCCTTTTTTTCCGGCTTTGACATCATCGTAGATCAGAGACATGACGTCTTTTTGTCTTTTTTCCGACGGCACAATCTCCTCGATTCCCAAAGCTTCGCACTCTTTCCGGTAAATACCGGCAGATACCGTTCCGTCTGTCCCCATGATTCCGATCCGCTTTACATTTTCATAATGGCTTTTTGCGTAGCGGATCGTCTCCCTCGGCATGTGGATGATCGGAATGTCTGTCATTTCCTGAATCTGGTCATAAAAATAATGCGAGGTGTTGCATGGAATTGCAAGATTGGCCGCACCGACCGCTTCCATGATCCGGATATCTTCTGCCATCGCCTGCAGAAGCTTCCGGCTTTCTCCCGTCTGGATCGCTTTCGTCCGGTCCGGCATGGAAGCATGGCTTAAGATGGTCATGTCCAGATGGTCCTGGTCACAGTCCGCTTTCGTATGCCGGATCACTTCCTCGTAAAAATATGCGGTTGCCTCCGGTCCCATGCCGCCGATTACCCCTAATTTTTTCTTCATGGCTCCTCCTGTCATTTCCAGCCTTCTAGCTGTAGTACTTCCTGAATTTGATAAAGTGGCTGAAATGTGTCCGCAGCATCCGGTAAAGTCTCGGCCATCCAAGATCTCCCTTCTTGAAGACCGGGTTGACCATCTTTCCTGCTTTGATCAGTTTCTTCATCTTCGCTTTTGACTCCGGATCTTTGACATATTTGAATGCGACCGCCTTCGGAACAACCATCCAGAGGTGCTCTTCCTTTGCAGTCTCAAACTTCAGTTCTTTTCCGTACACATATTCTTCTACAATATATTTTGCAACATTGAACCCGGAACCGGTCACATAGTAGTTACTCCGTCCCTGTCTTGTGTTGATCTCGAAAAACTTGTACTTTCCGTCCCGTCTGTCGTACTTGATATCGAAATTGGAAAATCCTACATAGTGCAGATCCTCCAGAAGATTTCTTACCCGCTTCATCAGCTCCTGATTCGGCTCGGTGATGATCACCGCATGATTTCCAAGTCCGTGCGGTGTGTGCTCCTCTAACAGTACATGTCCCAGACACATCATTTTCACCTTTCCGTTTTTGTCGGAATAGGAAGTCAGCACACGCATGTACTCGTCATTTCCCGGAATCATATCCTGGATAATCAGGTCATCATCGTATCCCGCATCGTAGATCTCTTTGATGACGCTGTTTAACTCCTGTCTGGACCGGATCGTGTAAACCTTCTTCTGGGTGTCAAACGGATGCTCCCAGTATTTGATACTGTCGGACGGCTTTAAGATCACCGGGTACGGGAAGTCGATGGTAAAATCCATAGACATGCCATTCTTATAAACAAAGGTTCCAGGATAGTCTACCCCGTGCTTCTCACAAAGCTTATAGAAGGTCTCCTTCTGCTGAAGGCTGTTCATCAGGTCAAAGTCAATGTACGGGGCAATAATGTTATCGTCAAGCTCCGCTTTATGCTTACTGATCAGCGCTACATAGCTGTCTCCGCAGCCGATCAGTACAATCTTTTTATCTTTATGTTTCCGTGCAAAGGCATGTACGGTTTTCAGAAAATAGTCATCCGTATCAATCTTTGGATTGGCCCGGTACTCGATCATCCTGCTCTGGTAGCTCGGTCCGGTCGGATATTTTCCAAAAATATACGTCTTTACCTGATACTGCTCATAGAAGGCGCGCGCCACACTGTACGTGTTGATGTCACCGCCAAGCAGAACCGGTATGAATTCTCTTGACACAAATTCCATAGTTTTTTCCTCTTTTCTCCTGTTTCACGTCGTTTTATTATAACCCTCCAGGAAACCGCTGTCAAACGCTATCCCTGCTCTTTCGGGTCCTTTTCCTCTTTTTTCAGAAAAGCGGCACGCATCACCGCATCGTCACCGAATTTCTTCCGGATCTGATCCAGGGCCTGATCCAGCTTCTGATGCTTTTCGTCCTTTCTCTTTGGCTGTTTCTGTGTTTCCTGTATCGTCTCCAGATAATCGAAAAGATTCATCTGCTGCGGAGCGCTCTCTTCTTCCAGTTTTGCAGTCCGGATTCCAAGCAGACGGATGGGCATCCCGTTCCACAGCTCATGAAAAAGAACGCACGCTTTCTGATAGAGAATGGAATCCGACTGTGTGGGTGGTGAAATCTGCATCTGATGGGAGACATTCTGAAAGGTGGCATACCGGATTTCCACAGTGATGCTTCCGGCCTTCTTTCCTGCCTTCCGCAGTCTCCCTCCGACACTTTCGGAAAGCATCAGAAGTACTTTCCTCGCCTCTTCTTCTGTCTCGACATCCTCGGAAAGGGTGGTGGAATTTCCGATCCCCTTTGCCTCTTCCCCTTCGGACCGGACAACGTCATCCCCCTGTCCGTTCGCAAATTCCCACAGAAGCCTGCCGTGGCTTTTCAGATGGATCTCCAGATAATCCGGATCCGCATGAGCCAGCTCCCCGATAGTACGGATTTCCAGCTTTTTCAGCACTTCCACGCTTGCCTTTCCCGCCATGTAAAGCTCCGAAACGGAAAGCGGCCACATTTTCTCCTCGATCTCCTCCGGGAACAGAGTGTGCACCCGGTCCGGCTTTTCAAAATCGGAGGCCATCTTTGCCAGCAGCTTGTTGGTGGAAATCCCGATATTCACGGTAAACCCAAACTCCTCCCGGATCCGGTTCTTGATCTCAAAAGCCGCGTCAATCGGTGTGGCAAACCGGTGGGCGATGCCGGTAAAATCGAGGAAACATTCGTCGATGCTGAGCTGCTCGATGTCCGGCGTGTAGCTTCGCAGAAGATCCATCAGATTCCTGCTGTACCTTGCGTACATCTTGTGATCCGGCGGCTCCATCCGAAGGGTCGGACATTTTTTGATGGCCGACACGACCGGCTCCCCGGTGCGGATGCCGTAGGCCTTTGCAGGGATGGACTTGGCGAGGACAACCCCGTGCCTTGACTTTCTGTCGCCTCCGATGATGCACGGAATATCGCGGATATCCTCCTCATCCCCTCTTTTTAAGTATTCGATTGCCGTCCAGCTTAAATACGCGGAATTCACATCAATATGAAAAATAATCCGTCTCATCCTCTTCGCCGCCTTTCTCTTCTGCTTCTATGGTAACAGCAAAAGAAGCAGGATTCCAGCAAAATCCTGCTTCTTTTCTATTCTTTTCCCAGGCGGTTATCCCTTCATTCCGCTGATGGTGATTCCCTCTTCGAATTTCGACTGTAAAATCAGATAAAAGATAAACGGCGGAAGGAAGGTCACTGCTGCACCTGCCATAGTCAGCCCTACATCCGAATCATAGACTGTTTTCATCGTGCTGATGGCAAGAGGCAGCGTCCGCATGGAATCCTCCGTTGTTGCAACCAGCGGCCAGATAAAGTTATTCCATGCACCTACAAAAGTGAAAATGGCAAGTGTCATCATGGAAGACTTCACAAGCGGAAGGATCACTCTCCATAAAATCTTCATATCACCGGCGCCGTCCAGTTTTGCTGACTCAATCAGCTCTTTTGGAACCCCGATGATTGCCTGCCTCATGATAAAAACCCCAAACGCCGTCGGGAGCGGCAGGATCAGTGCCCGGAATGTATTAATCCAGTCAAATCCACGGACAATCAGGTACAGTGGTACAATAATCACTTCCGAAGGTACAACCATCGTCATCATCAGAAAAAAGAAAATCTTGTCATTTCCTCTAAACTTCAGCTTTGCAAATGAATATCCAGCCAGACAGCTGCAGAGCAGTGTCAGGGCAACTCCCCCAAATGACACAATCACACTGTTAGTCAGATACTGCAAAAAATTGTTTTTGGTAAAAATCTTAATATACTGTTCCAGTGTTGCTTCGGACAAACTGAAACTGAAATCATAGGCATTCACCGTGCTTTTCAATGACATCAGAATCATGTAGATAAATGGAAGCACACAGAACACCGCTGTCGCAAGCAGAAGAAGATCACCAAGAAATCCCGGTATTTTTTTCTTTCCTTTCATGCTCTTCCTCCCCTCTATATTTCCGAAGCTTCCCGCTTCATGAATCCTTTTTGCAGCACCATGACTGCCAGAACAAGCAGGAACAGCACAATGGATACCGCCATGGCATATCCGGCCTTTCCGGTTTTAAATGTCAGATTGTACGCATAAAATACCATCGTCATAGTGGAATTTGCCGGACCGCCTCCGGTCATTGTATAAATCAGTTCAAAGCTCTGCAGTGAGCTGACCACGCTTAAAAATACATCCATGATAATCGCCGGTTTCATCAGTGGAAGAGTAATGTACCGGAACCGCTGAAGTGTTCCGCCTCCATCCACCTTTGCAGCCTCATAGTAACTGTCCGGTATGGACAGAAGTGTCGCGAGATTCAGTACCATATAGTATCCAAAGCTTTTCCACACCATGATCATGGACACCGTAACGATTGCAGTGGTACTGCTTCCAAGAAGCATTGCGGTATCGATACCGAAAAGATCCAGCAGATCCGAAAGTACCGGAATTCTTGCATTCAACATTGTTTTCCATACAGTACCGACGACCGCATTGGATGAAATCACCGGAATAAAGATTGCCGCCTTGGCAATTTTACCGATCAGAGTATGCTTTCTGGATGCTACCAGCACGGAAAACAGTACAGATAATACTACCTGCAGAGGAACTACCAGTACCATGACTTTCAGTGTATTTATAACAGCCAGATGCATCTTCGGATCTGTCAGCATCCTTTTATAATTATCAAACTGAATGAACTCCGGATCCAGAAGCAGGTTGTATTTTGTAAAACTGAAGATCAGAGAGATCACGACAGATCCGACCACGAAGGTCAGAAGAATCAGGCTGATCGGCATCACGTACCCGTAGGGCGCGATGGTGGATAAAAACTTTCTCCTTTTTTTCATCTCTGCTCCTTTTCTGTAACCGCCAAAGCCGGTTTATTCTTTATCAGCCCAATATTCATCCAGAGCCTGATTCGCGTACTGGGCAGCATCGTCCATTGCTTCCTGAGGGCTCTTGCTTCCTTCCATCATTCCCTGAAGCTCGCTTGCAAGGTTCTGAAGAATATCGCTTCCGCAAGGTCCTACCTGAAGCGGACGGTATTTATCTCTGTCTTCAGTTACAATTCGTTCCATCTTCGGATCTCCCTGGTACTGCTCACTCTTTGTCAGCGGAGCGCCGGAAGCAATCTTGTGGTACTCTGTCATGAACTCGGATCCTGTGATGTACTTGATCAGCTTCATGCAAAGTTCCGGATTTTCCGCCTGTGAAGATAAAGTCAGACAGTCTGTTGCTCCGAATGTACCATAATCTTTATTCTTTAAGGATGTAACATAGTTCCAGTTCAGATCCGGATAGGACTCTGCAAACAGTGTCTCCTGAATTGCGGAAGAACGTGTTACTCCGAACGCCGCTTTTCCCTGTCCGAAGATTGTAGAAAATGCATCCTCAGCCGCAAGAGACATCATGTTCTCCGGCATATAGTCTTTCAGGCTGTAGAAGAATTCCGCTGCCTCTACACCTGCTTCATCGTTGAATTTCACAGTCTTATAGTCATCGTTGTAGATATCTGTTCCTGCCTGCCACAACAAGCTGTAAAAATATGCGTTCAGAAGGTAAAGCATGTTCATGCTTCCATTATTGAATCCGACTGCATATCCGTACTGATCAACCTTGCCGTCACCGTCTGTATCCTGTGTTGCTTTTTCACAGATGCGCGCGAAGTCTTCCCATGTCTCCGGCGGCTGTTCGCCAAGGGAATTCAGAATGTCTTCGTTATAGTAAAGAACAAACGGTACTCCTGTTACAATCGGAAATCCGTACTGTCCGTCCATCATATACCCATGATCCAGATAGAGATATTCTTCTCTGTCTTCATCCGTAATGTATTCACTCATGTCCGCCACGGCTCCGGAATCGATGTAAGTAGGGAACATCTCCGCATACATATATCCGATGTCCGGCAGTTCACCTGATGCCGCGCCTGTGGACCATTTTTCTTCATAGTTTTCCCAAGGCTGAATCTGGATATCGATTTCACAGTTATTTTCCTCTTTGAAGTCTTCTAAAAGCGGCTCCCAGTTTTCCAGCATGTTGTCATCAAGCGGAGGGCACCACATGGTGATCGTCTCTTTTCCTCCGTCGCTGCTTCCGCCCTTATCATCGGATCCCCCTCCGCATCCTGCGAGAAGTCCTGTGACCATGGCTGTACAAAGCAGTACACTCACTAATTTCTTTTTCATGTTCTCTCCTCCTGTATCTTATAAAAAGTTACAATATATATCGTCGTTTATGATATCACGCAGTTTGTTATTTCCACAAATCAATAATGTCTATATGGACATAGGCATTTTCTATAAGCCGGAAATCTTACGGATTTCATCCATCCAACTATCCAGCATGGCAAAATCGGTCTGGTACGGCACATCGCATCCGCTGGCACTGATATATCCTTTCGGACTTCCCGCTGCTTTTTGTACCTCTTCCCGGATTTCTTTGCGAAGTTCCTCTTCCGAGCCATGCAGGAGACATTCCACCGGAGGGATATTTCCTACAATCGTCATCCGGCCGCCCAGTTCCTGTTTTGCTTCTTCCAGATCCATAATGTTGTCAAGACTGATGGCACGGATCGGCATCTCCCGGAAATAATCCCATACTTTTCTCGTATTTCCGCAGATGTGAAGGGACGGCTTTTGCCCGATTTTCCCGTCGGCATACTCCATGATCTCCACAAGATAAGGATAAACCAGCTCCCGGAAATATTTCGGAGAGATCAGTGCCGGGGATGCCACCGGATCTGCCATCCGAAGACCGTCTGCATAAGGTGCGATCATGTCCACGCAGTTCTTCATGGAATCTGTCACAAGGCGCAGCAGACGCTTCACCTGTTCCGGCTCCTTTCTCAGATCACGAAGAAAATATTCCACGCCTCGTAAATTGGCAGCAATCGTAAACGGGCCGCCGATACTCGGGGCCACATCCACGACTCCGTCCGCCGCCTTTTTCATCCGTTCCAGCGCCTCCCGGAAAAACAGCAGACGCTTCGACTGTTCCGGACGTACCGGCTCCATCCCATCCAGCATCCGGTAGTCTGTCAGATATCTTCCTTCAAAGTAAGGCATTCCCTCCTCCGGGTAGACAACGTTCCCTCCAAGGGCCTCCAGAATCCCGCACGTATTCGGGCCGAGGCTGAGTTCGTCGTGTCCCAGCCGGTTAAAGGCCGTAATCTCCGCCTCCACCATTTTCCCGGCATCGTGCCAGTACTCCCGGCTCGATGTCCCTGTCAGGCGGCCGGATATCTCTCCGATAAAAGGAATCACCGGAATCCGGTCTGTCCTTTCCCCTTTCTCCATGGCAAGCCTTCTTTCATGGGGTGTCATCTGATCCCGTCTGTTCGGTTCTGCTTTCATCTGCTTTTCACCTCCGTCAGTTTCCCGGAAAGATCATGCTTTCCGTAAAAATCCGTTCGTAATTTTCTGTCTCGGCAAGTTCCATATATTCGATTTTCTCCGCCAGTGCTTCCATCTCCTGCTTCATCGTCTCTGACATCAGTGTCATGTAGGCTCCGGTCTTGGAAGAATTGCCCACATAGACAAGGCGGTCCTCCACCTCTTCTGGCAGGATTCCCACTCCGGTGAGGAACTCTGCCGGAAGATGGGCTCCGAACTGCCCGGCAATCAGTACTTTTTTCAGATCCTTCATCTCGATCCCCGCCTTTTTCAGAAGGGCGGTAAATCCGGAGAGAATCGCTCCTTTTGCAAGCTGTACCTGCCGGACATCCCCCTGTGTGATGAACAGATCCCGTTCGTCATCAAGAATCAGCTCCCGTTTGGTGCCGTTCAGGCGGATCAGGTCATAGCGGTAATCTTTCGGATCCAGAGCATCCTTTTTGACAAAAACTCCGGTCTTTTTGACAAGTCCGGTACGGAGAAGCTCTTTGACCGCTGCCAGGATTCCGCTTCCGCAAAGTCCTTCCGGCTCTCCGTCTCCGATTGTAGTAAGCCGGATTCCGTCTTCGGTGATCCGGACATCCTCCACCGCTCCGTCCGCCGCCCTCATTCCGCAGCTGATATTCATTCCTTCCAGCGCAGGTCCCGCCGCGCAGGAACAGCTGAGCAGATGTCCTCCGCCTGCAAGGACAATCTCTCCATTCGTGCCGATATCGATAAAAAGCACCTTCTCCGTTTCCTCATGCAGGCCGCAGACCCGCACGCCTGCCACGATATCCGCACCGATATAGGCAGAAACCGACGGCAGGCAGTAGAGCATGGTCTCTTCCCCTGCCCACAGGCCGATCCCGGCCGCCTTTAATTTCTGTGCTTTTGTAAATTCCGGCCGGTACGGCGCGCGTCCGATGGATCTTGCATCTACTCCGAGCAGCATATGCATCATCGTACAGTTTGCCGCCACATCTATCTCCCGGATCTCCTCTTTTTCGATACCGGCTTTTTCGCAGAGCTGCCGGATCTCTTCATTCAAAGACTCCACGACTGCCCGCTGAAGGTCCGCAATCCCGGTATCCGGGTGGTCGTACTCATAGGTGATCCGTGTCAGCACGTCCTGGCCAAACTGCTTCTGGGCATTCAGCATGGACGCCTGGCCCAGTACTTCTCCATCGGAGAGTCTCACCAGATCCAACGCCGCCGTTGTCGTACCGATATCCACCGCAATTCCGTATCCGTTCCTGAATTCCTTTTCAAATTCCGGAACATAGCCGGAAGTGAGCACCTTTCCTTCCTTTTCTGTTCCAAGAATCTCCACCTCCAGATCTTCCGTCACCTCTACCAGGCAGGAAAGCCGGATGCCAGGCTCGTCTCCGGAAAGGATTCTGACTTTACACTTTCCACATGTTCCGTTTCCGTTGCATGGATTGTCCACAAAAAAGCCCTCCTTTAAGAGGGTCTGTAACAGATTGGCTCCGTTCTCACAAAGAATGGCTTTTTCGCTTCCTTTTACTCTGATTTCAGGCATGATTCTCCTCCTCTCTCACCGCCTGGAGGATGGCGCGGATATTGGCAAGGGGTGAGCGCATTCCCAGTCCGCATGCCGGGGCAATGATGTCAGATCCGTTTTTGACACAGTTTTTCGCCAGTGTCTCCACCTTGTCCGGATCTCCGAATTCCAGCGTGTAGGTGCTGACATTTCCCATCAGTGTCCGGTCTTTCAGCTCTTCTCTCGCCTCTTTCATCGGTACGACAGAATCAAAGCTCAGTGCATCACTGTGGATTTCGTCCACCTCTTTGTACACCGGATTCATGTGGCCGCAGATATGCACAATCGTCTGCGCACCTGCCTCCTTCATGGCATCCACAATCTGGTTTACGTACCGGACTGTAAATTCCCGAAAATATTTTGGCCCCAGAATTTCCCCGGTTGCGCTTGGGTCGGAAATGGCAATCACGTCCGCCCCCGCTTCAATCTGTGCCTGCCCGAACCGGATCAGCTGGTCTGTCACAAACTGCATAAACGCATGTGCGTCCACGTTCTTTTTCCGAAGTTCTTTATAAAAGACGACCGGTTCCATCACCGAGCTTGCCGTACTGACCGGACCGGTGAGATTTCCTACGATCGGCACAGCGTCTCCCTCTTCTTTCAGAATCCCCAGAGCATCCAGAACTACCTTTGCCCTTCCTTTCGTCACATCGAGTTTTGGGAGCTTTTCCCAGTCACTCACTGTCCCGATCACGTATTCTGTCACATGCGGCTCGTAGGCACTGGATCCCAGATCCACCCCGGCGCCCATCTCCTCCGCCTCAATCGTCATACAGAACGGCACGCCGTAATTTTCAAAGCATCCCTGTTCGTAGACCGCCTTTGCAAGACCCGCCATCATCCTGGCATCTGTATGCGCCTGCGGCAGATAGATCTGAACCGTTTTCATCAGCTCTTCGGTAATCATATTCATCATACCGCCCGGGCAGATACACGGCGTACGGTCCGCCTTCTTTCCGGAAAGTACCGTTTTCAGTCGTTCTTTTGGTGTCAGCATTTCTTTTCCCTCTTCTTTCTGTTATGCGATGTTGAGCAGACTTTTCGCAAGGCGCACTGCCTCCACTGCATTCTGCGAATAGCCGTCGGCACCGATTTTATCCGCGAAGTTCTTGGATACCGGTCCCCCTCCGATCATTACTTTGACCTCATCCCGGATACCGGCCTCTTTGAGCAGATCAATAACTGTCTTCATTCCGCTCATGGTCGTTGTCATCAGCGTGGACAGGCAGACCAGATCCGCGCGGGTCTCCTTTGCCGTATCCACAAACTTCTGGAGCGGCACGTCTCTTCCAAGATCCACCATCTCAAAACCGGCCGTCTCCATCATAATCTTAACCAGATTTTTTCCAATATCGTGGGTATCTCCTTCTACAACACCGATCACCGCTTTCTTTTTGCTCTCCGGGTCTTCCTCCGGGAGATGCGGTTTTAATACGTTTAATCCTGCGTACATGGCGTCCGAGCAGAGCAGGACATCGGTCACGAAATACTCTTCCTCTTCAAACAGAACGCTTGTCCGGTTCATTCCGTCAATCAGCCCGTCCATGATTCCTTCCAGTGCCGGGTATCCCGCATCGATAAATTCCTGCGCGGCCTCAGCCACATCATCTTCTTCCATGTCCACCACGCCGTCGGACATCCGTTTTAATAATTCTTCCTTTGAACTCATGTTGTTCCTCCTTTTCGCCTCCCGGCGTCTTCGCTATTACTCCTCTATTTCATTCCGGCAAAGCCTGATCACCTGTAATGTTTTGCTTTTCAGCACGCTCCCGCCGCCATTGATACACATCTGAGCCGGAAACCGGGCTTTCCCTGCTGCATAGATGCAGGCTTTCTGATACGTCATCTCTTCCGGCAGGGCAATCTCCTCTCTCACCGCAGATCCGGTGTCTTCCAGCGCACAGGCTGTCTTCGGACAAAGAATCATCACCATCTCCTGTCCAAGGATGTGCTCTGCTTTTCGCAGAAATGGTGACGTAAACACGTCTGTTGTCCATTCTAACATACGGGGACCAAGAATAGAAAGCCCTCCTGCGGAATCTGCGTAACTGACCATCCGTACACCGTTTTTCTTCACTTCCAGAAGCAGGCCGAGCAGATCCTCCTCCAGCTTCTGAAACAGCGCTTCCACCTGTTCCGGTGTTTTTCTGACGGCCTTAAAGACCTGTTTCAGCTCAATCAGCGTATTCCAGATCGTGTAAGGTCCGGACATCTGAAATACCACTTCCTCTCCCTGCTCTCTGAGCATTCGGCACGCCGCCAGTGTTTCTGCCATTCTGCCGCTTTCCGGATCCATCCGGGAGAGAAAAGAAAGTTCCTCCAAAGAACTGCAGACCGGGGCAGCCGCCCTCGGTCCTGCTTTCTCATTTCCATAACGGATGTTTCCGCCCATATTCTCTGCCTCCAGCGTATGGTCAAAAGGCAATGTACAGAATGGTTTCTTCCGTTTCTCTCTTTCCAGCACTGCAGCTTTGATCATCTGTTCTCTCTTTTTATATATTTCCGGAACCGGAAGATCGTATTCCCGGATCAGACCGGTAATCCCCTGCTCTGACATTTCCGACCTGCACGCATAATCCCGAATCATATCCTGTCTCGCTTTCTTTTGTGTTAACAATAAGGTATCACAAATGCTCCGGCTGCTCTAATAGATATTTCCTATAAACGCGCAAAAAAAGAGACGGTACTCTATAAGTACCGCCCCTGATTCTCTGTTAGTTGTCGTTTTCCTGATATTCCATCGGTACCCGTCCTCCGGTACCTGCTGTCAGTTCTCCGTCCTTTTCATCGATAATGATCGTATCGCCGGATCCGACATTTCCTTCCAGGATCAGCTTGGCTGCAAGGGTTTCCACATATTTCTGCAGATACCGTTTCAGCGGTCTTGCGCCGTACATCGGATCGTAGCCCCCCTCAACGATGTGCTTCTTGGCATCCTTTGTCAGTTCAATGTGCAGATCCCGATCTGCCAGACGTTTATTGACATCTTTGACAAGCAGATCAACAATTCCGGTAATGTTTTCTTTCGTCAGCGGACGGAACATGATGATCTCATCCAGACGGTTCAGAAATTCCGGACGGAAATGCGCTTTCAGTTCGTTCATAACAAGCTCTTCATTTTCCGGGCGGATGTTTCCGTTCTCATCGATTCCTTCCAGCAGGTGGGCAGAACCGATATTGGATGTCATGATCAGGATGGTATTCTTAAAGTCTACCGTCCGTCCCTGAGAGTCCGTGATCCGCCCGTCATCCAGTACCTGCAGGAGGACGTTGAATACATCCGGATGTGCCTTTTCCACCTCATCAAAGAGGACAACCGAATACGGTTTTCTCCGGACTGCCTCTGTGAGCTGTCCGCCTTCGTCATATCCGACATATCCCGGAGGTGCTCCGATCAGTCGGGACACGGAATATTTCTCCATATACTCACTCATATCAATACGAACCATGTTCTTTTCATCGTCAAACAGGCTTTCCGCCAGTGCCTTGGCAAGCTCCGTCTTTCCGACTCCGGTAGGTCCAAGGAACAGGAAGGATCCGATCGGCTTTGTCGGGTCTTTGATACCCGCTTTGGAACGGATGATAGCTTCTGTCACTTTGGTAACACCTTCGTCCTGTCCGATCACCCGTTTATGAAGCTGCTCATCCAGGTGAAGAGTCTTGCTCCGCTCACTTTCATTTAACTTGGCTACCGGAATTCCGGTCCATCTGGAAACAATCTTCGCAATTTCTTCTTCTGTCACACTTTCGTGTACCAGGGACATGTCTTCATCTTTGACCTTCGCTTCTTCTTCCTCCAGCTGCTTTTTCAGCTGCGGGAGACGGCCGTACTGAAGCTCTGCCGCCTTCTCCAGATCGTAGCTGCTCTGTGCTTTCTGAATCTCCTGGTTGACACTTTCAATCTCTTCACGGAGACGGTGTACCCGCTCCAGAGATGATTTTTCATTATCCCACTGGGCTTTCTGTTTGGCAAATTCTTCTCTGTTTTCCGCCAGCTCCTGCTGCAGTTTTACAAGACGCTCCTGACTTAACCGGTCGTCTTCTTTCTTAAGAGCTGCTTCCTCGATCTCCAGCTGCATCGTCCTTCTTCTGAGCTCGTCAAGCTCGGTCGGCATGGAATCCAGTTCTGTCTTGATCAATGCACATGCCTCATCCACCAGGTCGATCGCCTTGTCCGGCAGGAAACGGTCGGAGATGTAACGGTTTGACAGGGTTGCCGCCGCTACCAGGGCACTGTCTGTAATCTTTACACCATGGAATACTTCATACCGTTCTTTCAGTCCACGAAGAATGGAAATGGCATCCTCCACTGTCGGCTCATCTACCATTACCGGCTGGAACCGCCGCTCCAGAGCAGCGTCTTTTTCAATGTACTCCCGATATTCATCCAGCGTGGTGGCTCCGATACAGTGAAGCTCGCCTCTTGCCAGCATCGGCTTTAACATATTGCCGGCATCCATGGAGCCTTCCGTCTTTCCTGCTCCCACGATCGTGTGCAGTTCATCGATGAAGAGAATGATCTCTCCGTCGCTGTTTTTGACTTCCTCGAGAACCGCTTTTAAACGTTCCTCAAATTCACCTCTGTATTTTGCTCCTGCTACCAGCGCACCCATATCCAGTGCAAACAGCTGCTTATTTTTCAGTCCTTCCGGAACATCGCCCCGGACGATCCGCTGTGCCAGCCCTTCGACAACTGCGGTCTTTCCGACACCCGGCTCACCGATGAGCACCGGGTTATTCTTCGTTTTACGGGAAAGAATCCGGACTACATTCCGGATCTCGGCGTCACGTCCGATGACCGGATCCAGTTTCTGCTCTCTGGCTCGTTCCACCAGATCATACCCGTATTTGTTCAGCGTATCATAGGTTGCTTCCGGATTGTCACTTGTTACTCTCTGGTTTCCTCTGACTTCGGAAAGCACCCGCAGAAAATTCTCCCGATTGATGCTGAACTCTTTAAAAATCTCTTTTACCTCACGGTTTGCGTACTTCAGAAGTGCCAGGAAAATATGCTCTACTGAAACATATTCGTCCCCCATCTGCTTTGCCTCATCCTCCGCATGGATCAGCACCTTGTTCAGATTCTGACCGATATAGAGCTGTCCGCCCTGTACCTTCGGACGCTTCCTGAGCGCCTGCTCTACACGCTCAATCAGCAGTTCTTTCTGAATCCCGAGCTTTTCCATCAGCTTCAGAATCAGGCTCCCATCCTGTGTCAGCAGGGAATAAAGCAGATGCTCCTGCTCGATCTCCTGATTTCCGTAATCATCTGCGATCTTCTCGCATCCCTGTACCGCAAGCATAGAATTTTGTGTGAATTTGTTAATATTCATACCTTTCTTCCTCCTTACGAATGATTCTCTTAATCTATTTACAGTTTCTGTTTGTCTGTTCTATCGACGATATAACAATAGCATTTTTTATTAGCACTGTCAACACTCGAGTGCTAATTTTCTGAATTTTCTCGTTTCAATTTTCTATATTTCCTGCTTTTTCACTATCTAGTTCTTACCTGACTTAGAAGATCATCGCCAGTTATCCGCCTGTGCGATAAAACTACGGTTCTGTCAAGGAAACTCTCTTTTAGAACCGTAGTAAAATGCGGGTGACTACGGTGCTTACAACGAAAATCGAGCGGTAACCGTAGTAAATCGTATGTAACTACGGTTCTCTTAACGAAAACTGGCTAGCTAACCGTACTATATCGCCCGTGTCTACGGTTCTTACAGCAAAAATCGATCAGCTAACCGTTCTAAACCGCTCGGAACTACAGTTCTGCCAGGGAAATGCTTTGCGATTGTTCTCTTTCTTTCCTTATTGTATAATGAAATCAGGGGTGATCCTATGTCCGTAACTGTAGAGATCCGTCAAAAATCTATTTTCAGAAAACCGTTGACCCTGGAGGATGTGATCCGTCTGTCCGGCTTGTCTTATGGGACCGCCGATGAAAATTTCCGGCTCATAGAGCGTGAAACCGGGAACTGTACCCTTCTGTATGATCCGGAAACACTTGCGAGAGGGATGGAGCTTTCCGTAAACGAAAATGCAATTTCCCTGAAGCTCAGCCTTCCTACCAGCAAAGCGGAAATCCGCCGTTTCTATGAAGTAGTCAAGCTTCTTTGCACCACATTGAAAACAAAACAGTTTATTCTGGAAGGCCAGACAAAGATGCTCCGTGACATCAATACGTTGATCCAGAATGACATGAACGCATCCATGGGCGCTCTGGAGGATCTGAAGCAGATCTTCCGACCGTCCTGCCGACAGAACCTTATATTATTCTTGATCAGATCAAGGGGATTGAGGACTGGTATCTCATGCTGAAGGATCAGCGTACTGTCCGTTACGAAGACTTCATGAACGCGGTTTCTGAAAAAACTTATTTTGACGCAAACCACCGGATCATTTCACTGAGCCAGGAGAAACTGGATGCCATTCTGGAAACCTGGGAATCTCCGGTAGACTAAAGCGAAGGCTGTGCGGATGTCGTTCCGCACAGTCTTCGCTTTACTTTCCTACGGCACCAGCCGGTGGATGTCTCTTGGAAACAGGGATGCCCGGCGCACATTTTCAAAGCCAAGCAGCCTGCTTGTAAATCGTTCCAGTCCAAGTCCCAGGCCTCCGTGCGGCGGCAGTCCGCACTTATGTGCCATGAGATAGCTTTCAAACACTTCCGGATGCATACCTCTTCGTTTCATCTTCGCCACCTGTTCTTCGTAATTGTGAATCCGAAGCCCTCCTGTCGTGACTTCCAGACCTTTGTAAAGAAGGTCGAAACTTTTTGTCACATTCGGATTTGTCTCGCTGTCCATAGCATAAAATGGACGCTTTTTCTCCGGATATTCGGTTACAAAGACAAGCTCGCTTCCGGTCTCTTTTAGAATCCATTCGGAAAGCAGCTTTTCTTCTTCCGGTTCCAGGTCTTCCGGCTCCTCCACCGGTCTTTTCCGAATCTTGGCCACAATCTCTTTTGCTTCGGCAAATGGAATCGCCGGGATTTCTTTCCATTCCGGAATCTCCACCTGAAGGAGGGCAAGCTCTTCCTGGCACTCTTCTTTCAGAGAAGCGAATACGAATTTCAGCATCGCAGCCTCCATCTCCATCAGCTCTTCCACTCTCGTCACATATCCCATCTCAAAGTCCACGCTTGTATACTCGTTTAAATGTCTGGAGGTGTCATGTTTCTCCGCCCGGAATACCGGCGCGATCTCAAAGACTCTCTCGTAGACGCCTACCATCATCTGCTTATAAAACTGCGGGCTCTGTGCCAGATACGCTTCCTTTCCAAAATAGTCCAGCCGGAAAATATTAGCTCCGCCTTCGGCTCCTGCGGATCCGATCTTCGGTGTATGAATCTCCGTAAATCCCTTCCCTTGCAAAAATCTGCGTACCGCGTTGGTAATGCCGTTCTGAATCCGGAAAATGGCACGTTCCTTTTCATTTCGAAGTGTCACCGGACGATAGTCAAGCAACGTGGCGATGGATGTGTCCACCTGCTTTTGATTGATGACCACCGGGCTTTTTTCATACGGCCTTGAGAGTACTTCCATCCCGATCAGATGCAGCTCCACACCGGTCCGTGACCGCTCTTCCTTCACCACTTCCGCCTGGAAGATCACGCAGCTTTCCTCTTCCAGTTCCTCCAGCGAAAAGGATGCCTTTTCTTCGGAATAGACACACTGAATCACGTGTTTTGCCGTCCGCAGCAGCACAAATGCAAACCCTCTCATCTTCCGGATTTTGTAAATGCTTCCGTGTATCTCCACAATCTCCCCTGCATGCTCCAGAAGGCTGAGTTCCTCCTGCTGATTTTTTACGTTTCCTTCGATATATCTGATTTCTTCCATCTTTCTTTTCCTTACCCTTTCATGAATTTCTGATCGTTATTTTCTCCTTTTCCATCCGGATCCTCATCCATGTGGGCATCGTCTTTATGTCCCATTCGATCACAACCTTTCCTGCCAGAATAAAAAGAGCTGTTGGCTGTACCTTTGGCTTTTCGGTAACAAAAAAAACAGAACCACACAAGATTTCTCCTCATCCTGTGTGATTCTGTTTCTATTTCTTCCACACAGGTACAACACAAGAAGCGCTTGTACCTGTGAACTCTCTCACAATACAAGCGCTACCTATCGTCGTCCCTGTTCATACTTACAAACTGATTCATTAATACCGGGCTCATACAAAAAGCAGCTCCTTTCGATTTTCTTCATTCTAGATCGAAAGGAGTGCTCTGTCAAGACCTTTTATATTTTTCGTACTTTTTTTCCTTAAAGCTTCTGCCGGAAAAGAAAGCCGCCAGCCATACGCCGAGAAATACCACTACAAGAAACGGTGTCAGCACATAGGAAAGCACGGCTCCGAGCACAAACCACAGTGCCCACAACACAAGTCCGTTTCTTGCCCCGTTTACAACAAGGCCCGGATCATAGAGATTCTGTTTCTCCTTTGGAAGATCCCGGTAACTTTTAATCAGCCAGACGCATTTTTCACCCAGAACAGTAAAGACCACTGCGTGGGCAATCAGAAGCGCCGTCATCATCATGCAGATAAACACTGCAATTACAATCACTCGTTCCATTATCCTTCTCCTTTGCATCGGTCTTCTATTATCTTACTCCGATTTCCAGAAAAGGCAAGTGCTTCTTTTTCAGGATCGTTCTTTATGAATACTTACCCACACTGCCATCAGGAGGCATATAAGGCCGGTCACAGCCAGATACCTTTTTTCTGTATAGCCTCCCGCCGACAAGGAAAACAAAAACCAGTTGCCCAGATATTTTTCTCCGGTCCCGAAAGCGAACAGATAATATGCAAGAGATGCCATATAACCGATGACCGGATTTCCGCTCAGAGCGTAAGCCGCGGCCCCCAGTCCTCCCAGGAAAATCATTCCGGAAAGTGCTGCCGGAAGGAATTTCCCTGCTGGAAAACTGCATCCGCCCTGTTTCAGCATCCACACAAAAGCCGTGGTCAGAAGCACCATCACAAGAGCGCTTAGTAGAATCCGGATCAGATAAATGCTTCCCATGGAAGTATATTTTGACCGGATCAGATCCCGGATGTCCGGATTCTGTTCCGGAAGGAAAATCGGAATCAAAAGAATCATGCCGGGCAGTACGGCATAAAAATCCAGAAGCTGTGCTGTCTCCGCCTGACTTAAATTCTCGACTCCGGCAATCAGGGGAGCCGCGCCAAACAGAACGGCACTAACGAGTGCCTGCTGCGGCAGATGATGCCGGATGTACTCTTTTCCGGCCGCGAGATATCGTTCCATTTCCCCATTTCCCCTTTCTTCTTGCCTCAAAAATCATGGCTGCCGCTGTCACAAGTGCCAGTGCCAGCACTACA
This sequence comes from Drancourtella sp. An12, assembly GCF_002160935.1. Classification (NCBI taxonomy): domain Bacteria; kingdom Bacillati; phylum Bacillota; class Clostridia; order Eubacteriales; family Oscillospiraceae; genus Drancourtella; species Drancourtella sp. An12. Next base: position 22,984 of record NZ_NFLO01000022.1, on the reverse strand, counting down.
TAAAATCCCCGGTTCAATGCAAGCTGTGAAAACTGATCGTGGAATCCTGTGTAGTTAAACTCTGTATTGTGTCTTGGGATCAGGTTCATGCCGTAGGCTCCTCCACCCATCGTGTCGCTGCCTGCAAAAATCGAGAGAAACCACCAGGCTGCCTGCACGAGGACGCCCGCCGCCGTTCCCGTCAGTTCTGTCAGGAATATCCCAAGCGCCGTCACCACAAGAATGGTCGGAAGAAGCCAGCCAAAACTGTACCGGAAAAAGGCGGTCAGATCCAGGGAAATTCCTTTTCCCTGCACGAATCCGGCGCATTCGGCCAGAGGATAGCATGACAGGAGAAGCACCGGTACAAACATGCACAGGCACAACGCCGCATACCTGCTGAACAGAATCGTAAAGGAGGACGCTCTTCTTACATAGAGCAGTTCCTTCATCTGCGCCCGTTTATCCCGGATTTCTCTTGTCACGGCCACAAACACAGGAAGGACTGCCAGAATAATTCCCATATAGTCGCAGAACAATCTTGCGTACCCTCCGGTCAGACCGTCTTTTTCCAGCAGATTGTTGTATTCTTCCAGGGCGTCTTCATAAGTCATTTCCACCATGGCATTCTGTCGGATTCCCTCCTCGGTAAAACCCGATCCCGGTCCCAGGATCTCACAGACCTTCTGCATATCTGTCAGAAACGTATCGTAGGCAAGCCCCTCCTTCGGTTCCAGTACAAAGTTTCCGCCCACCATCATGTAGCTTCCATCTTCCATCGCGACGGTCTGACTTTTCACCCACTCCTCGTAGCAGGTCTCAAGCTCTTCTGTCGAAAGGCCGGTTGTATCCTCGAGAATCGTTTCGATCTCCTGCTTCTCTCCATCACTCAAGGAGACATGCTTGTTAAATCCCACCGGTGCTGTTGTAAAGGTATCATTGAGATAAGATTCGGCAAGAAGTCCAAGTGTTCCCCTTATCTGGTCTTCCTTCTTGTCGGAAATCTTCAGTCCGTAGCTTTCCTGTCCAGGTTCCGGCTTCGACTCAAAGGTGATCGTCCCCATCTGGCTGAAGAAAAAAAGGGCGGCCCCCAGAACATACAGCCAGAAAATCAGGCTTCTCAACAGCATCCTGCACTCTTTTCTAAACAAGGTCCAGAACATGAGAAAATCCCTCCTTTTCCTGCATCAGATACATATACGCATCTTCCACACCCGGCTCGCAGGCCGAAGCTTCCACCTGCGGCTTCTGCTCCGAAAGGAAACGAACCATTACATTATTTCCCTGGGTCAGCATACTGGTCAGGACATAATTCTCCTTCATCTTTGCAAGCTCCTTCCTGCTGATCTGTGCAGTGTAGACTTTTCCTTCCGTCATCCGCAGCAGATCCATCACCGTGCCGTTATAGTAGATTTCTCCTTCATCCATGATGGCAATCTGTTCGCAGGTGGCCTCAATATCCCCGACAATATGGGTAGAGAGAATCACAATCCGGTCCTCGGCAATTTCACAGAGAAGATTTCGGAACCGTACCCTTTCTTCCGGGTCAAGCCCCGCTGTCGGCTCATCTACAATCAGAACTTTCGGATCGTGCAGAATGGCCTGGGCAATTCCGAGCCGCCGCTTCATTCCTCCTGACAGAGCCCGGATTTTTGTCCGATAATGCTCCTGAAGATTGACCTTCTCCAACAGAACCGGGATCCGCTCCTTCCGCACCTTTTTCGGCATTTTGGATAAGGCCCCGAGATAATCCATCGCTTCATAGACTCCCATGTTGGGATACATGGAAAACTCCTGCGGCAGATACCCTGTGATTCTGCGGATCCTGGCCGCCTCTTCCACCGGAATCCCGCACACGGTCACCTTTCCTCCCTGCTTTCCGATCAACGTGGCAAGCACCTTCATCAACGTTGTCTTCCCGGCCCCGTTTCTCCCAAGCAGGCCAAACATGCCGGAGGGAATCGTAAGTGTCACATTTTTCAGCGCATGCTTTTTCCCGTAATATTTTTCCAATCCTTCAATCCGGATTTCCATTTCATTTCTGCTCATCTGTCCACTTCCTTTCTTCTTGATATCCTTATCATACATGGGATTTCTCTACTTTCTCCCTAGATATCTGAAAGGATTTCTTTAGATTTTCCCCTGAATTTCAAAAGAAGCCGACACGACAGCCCCGGACTTCCATGCACTGTTTGCAAAGCTGATCTCTCCTCCGTGCTTTCTGCAAAGCAGATCCGACAGGCTAAGCCCGATCCCGAAATGCTCCTCTTTTAGTCCCTCACTGAAATACAGATCCGACGCATTTTCCAGTGCTTCCACGGAAAATCCCGGTCCGTCATCGGATACAAACAGATAGAAAAACGCCCCTTCGACCTTTGTTTCAATCTCCACCTGACTTTTTGCGTACCGGATTGCATTGGAGAGCAGGTTGTCGAGTACTTCCATCACAATATCCTCGTCCAGAATCAGCTTTCCCCCGGAGCAGTCATGCAGGTAAACAATCTTTACTTCTTTTGCCACATTCAGTGCATCCACCATGCCCTGAATCCGCATCTCCAGTTCCTGTTTTCTTTTCCCTGCCGGTGCAAATGGAATTTCATCTACCGACCGCAAAGACTTCATGGTTCCGCTGAACCGTTCCAGCCGTTCCGCCTGTTCCGAAAGAAGACGCAGGGTGTCCTTTAATTTTTCCTGGCTGATCTTCCCCTTAGGCAGATACCGGACAAGAAAATCCGAATACCCCCGGATCACGGTCAGCGGGGTTCGCAGATCATGGGCAAAGGCAGCATTCAGCTTTTTCTGCTCTTCTACCAGATTCCACATCTCTTTCTGATTTTCCTCCAGATTTTGCCGCATCTCTTCAAAGGAAGCGCAAAGCTTTCCCATCTCATCCTCACTCTCATAAGCAACTGTAAAATCCAGCTCCTTTTTTCCTACCTTCTCTACGGCATCCCCGAGAATCCCAAACGGCTTTTGAAGTCTCTTCCGGTAAAACAGGGATCCTGCCGCCAGCATCGTCAGCACCGTATAGACATACGGACACCATCGTACCATCTCCTGGAGCAGAATCAGTATCGTTTCCTCCCTGTCGGTAATCCCGGCCGCTGACTGTTTATAATAAAAGAAAAGAGCCTCTCTTGTATAGGCCCGGTCCATGTTCACATTCTGCCGCTCCGCTAAAATTTCCGTCCATTTTTCACAGATCCGTATGGTAGCGCTGCTCAGCAGGAATGCAATCACCGCAGCGATACACAAATAAGAAAGCAATGCCTTCTTCACCGGAAGATTCCGGATACAGCTCCGGAACTGTTCCATCTTTTCATCTATCCAATCCATTTATAGCCCACTCCCCAGACTGTCTCAATATAATCCTGTTTCGTTTTCTCCGCAATCTTTCCCCTGAGTCTGCGGATATGCTCCATCACAATGCTGCTGTCACCGTTTCCTTCCAGTCCCCGGACCGCTTCGTAAATCTGTTCCTTGCTGAATACCTGCCTTGGATGCATGGAAAGAAATGCCAGAATGTCAAACTCGGTTCTTGTCAGACGAATCTCCTCCCCGTTGCAGCGGACACTCCGCTCATCGTACCGGATGGCAAGGCCCTGATTCTGCGCCTCCTCTTTCTCCTGCCGCCCCCGCTTTTCCCGTCGCAGGTGGGCCATTACTCTGGCACCCAGTTCATCGATGGAAAACGGTTTGGTTATATAATCATCTCCTCCGGACAGCAGCCCGTTGATCCGGTCCTGCTCTTCAATCTTTGCCGTTAAAAAGACAATCGGACAGCGTACTGTTTCCCGGATTTTCTGGCACACCGTCATTCCGTCCATATCCGGAAGATTAATATCCAGAAGGATCAGATCCGGCTGCTCCCCGGCACACCGGACCGCCTCCCGTCCGTTTTCGGCCGTCCGTATTTCATATCCCATCATTTCAAAATAATCTTTTAAAAGCATCCGGATTCCCGGTTCATCATCTACAATCAAAAGTCGTTCCATTTTCTTTTCCTCTTCTTTTCCATATCATTTCAGCGTTATTATACTACATCTTTCCCTATTTTTTCCCTACAATTCTCCCTCCAAAGTGTCCTTCCGGATTTTCGGGACTTGTACATCCTGTAAAAAATGCTATAATGGGATATAGGAAAATTTACAATAAAGGAGAGGAATTCCAATGAAAGCTTATGAAAGATTACTAAAATACGTCGTTGTCAGGACACCAAGCGATGAGAACAGCGAAACTGTTCCATCTTCCAAATGCCAGTTTGATCTCGCGAACATCCTGGTAGACGAACTGAAAGAGCTGGGCGTGGAGGCTCATGTGGACGATCAGTGCTATGTATACGGAAAGATCCCGGCAACTCCGGGCTACGAGAACTGCCCGAAGATGGGATTCATCGCTCACATGGACACGGTTTCCGATTTCTGCGACCATGACATCGTTCCGGTGATCCATGAAAACTATGACGGCGGAGACGTTGTGCTTGGCGACAGCGGCCGTGTACTGGAAGTCAGCGCCTTCCCTCATCTTCCGGAACTGAAAGGCCGTACTCTGATCACAACAGACGGCACGACAGTACTCGGAGCAGATGACAAGGCCGGCATTGCCGAAATCATGACCATGATCGAACGCATCAAAGAAGAAAACATTCCTCATGGAGCGATCCGTGTTGCTTTCACACCGGACGAAGAGATCGGAACCGGCGCTTCCCACTTCAATGTAGAGGAATTCGACGCGGACTTCGGCTACACTCTGGACGGAGACGGAGAAGGGGAAATCCAGTACGAAAACTTCAACGCATGCAAAGCAGACTTTGAAATCACGGGCTTTGCCGTTCATCCGGGATCCAGCAAGGATACAATGATCAATGCAAGCCTTGTTGCCATGGAAATCAACAACATGCTTCCGGGCTGCGAGACACCTCGTGGAACTGAAGGATATGAAGGATTCTACCATCTTGTTTCCATGAGCGGAGATGTAGGAAAGGCGGAACTCCACTACTTCCTCAGAGATCATGACGCTTCCATGTTTGAAGCACGCCAGCAGACACTTCGTCTGATCGAAAAAGACCTGAACGAAAAATGGGGCGAAGGCACAGTAAAACTGACGATCACACAGCAGTACAAGAACATGTCCACCATTATCAAGGACTGCATGCACCTCATTGAGAATGCGAAAACTGCCTGTGAACGTGCCAATGTTCCGGCTCAGATTCTTCCGATCCGCGGCGGCACAGACGGATGCCAGTTAAGCTTCAAAGGACTTCCTTGCCCGAACCTTGGTACCGGCGGACACGCATACCACGGACCATATGAACATATCACAGTAGAGGGAATGGATCTTGCAACCGATGTAGTAGTCGAAATCGTAAAGCTTTACGCAGAACAGAAATAAAAGATACGAAAAAAAACGGCAGAGACCTGAATGATCTCTGCCGTTTCTGTTTTCTCCTACATGTCCCGGGCTTTAGTGGGCTTTGAATCCCTCTCCAAGTACTTCGTTGGACTCCACGATGATGATAAATGCCTTCGGGTCAATCTCCTTTACAACCTTACGGATTCCGTACATTTCTTTATTGTTGCATGCACAGAGTACAACATCTCTCTGAATATGGGAATAGCTTCCCTCTGCCTTTAAGAACGTGCTTCCCCGTCCGACTTCTTCGTCGATCCGTGCCGCCACTTCTACCGGAAAGTCTGTCACAATCAGAGACATCTTTCCGGAATCAATTCCGTACATTACCTTGTCCACAACCGCTGAGAGAATAAAGCTGATCATCATACCGTAGATCAGGCTGTCAATATCTTTCGAAACAAGAATTGTTCCAATAAGAACAACAATCGCTTCCAGCGCAAATGAAATCTTTCCAAGAGACAGATGCGGATTCAACGCCTTAATAGAAAGCATGATGAAATCCGATCCTCCTGTAGATGTATTTCTCATGTAGATCAGGGCATAGCCCAGACCGGAGAAAATACCCGTACAGATTGCTGCCAGCATCCGGTCTCCGGTATATACCGGGAACATCGGCGCAACAACGTCCATGATCACGGACGTAATGATGATCGTCCGGATGGAGCGGATAAAAAAGTCTTTTCCGAGGATCCGGAAGCACGCAATGGCAACCGGGATATTCAGAAGCATCGCAACCGTACCGATCGGCAGTCCAAACAAATGATAGAAAATCAAAGCAATTCCGTTAAATCCTACCATTGGGAATTTCGCCATGGCGGCAAAGTTGTATGTTCCAATTGCAATCAGAATTCCCCCGACAATATCAATCAGTATGTCAATTCCAAGTTTCTTCGTATCCAGTTTCTTCATGTTGGATTCTCCTTTCCGCAGTTTTACTCTCTTTTTTCCAAAAAAATAACATCTGCAAACTATTAGTATAATTCGCAAATGCTCTTCTGAGGATTAGTATACTATTTCTTCTGATTTATTGTCAACCCCTTTTCTTTACTTTTCCGTTCGTTCTGTCTATAATGAAAAAAAAGAAATAATAAGGAGGCTCTTTCATGAAACTTGTATTTCTGGATGCCAAAACCATCGGCTCAGATATCGATCTGTCCGCTTTTGAAGACTTGGGCGAAGTGATCTATCACGACTTCACGACACCTTCGGAAGCATCTGCACGGACTCAGGACGCTGATGTTCTGATTGTCAATAAAACACCCGTCAACGAAACAACCATCGGGAACGCTTCCCATTTAAAGCTGGTCTGCGTCACCGCCACTGGTACCAATAATCTGGATAAAGACTATCTGGAACGCCGTGGGATAGCCTGGCGCAATGTGGCCGGCTATTCTACCGAATCCGTTGCGCAGCACACCTTTGCCATGCTCTTTTACCTGCTGGAAAAGCTCCGCTATTACGATGACTATGTCAAGGAAGGCAGCTATATCAACGACCGGATCTTCACCCATTTTGCCGAGCACTTTCATGAACTTTGCTCCATGCGCTTCGGCATCATCGGACTTGGAAACATCGGCCGCCGGGTAGCTGATATTGCCTCCTGTTTTGGTGCGGACGTTGTATACTATTCTACCTCAGGCAGCCCGGAGCAGGAAGGCTATCATCAGGTGGACTTTGACACTTTATTATCCACCTCCGATATTATTTCCATTCACGCCCCTCTGAATTCAAATACGGAAGGGCTGATCAATGCAAAAGCTCTCGAAAAGATGAAATCATCCGCCATCCTGCTGAACCTCGGACGGGGACCGATCGTTGTGGAGCAGGATCTGGCGGACGCATTAAAAAAGGGAACCATCGCCGCGGCCGGTCTTGACGTACTTTGTCAGGAACCGATGTCAGCTGACAATCCCCTCTTTGATATCAGAGACAGTAAAAAACTTCTGATCACACCCCATGTTGCCTGGGCGGCGGTAGAATCCCGCACCCGGCTGATGGAAATTATTCATGGTCAGATTAAAGAGTTTTTCTCTGCTTCTTAACCTCTTTCCGGATTTCTTTTGTGACTGATCTGGCGGCCTGGGCGGCTGCAAGAACGGCAGCCCCGGCCATCAGGCAGAAATCTCCGATATTAAACGTAATCTTTCGTATCTGCGGATCCGCCGCCGCAAATCCGATGTAATCCACCACATAGCCTCTCCTGAAACGGTCGTATAGATTACTCAGCGCCCCGGCAAGCATCAAGGATGTCCCTGCAAATTTCCATGTTCCTTTTTTAGAAAAAAACAGCTTCACATGGTAACAAAGCAGCAGGATTCCGGCAAGAAGGGATCCTCCCTTTACAATCCGGTCCTCTCCGCTTAACACATTCAGGGCAAATCCATGATTGTGTACCTTGCGGATCAGCACTTTCCCTCCGAAAAGCTCTTTTTCTTTCTCTCCGTCGGCTTTTTGTTCCGTACGGTACTTACAGAAGAGATCTGCACCCAGAAGAACGGCCGCAAATCCCGTCATCCATTTCTTCATCCGCATTTATTCTCCTTTGATCCGGTCGATCTCCTTTTTCAGGTCTTCGATCTGCTCCTGTCTTTTCTCAATCGCTTCACAGAACTCAATGCATGACTCATCTGTCACCTCATTCTCCTGAAACTTCTCATAGACGGACTTGCCGATGTCAATATAGTCCCGCTCATTGGCACGTTCCAGAGTACGGATCCGGCTTTTCAGCTTTTCCGTATCCAGGATCTCATTGGTCTTTTTTCCTACAATATCTGCAGTCTCTGAAATTTTCTTCCCAAGTTCGCTAAAAAAATCATCCATTGTTTCTTCCTCCTTTATAACTGCCGTATCTCTTCAAAGGTGTGGTAAAGGTCCATCGTACCATAGCCCCACTGCCGGTTCGGATATTCGTTTCCAGGAATCCTTCTTGTACCAAGAATAAGAATATTCCTCACCTGAGCCGAGGATGCCTGAGACTTCTGATCCTGTATAATCCACTGCAAGAGAAGCGCCGCGCTTCCGGCCGCAATAGCGCTCGCCGCGCTGGAACCGGACCTCTCCGTAAAGGTTCCTCCCGGAACAGCCCCTGTCACATTAACGCCCGGAACGGCAAATTCCGGCTTGATCATCCTGTTTCTAGTATAGCCCCTGCCGGACTGAACCGCAACCGAATTTTCTTCCCAGTTATAAAAGGAAACGGTAATAGCTGACGGTGTGCTTCCCGGCTCCAGAATCGTCTCGTCCGGACTTGACCTCAGAAAATAGGCTTCTCCCGTCAGAAAATCCGAAACCGGAAGCCAGATATGAAAAAGCCCGTCGATACTCTGCAGAGGTTCCAGACCGATTTTCCAGATTCCTTCTGCCGGATTGATAAATCTCAGAATAATCAGTTCCGAATTCGTCCGCTCTACCAGGAGACGGTAGTCTATAATAACCGTTGTCTGTTCCAGAAGAAAACGGTATTCATTTCTACTGTTCTGACGGATCGGAACTTTCTGAATCTGCTCCCCGGACGGGGAGTATAATGAGACTGCCAGAACATCCGGAATGTCTGTCCAGATTTCCGCCTGAAATCCCCGTACTCCCGGCCCGACCCGAAGTTCCACCATCTCCCTTTCCTTCTGTCCGCTGGTCTCTCCCTGATAATGATGCCGCTTATCCGCCTCGTTTCCTGTTCCTGTCACAACTACGCGGTTTTTCTGACCGGCATAGAATTCCAGTTCCTCACATACCGGCGCCGTCCCGTTATGCCCTCCAAGACTGCCCCCCAGGGGCACGCAGAGTACAAGCGGCCGGTCATATTTCAGCGCCAGCCGGTTTAAATAGTAAAGTCCGGCAAGCATATCATTCTCCTGATAGGCCAAGGCCCCTTCCCGGATAAAATAATACTCCCGCAGATACTGTTTTGCGGGTTTCAGCTTCACCATGGCAATCATCGCCTCCGGCGCAGCCCCCACGAACTGGTTCTCCACATTGGCGCTTCCTGCTGCCACGCTTGCCGTAAAGGTTCCATGCCCGTCCTCATCTTTTGTCGGCACAAAAGCAAACGGATCTTCCTGCTGCAGTGCCTTGTTAATATCTTCTCTTGTATAGGCACTTCCATAGCAGAATCCTTCCGGCGGATTGCCGTCCTGAATGGTCTGGTCCCAGATCCCCAGAATCCGGGTGGATCCGTCCAGACTTCGGAACACCGGATTGGGATAATCGATCCCGGTATCCAGAAATCCGATCAGCATCCCCTGCCCTTTCAGCTCCAGTCCCGGATAATTCTGTACTGTCGTAATCCCGGCAGCATTTAAGGCCCCCATATCGAGCGGCGTGAAACACTTTGGAATGGAATAATAAGGAATATCATTTTCCGGAAAACGCTCTGCCTCAGAGCGCGGCAGATACACATTCTGATACAAAGTTCCTGCCGGCTGTGTCAGATAGGTGCCTTCCCTGAGTAAAGAAAAAAAGCGGTCTGTGAACATAAAATCCCGATATTCTTCCGACAAAACCGCTTCCCTGCACTGTTCTACATCCATCAAAAAACCTGCATATACTTTTTGTAAGTATATGCAGGTCCCATATTACTTATTTCATTTTTCTAAAGACCGGACTCCTGTACCGGATTATTCTCAAGCAGCGGAGGCACTTCCTGGCCCCTGAGCCGGATCACCGGTCCGCCGGTTCCCTCTATGTAGTCCCTTGTGATAATCACTTCTCCGATGCTGTCATCCTTTGGAATCTCATACATGATATCCAGCATGAACTCTTCGATAATGGCACGCAGCGCTCTGGCTCCGGTATCCTTCTCCATTGCCTTCTCCGCAATGGCGTACAGCGCGTCATCCTCAAATTCCAGACGCACCTCATCCAGAGCAAGGAGTTTCTGATACTGCTTGAGGATCGCGTTTCTAGGCTCTTTTAAGATCTTGACGAACATATCCCGATCCAGGCTCTGCAATGTGCAGATCACCGGGAGACGTCCCAGAAATTCCGGAATCATTCCGAAGTTTCGCAGATCCTCCACCGTCACCTTTGACAGCAGATTTTTGTCGTTGTCATATTTGTCCTTCAGATCTGCAATAAAGCCGATGGAGGAGTGCTTATTGAGCCGCTCTTTGATAATCTGCTCAAGCCCCGGAAAGGCTCCGCCGCAGATAAAGAGGATATTTCTCGTATTGACCGTAGTCAGAGGTACCATCGCATTCTTGCTGTTGGCTCCTACCGGAACCTCCACATCGCTTCCTTCCAGAAGCTTGAGCATTCCCTGCTGTACGGATTCGCCGCTGACGTCTCTCTGATTTGTATTTTTCTTCTTGGCAATCTTGTCGATCTCATCTACGAAGATAATTCCCCGCTCCGCCTTCTCTACATCATTATCGGCTGCCGCCAGAAGCTTCGATACAAGGCTTTCGATGTCATCACCGATATATCCGGCCTCTGTAAGGGAAGTCGCATCCGTGATGGCAAGCGGTACATCCAGAAGCCTTGCCAGTGTCTTGACAAGGTATGTCTTACCGGAACCGGTCGGTCCAAGCATCAGAATGTTGGACTTTTCGATCTCGATGTCATCCATCGTATCGGTCACCACTCTCTTGTAGTGGTTGTAAACCGCTACCGAGATAATCTTCTTTGCCTGCTCCTGGCCGATCACATAATCATCCAGCTTTGCCTTGATCTTGTGCGGCGCCGGAATATTGTGAAGATCCAGCTCCGGCTTTTCTTCTTTCTTCTCTTTTTTCTTCTTTACCTTCTGCTGCTTCGGCATCATGTTTTCCAGATCCTGCATATTCAGAATCTGAACACCCGGCATCCGCATCAGCTGGTTTAAGTCGATCTGTCCGTTATTCATCATATCAAAGCTCTTCTGCATACAATCCGGACAGACATACAGATTATTCGGAAGCTCTATCATCTTTCCCGTAATGCTTTCCGGGCGGTGGCAGATAGAGCAGAGTTTTTCATATTCGCTGTCATCTTTTGACGTATCTTCTACAACGCCTTTGACAGTCTCTTCGAGTTTCTGGTCATCTGTGTTCACTTCGTCGATCGTTGTATTCTTTTCATCTGACATTTGCTAAAACCCCTTCTATACTGATTTTATAGAATTTTATAGAAGATATTATAGCCCAGATGTCCCGTTCGGACAAGTAAAGTTTTTCTAAACTGATGCTTTACTCTTCCACCCACGCCTTTAATTCGTCCTCCATCAGGACTCCGGAATGGCGTTTTACGGATTCGCCGTTCTGAAACAGCATGACTGTCGGAATGCTCAGGATCCGGAACTGCTTTGCAAGCTCTCTGTTTTCATCCACATTGATCTTTCCGACTTTTACCGCGTCCGTCTTCTCTGCGTAGGAATGGATGATCGGGATAAAGGTCTGGCATGGTCCGCACCATTCTGCCCAGAAATCAATTAATACCGGTTTCTCGGATTTTAATACTTCCGCTTCAAAATTTTCCTGTGTGATTGTCATTACTTCTGCCATCTATTATTCCTCCTGTGAATTGTTGTTTTCCTTGTTTCTGTCTCCTATTATACGCAATTTCCCACCTGTTTCCGTAACAAAGTCACAAAGCCGGCCGCTTTTTTATCGAAGACTCTCCTCCGCCAGCGCATAAAGGCGGTCCCGGTCCAGGATCCGGACCTTTCCTCTGGAAAGAAGCACAAGCCCCTCCTGCTGGAAATACCGCAGCATCCTTGTGACGACTTCCCGCGCCGTTCCAAGCTCTCTCGCCGCCCGGTCGTGGGTGAGGGAAAATTCCTCCTCCCCGGTATTCTGGGCTTCCTCGATGAGCAGTGCTGCCAGACGCTTGTCCACACTCTTTCCAAGGATCTGCTCCATCGTCCACATGACGTCGGAAAACCGCTCCGCCATCAGGTCGTTTGTATATTTCATGACCGGAAGAGACGTATCCATCAGCTCCTGATAGACGACCGGAGGGATGACCCAGTAGGTCGTTTCCTCCCGCGCCTCCATCCAGATCTCAAAATCAATGTTCCGGAAAATACAGCTTGCCGCCAGAAGGCACATATCCCTCTCAAACATCCGGTATACCGTGATCTCCTTTCCTTCCTCCGAGACCACATAGGCTCTTAGCTGCCCGCTTTTTACAATCAGAAATCCCAGGCAGTCACCGCTTCCCCGGTGGACAATTTCTCCTTTTCCGGCTGTTTTTTGCACTGCCTCCGAACGGATCTTCGCCTTCTGGGGCTCAGTCAGGCTCTCCCAGAAGGGCAGGTACGCTTCTATTTTATTTTCTGCATGATTTTCCATTTTTATCCCTCGTTTTTCAGCATATCCAGAAAATCTTCCTCCGAAAGAATCGGAATTCCGAGCTCTTTCGCCTTCCGGTTTTTGGAGGAAGTGGATTCGGTGTCATTGTTGATCAGGTAGTTTGTTTTGGATGTTACAGAACCTGTCACCTTACCGCCCCGTTTCTCAATCTCTTCCTTGACTTCGTTTCTGTTTTTAAAATGTGTAACCGATCCGGTAATGACAAAATTGATTCCGGCAAAGCTCTGCTGCTCCTGCCGTTCTTCCTTTTGCAGATGAACTTCCTTTAACAGATTTTCATACCGGGCTCTCTTTTCCGGATCCTGAAAATACTCTGTAAATGTTCCGGCAATAACATCCCCGATTCCCTGAATCCGGCTCAATGCCTCCCGGTCTGCATCGGCAATCTTTTCCGGATCGTCATCAAACTGTCTGCAAATCAGTTTTGCCGTGGCCGCCCCCACGTTTTCAATACCAAGGGCGTAGATCAGCCTGGAAAGTGTCGTCTCTCTGGACGCTTCAATACTGTCCAGCAGATTCTGGCAGGACTTTTCTCCGAAACCGTCCATCCCCTGAATCTCCTCCCGGTGTTCATCCAGGTGGTAGATATCCGCAAACTCGTGGATGAATCCCTTTCCGATCAGCTTTTCCATGGTCGCCTCAGAAAGCCCGTCAATATTCATGGCATCCCGGCTGACAAAAAGGGTGAATGCCTTGATCTGTTTTGCCTGACACTGCGGATTCGTACAGTAGAGCGCTTTCGCATTCAGGATCTGCCGGACCTCAGTCTTCCCGCTGCACACCGGACACGTTTCCGGAATGTCCCGTACTCCGCTTCTGGTCAGATTTTCCGCGATCTGCGGGATAATCATATTGGCCTTGTACACCTGAATCCGGTCCCCGACGCCCAGCTCCAGTTCCTCCATAATGCTGATATTGTGGACGCTGGCTCTGGAAACGGTCGTTCCCTCCAGCTCCACCGGATCGAAAATAGCCACCGGATTAATCAGCCCTGTCCTGGACGGACTCCACTCGATCTCCCGAAGCGTCGTCTCCCGGATTTCATCCGCCCATTTAAAAGCGAAGGAATCCCGGGGGAATTTGGCAGTACTTCCTAAAGACTGGCCGTAAGCAATGTCGTCATACAGAAGCACCAGCCCGTCGGACGGCACTTCATTTTTCTGAATCTGATCCGCAAACCAGGCCACTTCTTCCTCGATCGTGCCTGCATTTACCATATGATATTCTACAGTCTCAAAGCCCTGTTCTTTTAACCACTCCATCTGGCGTTTTCTGGAGTTCTCAAAGTCTACGCCATCCGCCCGCACAAGGGAAAAGGCATAAAAGCGGACATTTCGCTTTGCCGTGATCTCATTATTCAGCTGACGCACGGAACCGCTGCAAAGATTCCGCGGATTTTTGTATTTCGCATCCACATCTTCGATTTCCTCGTTGATCCGTTCAAAATCATCATAACGGATCACCGCCTCGCCACGGAGAATCAGTTCTCCCTGATAAGGAATCTTTAACGGAATGTTTTTGAACACCCGGGCATTGTTGGTAACAACCTCCCCGATTTCTCCGTTTCCTCTGGTGACCGCCTTAAAAAGCGCCCCGTCCCGGTAGGTCAGGACAATCGTAAGCCCGTCCATTTTCCAGGAAAGCAGGGCAGTCTGGTTTCCCAGAAATTCTTTCAGACGGCCCACCTCCTTGGTCTTGTCCAAAGAGAGCATCGGACGCTCGTGCCGTTCTTTTGGAAGCTCGCTGACTACCTCGTATCCGACATGCACCGTCGGGCTTGCCGCAAGGGTCGTCTGAAGCTCCTCCTCCAGCGAAAGCAGTTCATCATAAAGCCTGTCATACTCAAAGTTGCTCATGATCTCCCGCGCTTCCTGATAGTAGGCGCGTCCTGCCTCATTCAACAGATCGACAAGCTCGGTCATCCTCTGCTTCTTTTCTTCTATGCTTCCCTGTATTTTTGTCATGGTTTCTGTCTCCTGTTCTCTTTTCTTTCCCGGTTCTTCCGGTCACGCTCCGGCATGTTGGAAGAGTGTTCCAGCATCCGGTCCAGACTTGCAAGCTCCTGCTCTGTAAGAGGCCGGTACTGCCCCGGCTTTAAATCTCCAAGGCGGATCTGCATGATCCGCACACGCTTCAGCGTCACGACCTTATAGCCGAGTGCCTCGCACATCCGGCGGATCTGACGGTTAAGTCCCTGTGTCAGGACAATCCGGAAGGTCTTTTTCCCCTCTTTCTTTACCTGACATGGTCTTGTCACCGTATCAAGAATCGGAACTCCACGGGCCATATGCTGCAGGAATTCCTCTGTCACCGGTTTGTCCACCGTAACAAGATATTCCTTTTCATGATAATTGCCTGCCCGCATCATCTTATTGATAATATCCCCGTTATTTGTCATCAGAAGAAGTCCCTCGGAATCCTTGTCAAGCCTGCCTGCGTACGTGATTCTGGTCGGATAATTGAGAAAGCGGATAATATTGTCCGGCTCCCGCTTCTCTTCCGTACAAACAATTCCCCTTGGCTTGTTGACCGCAAGGACAATCATTTCCTCCTCCGGTTTCACCAGTTTCTGGTCTACCCGGACTTCCTGTCCCGGCGTGATCTTCATACCTGTTTCGGCCTTTTTCCCGTCCACGGTCACCCGGCCGGCTTCAATCAGACGGTCCGCCTCCCGGCGGGAGCAGACCCCTGCTTCGCTCAAAAATTTATTCAGACGTAAGGCTTCTCTTTTGGAACGTTCCTGAAACTGTCGTTCGATCTGGCTGTTCAAAATCCTGTTTTCTCCCCTTTTCTCTTTCTCATCTTCCATTATTCCGCTGAAAAGAAAGTGCGGATAAAGGAAGTCAGCGCTTTCATATCTTTCTTTCCCATCAGTTCCCTGCTGGAATGCATAGCAAGAAGCGGCACGCCGATATCAATGGTCCGCACCGGTACCAAGGCGGACGCAATCGCTCCCAGTGTTCCGCCGCCGGTTCCGTCCGAGCGGTTTACAAATTTCTGGTACGGAATCTTTTCTTCCTCGCAGAGTGCCTGTACAATGGCAATCGCTTCGCTGTCCGTAGCGTAGCTCTGGGAAGAAGCTTCCTTGATACAGAATCCCCCGTTCAGCACCGGATGATTCGTCGGATCCGCCTTTTCCTGATAATTCGGATGTACACCGTGGGCTACATCCACAGAAAGCAGCATCGTATCCTCCAGCATTCTCAGAAGATCCATCCGGTCCCATCCAAGAGCTGTCACAATTCTCTCCAGAAGCAGAAGAAGCAGCGTCGATCCGGCTCCCTGCTTGGTGCTGCTTCCGATCTCCTCATGGTCGAACACGATTCCAAGATTGATGCCGCCCGTTCTTTCGCCGTCCCAGAGACCTTCCAGAATCGCAAGCACTCCGGTCAGGTCATCCAGTCTCGGTCCGGATACAAATTCCTCTTCAAATCCAATCAGCTCTCCCGGATCCGCATTGTAGATATTCATCTCATATTCCAGAATATCCTCCTCCGCTACATCCAGCTTTTTCGCAAGGTATTTCTTAAAAAATCCCTTCTCTTCCACTCCGGTTCCCATGGCTGCAAGCGGGAGCATCTGGGTCTGACGGTTTAATTCTCTTCCTTTATTCATCTCACGATCCAGATGAATAGCAATATTCGGAATCGTCAGAACCGGTTTTTCAAAATCTACCAGCCGCATTTCCGGATGAAAGGCATCTTTCCCGCGGACTGCCACACGTCCCGCTGCTGAAAGCGGACGGTCCAGCCAGCTCGCCAGATTCACCCCTCCATAAGGCTCCGTATTCAGCCTGATATACGCTTCTGCCTTCATATCCGGATCCGGTTTGATCCGAAATCCCGGAAAATCACCATGGGCTGCCGCCATCCGTATCTCCTGCTCCTTCTTTGCGTCTTTTCCGATGGTAAATGCAAAGATGGAAGATCCGTGGTGAATCAGATAGTATTTTCCGCCCGGATTCAGACGCCATTCCTCTTTCCAGGAAAGCGGGGAAAATCCCTTCTCCTCCAGCAGCTTTCCCGCCGCCTCCACCGTATGGAACGGGGAAACCGCTTCCTTTGTAAATGTAAGCAAGCGTTCTATTTCATTCATCGTCATCTGACCTCCTGATCTCATTTTGCGCTACCTCTATCTTACTTACAACAAGACAAAAAGTCAACGCCGGGACGGCGCAGGGACGCAGTTTCCCATGAAATGAAAAGAAGGCGGTCCTTCTCCGGTCCGCCTGTCTGAATCTAGTAGTTCTGTACCTTTCCAGCTGTTTCTATCAGCCTCTCTATCGTATCGCGAATATCTTTTTCCCTTGTTTCCGGATTGATTGTACACATCCGCAAAACCTTTTTCCCTTTTAGCTTTGTTGTGAAAACCTGCGCGAAACCGCTTTCCGTAACAATTCTGGCAATTTCCTGATTCATCACATCCAGTTCCTGTTCTGTTTTCGTGCCGTTCCCTTTAAACCGGAAATTGATGATTCCAAGCTGTGCGCGGGAAATGATTTCCCATTCTTTTTCTTCTATTAAAATCTGCTCCGCAAGTTCCGCCAGACCACATCCGTGGTCAATCACATTTCCAAGTCCTCTGCTTCCCAGCGTCTGAAGCGTCAGCCACAGCTTCAGTCCCCGTGCCGGGCGCGTCAGTTCCGGTCCCAGATCCCAGAATTCCACATTGTCTTCCGAAGTTTCCGCATCTTTCAGGTACTCCGGATGAGCCGCAAAACTCCGTACCAGAGCGTCCTGATTTTGCACCAGTACCACGCTGCATCCGTAGGTCTGCATCATCCATTTGTGGGCATCCCAGCTCAGACTGTCAGAAAGTTCGATTCCGTCCAGCTTTTTCCGGTACTGTCCGGACAGAAGCGCTGAGGCTCCAAAAGCACCGTCCACGTGCATCCACATATCATATTCCCGGCAAAGCGCAGCGATCTCCTTCATCGGGTCCACACTGCCCGTATTGGTCGTTCCCGCAGAGGCAATGACCGCAAACGGCTTTCTGCCGGCCTGGAGGTCCTGTGCTACCGCCTCTTTCAGCGCGTCCATGTCCATGCGGAATTCTTCATCTGCAGCAATGATACGGATCTGATTCTTTCCAAATCCGATCATATGAAGCCCTTTCGCCGCCGACACATGTGTCTGGTCCGAAAGATAAACAACCGCATTGCTCCTCTGATCCTCCGTCAGTTTCGTATCCCTTGCCGCTGTCATTGCAGTCAGGTTCGCAATGGAACCGCCGGAAACAAACAGGCCGCCGGCTTCTTCGCAATATCCTGCCCGGTCACACATCCAGCGGATCAGTTTCTTTTCCACCAAATCTGCCGTCGGCGCATTGATTTTACAGCTTGCATGCGGATTATATGCATTGGTCATCACATCCCCCATCCAGGAAAGCAGGGATGCCGTGGACGGCACACAGGAGAAGCTTCTCGGATGCTGCGCCAGAAGAATATTGGAATAAATATCCCGCTGCATCTCCTCATAGACCTCTTTTAACGGACGGCCGTTCTCAGGGATCTGCTGGTGTTCCAGATGCTCCCATGTCTCCTTTTCTACCGGGCGTCCCACCGGCTTTGTGTGCAGATTATTATAAAATCCGACCATCTTTGCGCTGAATTCATTCATCAGTTCCCGGATCTCTTCGTTTTGCTTTCTTACATTCTGATACATCAGTTTCCCTCCTTGACTTTTTCTGTTACCCATGCTAGCATAAAATTCATCATTTTTGAAATTCATAGATTTTATAAAAACGATCAATTTTTTTGAACTATCCAGGGAGGGAGTTGTATATGGAAATCAGAAATCTTATGACCTTTGTCCGAATCGCGGAAATACAGAACTTTTCCAAGACAGCCGAGCAGCTTGGATATTCCCAGTCTGCAGTGACCATGCAGATCAAACAGCTCGAGACCGAACTGCACGCCCAGCTCTTTGAGCGGATCGGCAAACAGGTCAAACTGACACAGGCAGGAGAACGCCTGCTGCCCCACGCCCTGGAAATCCTCAATACGGTCCGGAAAGCAGAACGCATTTCCCAGGAGCCGGAGCAGATTTCCGGGAAACTCCGGATCGGCACATGTGAATCCCTCGTCATCAGTATGCTGCCTCCTGTCATTCTGGAGATGAGCCAGCTGTGTCCCCATGTGGAAATCAGCACCCACACCGCCCTGGTACCGGATCTGTTCCAGATGCTGCGGCAGAACGATATTGACATCTTGTATTTTCTGGACGAAAAGCATGATTCACCGGAATGGATCAAAGTATCCGAACGCCCGGAAAAAATCTTCTTCGTCGCCTCCGCCGAGTCCAGTCTCGCCGGACAGAGCCGGATTCCCATCGAGCGCCTGCTGGAAGAGCCCCTCTTCCTGACAGAAAAAGGCATCAGCTACCGCTACACCATGGAACAGCTTCTTGCGGCAAAAGGCTATGAACTGCATCCCTTCTGGGAAGTGGGAAATACAGACGTGATCACCCGGTTTCTCCTGAAAAACAAAGGGATCTCCTTTCTACCGGAATACGTGGTGCACGACTATCTGGAGCAGGGCGATCTCGTCGTACTGGACACCGAATGTAACGACATTATCATGTGGAGCCAGCTCGCCTACCACCGTCACAAGTACGTGACACCCCAGATGAATCTCTTTCTGGACCTCATGTCCAAACACATTCCACCGGCCGGAACAGCATGATCACGAAGCAAAAGGGAGGTATTTCAGGGAAATCCGGCTCCTCCCTTAGAAACAAGACTATATCTTTTTTATGACGATTCTGGTATACTGATACAAGGAAAAGATCGGAACTGATCAGAACCGATTAAGAACTGATTAAGAAACTACAAACCATGGAGGCTTACGAATGGTCAGCTATATCATGAATACAAAAAACTGCATGTCCGTCCTTCTGTTGTCCAGCCGCTTCGACAATTTCTCCTTCATCAGCGGAGAAATCACGACCTACTGCACCTTCCAGATCGACGGAACCTACCACCCGGAATTCTATCCGGACACCGAAAATGAAAGCCCTGAGCCTTACGTCCGCTGGAAACAGGTAAGAGAATACTGCTTCTCCCTCATCAAAGGAAAACAGACGCCATTACGCTTCCACTTCATTCTCTCCCTCGCTCCAGACCAGATCGAGTCCCTCCTCCAAAACGAAGGACTCCCATACCAGACCAGCGACATTAAAGGCCTGTATCTGAACTTCCGCTTCGACGGCACCAGACTCACATGCACCACTGGAACATCCTTCCACACATTTGTACTTGACAAAAGCCTGGAACACACATGGGACAGCATGGTAACCAAAATATTCACACAAAAAGGACTGGAATTCGAAGAAAACAGGTAAAAAACACCACAAACACAAAAGTTGTACGGTACAGATTGCAATACAGATTTTTCAAAGGGGACGTGTTCCGATGCATCGGAACACGTCCCCTTTGAATTAAAAAAATTATTTTGTGAGCATCATCATGATGTCGTTGCTTCGTTTGATGAATGCTGTCATTTCTTCCGGGTTGAGTGGTTTGTTGGACAGCATTGCCAGGTCGTAGAGCTGCTGGCAGATGAGGTTGATATTTTCGTTGTCTTTGTTGTTTTCGATGTACTGTACCAGTGGATGGTTGATGTTCAGTACGAGTGTGGTGTCGGTTCCGAACATGGAGGCGTCCATACCGCCCATGCCATACATCTTCATCATTTCCTGCATTCTTCTGGACTCTTCGGAGAGGGTCATCATGGATGCAACGCTCTCGTCTTTGAGTTTTTCGACTTTGACGTTTAAGTTTTCGTTGTTCATCGCTTTTTTCACGATACCGGCAATTTCTTCTGCGCGTTTGTCGAATGTTTCTTTTTCTTCTGCGCTCACTTCTTCTTTGAACTGATCTGTGACATCAGCGTCAATTCTCTGGAAGTGGATGTGTGGATTTCTCTGCTCTAACTGTGTGATGAACGGAGAGTCGATATTGTGGGAGAGGATGACCGCATCCATGCCCTGGCTCTTGAACATGTTGATGTACTGGCTCTGCTGCTGTTCATCTGTCACGTAGTAGATAGTCTTCTTCTCCGGCTCTTTCTTCTCGTCTGCTGTTCCTGCTTTCTGATCTTCTGTCTTTTCTTCTTCGGTTTCTTCCGGTGCTTCGCCGATCAGGTCTTTCATGGACAGATACTTGTGATCCAGGTTCTTGAAGAGGATGGAATCCATCATCTTATCGCAGAATTTCTGGTCTTTGAGGCATCCGAATTTTACGAACGGACTGATATCGTCCCAGTATTTCTCGTAATTTTCCAGATCTGTGTTGCACATTCCTGTCAGTTTGTCAGCCACTTTCTTGGAAATGTAGTCAGCCACTTTATTTACAAATCCGTCGTTCTGCAGAGCGCTTCGTGATACGTTCAGCGGAAGATCCGGACAGTCAATCACACCTTTTAAGAGCATCAGGTATTCCGGAATGATCTCTTTGATATTGTCCGCAATAAATACCTGATTGTTGTACAGCTTAATTGTTCCTTCAATGGAATCGTACTCGGTGTTAATCTTCGGGAAGTACAGGATTCCTTTCAGGTTGAACGGGTAGTCCATATTCAGATGGATCCAGAATAATGGTTCTTTGTAATCCAGGAATACTTTTCTGTAAAACTCGATGTAGTCTTCTTTGCTGCATTCGTTTGGATGTTTTGCCCACAGCGGGTGAATGTCATTGATCGGAACCGGACGTTTCTCGATTTTGACTTTCTCTTTAGCCGGAGAAACTTCTACCATTTCTTTTTCGCCGTTTTCATTCTCGCGCTCTTCCATCTTTGCATCTTCATGGATGTGCTCTACTACGACGTCGGTATCTTTCAGTTCGCTCTCATCGATGGTCTCATACTCGGTCGGTGCATTGGCCTTTTCGAGATAAATCTCAACCGGCATGAAAGAGCAGTATTTCTCAAGTACTTCTCTTGCACGGTATTCGTTTGCAAACTGTAAACTGTCCTCATTTAAGAACAAAGTAATCTCGGTACCTACGCCTTCCTTATTGCCTGGCTGCATCTCATACTCTGTGCCGCCTTCGCTTACCCAGTGAACGGATTCAGCTCCTTCTTTATAGGAAAGAGTATCGATATGCACTTCATCCGCTACCATGAACGCAGAGTAAAATCCAAGTCCAAAGTGGCCGATCATATCGTCTTCTGTCGTCTTGTCTTTATATTTCTCAAGGAACTCGGTTGCACCGGAAAATGCGATCTGGGTGATGTATTCTTCTACCTCATCTGCTGTCATACCGATACCGTTATCGATGAATTTCAGTGTCTTCTCTTCCGGATTGACTACAACGTGAATCTCCGGCTTGTAATCCTCCGGCAGGCTGTATTCGCCCATCATATCCAGCTTTTTCAGCTTTGTAATGGCGTCGCATCCGTTTGAAATCATCTCACGGAAGAAAATGTCATGGTCTGAATACACCCACTTCTTTATAATAGGAAAAATATTTTCACTGCTGATGGAAAGACTTCCTTTTTTTACTGACATGATAATCACTCCTTCATCATATATCGTGCCGGCGGTGCACTCCTTCTCATGGCACTTTCAGCTCCGCCGGCATATCTTCTTTTCACATCTAACAGTAATCTTAATACTCGAATCTGAAAAAGTCAATAGAAAATTAGCACTCTTTCCAAAAGAGTGCTGATAATCTATCCTTTTTCACTTTTTCATGCTGTTTTTCTACCCGCACACTACTGCATAGCCGGGATATCCCAGAGATTCAAAGACGTTCCGATCTGCATTTCCCGCGCTGCGTCATAACAGTCACATGCCCACGCAACATCTTCTACCGGAAGACCGCCTTCCGCAAAAATGTATATTATTCCTCTTTGCTTTCCACAAGCTTTTGGAACTCTTCTACTGGCATTTTTGCCTCTTCTGCCGCCTCTTCCAACGTCAGACGGTTCTTTCGGTAAAGCTGAATCAGCATCGACTGCTCTCCCTGAGTAATTCCACGCTCGAAGCCCTGCTCCATGCCCCGCTGGAAGCCCCTATTCCTGGCTCCCTCCATATTGGATCTGTAATCCAGGATCGCTTTCTCCCTGGCCTCATACTGTAAACGTTTCTTCTCATCCAGGCTCATCTTTACTAAATCTTCGTATGCTCCTTCCAGATATTCATTTCCCTTTGCCACTTCTTTCAGCTCCTCTTTATTCTGTCCTCGAAAGAAACGCATCCACTCCATCACATCTTCCGGTCCGCTGGCCTTTTTCTGAAGTTTCGGAAGCTCCAGGATCTGAATCTCCAGCTTATCTGTATACTTCTTCCCGGCCATTTCATCCCAGA
>NZ_NFLO01000021.1:0-63871 GCF_002160935.1 Drancourtella sp. An12 | reverse complement strand
CGCTGGATGACTGGACCTATGGGGATGAAGCCAAAGAGGAGAAAGCAGAAACAACCGGCGGAGATTACAGTGACCCGACGTATTACTACAAGGAGGCGAAAGCCGGAGATGAAACCTATACGAAGACGAAACCGACAGAAGCCGGAGATTACATCGTCAAAGCCGTATGGGAAGAGACAGCCAACTGTGTAGAGATTACAGCAACAGATCCGTTCACGATCGCAAAGCGTACAGTAATAATTACTACTGAATCAGCATCTAAAACATATGATGGTAGTGAATTAACAGCACCTGGTAAGGTGGAAGGCATTGTTGACGGTGAAACCTATGGATTTACAGTAACAGGTTCCCAGACATGGGTAGGTAGCTCCGATAACACGTATGTTATGACCTGGGCAGGAAGTGAGAATACATATACTGCAAAGGAAAATAACTACACAGTAACACCAGAGATTGGTACTCTGACTGTAACTGACGGTTCTGGAGAAGATCCGATTGATCCGGAAGATGTTGTGAAGAAGACTCATGGTGCACCAGATGATGGTATCTATGAAGCGGGAGATGTCGTTACATTCACTGTAACAGTTACAAACATCTATGACCAGACAAAGACCATTACTCTTAATGAGATCGATGGCGTGACACTGGAACAGTCTGTATTTGAAGGAGTAGAACCAGGCAAAACAGTATCGACGACTGCAACCTATACGATTACAGAAAAAGATATTCTTGCAGGTGAATTTGTCAATACCGTAACAGCATCTTTCAGTGATGAAGAGACTAAATTTGAGGATGAAGATACTGTTGACAAGATTGAAGATCCGGCAGGACATCTGAAAATCGAAAAAGTAACAACAAGTGATCCGGGCGAAGATCAGGTTTACAGCTTAGGTGATGTTATTACTTACAAGATTACTGCAACGAATGACGGAAATCTGACACTGACAGATGTAGTTGTAACTGATGAGCTGACGGATGATGAGTGGACAATTGAAACTCTGGCACCGGGTGAAAGCAAAGAATTTTCAGCAGAATACACAGTAACAGAAGAAGATATTCTTGCAGGCACTGTCGTAAATACTGCAACTGCAGAAGGAACGAGTCCGGATCCGGACGAACCGGAAGTACCGGTAACTCCTGGTGAAAAGGAAGATCCGACAGACACAAAGAAGCCAAGCCTTTTTGTAGAAAAGACAGCGCAGCCAGATGAAGATGGTGTTTATAACCTTGGCGATGAAATTGTTTATACGATTAAAGTGGTAAACAATGGTAACGTGACTGTGACAAATATCGATGTGGCGGATGATTTGACAGGTGGTGCATGGACAATTGATTCTCTGGCACCGGGTGAAAGCGAAGAATTTACTACCACATATACTGTTACAGAAGATGACATTCTGAATGGATCCATTACAAACGTTGCAACAGCAGAAGGTACAGATCCAAAAGAAGATCCGGTTGACACAGACGGAGAAGAAACCGTTCCAACCGATCCGGTAGATTCACGTCTGACAGTCACAAAGACCACAACAAGTAATCCGGGTGAAGACGGAACTTATGGTCTTGGAGATACGATTACTTACGAAATTGTAGCAACCAACGCTGGAAATCTGACACTGACGAACGTAGTTGTAACAGATGAACTCACAGGTGATGAGTGGACAATTGAAACACTTGCACCGGGTGCGAGCGAAAAATTTGAAGCAGACTATGTTGTGACAGAAGAAGATATCCATAACGGAAGTGTAGTAAATGAAGCAACAGCAACAGCTGACGGCAAGGAAGAAGAAAAACCGGAAATTGATCCTGGCAATACAGAAGATAAGACCGATCCGGAAAATCCAGATCTTTCTATCAGCAAGAGCGTTGTAGAACCAAAAGAAGAGTATCAGATTGGTGATACAATTCAGTATCAGATTACAGTATCCAATGCAGGAAACGTAACACAGGATGATATTCTTGTTACTGATATGCTCAATGCAGCAGGCGATATTGTGATCAGAGACATTAACGGTGCAGAAGGAGAAGTGGATGGAGAAAATGTTACATTAGATTCTCTTGCACCGGGCGAAACAGCTACGATCGATTGTGAATACACTGTTCTGAAAGAAGATCGTGGAAATACAATCACAAACGTGGCAGTTGCAGACGATAAGGATGGGGAAGATCCTCAGACTCCAGAAGTACCGGCAGAAGTAGCAGATGTTTATGATATCAGCGTGGTTCATCAGTTCGCAGACGGTGAAGAAGGAGACGTAGAGTTACCAAATGACTATACAGTTGAAAACATCGCTGTCGGAACAGAAAGAACATTTACAGCTGAAAGCGTAGACGGTTATACTGCATATCCGGCAACTCAGAGTGTAACAGTAGAAGATCGTGACATTACAGTTACGTTCGTATACTACAAAGATGAGATTGGAACAGATCCTGAGAATCCAGACAATCCGGACGGAGTACCGGATAAGTACCAGGCAACGGTAACTTACGAAGCGGTCAATGGTACCGTGGATAAGACCACAGCAGTTGTAACTCTGAAAGATGCAGACGGCAATCCGGCAGAGAACGGAACCGGCTATCTGACAGAGGAACAGATCGCAACGGCAACAGCAGCAAATGGCTATGATCAGAATACACTGACATGGACACCGGGAACACCGGCTGTAGACTATGCGATCACAGGCGATATGACCTTAACAGCGACATTCGGAGAAAGAAGTGACCTTCATTACGAAGTGCATTATTTCTATGACGAAGTGGAAGCGGAAGATCAGGCAGTTGCAGCGGACAATGGAGTCTTCGGAGAAGCCATTCCATACACAGCAGAAGCTACAGCAGAGTACAATGGACATCATTATGTACTTGACAGAGTGGATGGTGCAGACAAGAAGATCACAACCGATGCAGCAGCAAACGTAGTCAATGTATACTACACACTGGATGAGAAGGGAACTGATCCTGAAGATCCAGACAATCCGGATAATGTACCGGATAAGTATCAGGCAACTGTGACTTATGCAGTAGTCAATGGTACACTTGACAGAACATCAGCAGTCGTGACTCTGAAGGATGCAGACGGAAATCCGGCAGAAGACGGAACCGGCTATCTGACAGAGGAACAGATTGCAGCAGCAACCGCAAACGATGGTTATGCACAGGACAGCCTGACATGGGCACCGGAAGCACCGACCACAGAAGTTGCAATTACAGAAGATATGACCTTTACGGCAACCTTCGAAAAGAGAAATGACCTTCATTACGAAGTGCATTACTTCTATGACGAAGAGGAAGCAGAAGATCAGGCAGTTGTATCTGATGAGGGAGTATTTGGCGAAGCAATTCCATACACGTCAGAATCTCCGGTAGAGTACAATGATCACAACTATGTACTTGACAGAGTGGATGGCGAAGGAAAGACCATCTCAACGAATGCAGCGGCAAACATAATCAATGTTTACTATGCACTGGATGAGAAGGGTGTCGATCCTGAAGATCCAGATAACCCGGATAATCCGGATGGTACAGCTGACAAATATCAGGTAGCATTTACCTATGTTGCCGGAGCACATGGCTCCGTAGACGGAACGCTTGCAGAAGTTGTTACACGTCCTGATAACAGCACAGAAGCTCCTGTGAAAGCAGCGGCTGAAGTAACTGCAACTCCGGACAGCGGATATCATTTCGTTGACTGGACAACACAGGATGGACAGCACTTTGCAAACGTAGAATCAATCCGCGCTGCAGAATTTGACGAGGACACAGTCTTCACGGCAAACTTCGCGGAGGATGGCAATGTTGTAATCAATTACGCAGCAACAGAAGGCGGATCCGTAAACCCTGTAAACGAATCCCTTGCACCTGCAACAGGTAATGCAGCTGGATCTACAGCAACAGCAGCCGACGGTTACCGGTTCGTGAACTGGACCGATGCAGAAGGAAACGTTGTCAGCACAGAAGCTCACTTTGCACCTGCAAAAGTGAACGGACTGAATGTAGCAGCAACCTATACGGCTCACTTCGAAAGAAGAACAGACCTTCATTTTGAAGTACATTACTTCTATGATGGTACAGAAGCCGAAGATCAGGCAGTTGTAAACGACAATGCAACCTTTGGAGCAGAGATTCCGTACACAGATACCGCATCCGTAACCTATAATGGACAGAACTACGTTCTTGACAGAGTAGAAGGTGCAGGAAACACAGTTACAACGGATGCAGACGCAAACGTTGTCAATGTATACTACACACTGGATGAAATCGGAACCGATCCGGAAAATCCGGATAACCCGGATAACGTACCGGATAAATACCAGGTAACTGTTACTTTTGTAGCAGGTGACCACGGTACTGTAACCGGAATGACAACAGAAGTGATCACACGTACAGATGCCGATGGAAATTACAGCGAAAACGCGCCGGTTTCCGTACAGGCAGACGTAACGGCAACACCGGATACCGGATACCACATCACAGGATGGACAGCAAGCGATGGAAGAACATTTGCAGATCTGGACGCTGTACGGACAGCACAGTTCGATGAGGACACTGTTCTGACAGCAAACTTTGATATCAATGTCTACACCGTAACTGTTGTAGATCCGGATGGAGATGTCATCACGGAAATCGAAGTTCCACATGGTGGAAACGTTGATCTTGATGAAATTGAAGTACCGGAAATTCCGGGATACGAATTCGACGGATTCGATCATGACGGACAGAACATCCAGGGTGATACAGTGATCCATGCAGAGTATACACAGGTAGAAGAACCGGAAGAGCCAACGACACCAACAGTGCCGACACTTCCGACAACACCAACGACACCTGGTACTCCGACGACACCGACACTTCCTGTAACACCTGCAAACCCTGGAACACCGGCAACACCGGCATTACCGGGAGCACCGGCAGCTGCAGGAACTACAGCACCAATCGTTTACGCGGACGGCGTTGTAGTAGATGACGCAGAACCGGCAGAAGACGACTACAATTTAAATGAAGTAGAACGTGACGGTGACACAGAAACCATCGATGAAGATGCAACACCACTTGGAAACATGGATCTTGACAAAGACGATGACCACAAGTGCTGTATCCTTCACTTCATCCTTCTCTTACTGGCCCTGATCGTGGAACTGATTTATACCCACGACCGCAAAAAACGCCAGGAAAGAATCTTCGAATTAAGAAGAGAACTTGAAGACATCGATGACGAAGAACTTCAGGCAGACAGGTAGACAGAAAAAGGAGGCAAACAGTATGTATGAATTTGTTCACACTAAATTAGGCTTCTGCTTCTGGGATATTCCGGCACTGATTGTATTGATTGCAATTATCGCGATCTTCGTCGTTCACGTCATCAGACAAAAAAGACGTGAAAACGAGTTTGAAGACGAACTCTCAGACAAGATGGCTCAGAAAGCGGCAGCTGAAAAAACAAACCAATAATTAAATTATTGTAATGTTGGGGACGTGTTCCGATGCATCGGAACACGTCCCCTTTGAAAAAAGTATGACATTTTATCAAATATTTATTACACATATCTTACAACAAAGCATTCCTCTAATAATCAATAGTTATTCGGTTAAACACAAAACTTATCACAAATTTTTTGTAACCTTTTCGACATAAATCTTGTGTATACTTGATATATCGTAATAACTAAAAATAAATCTAAAACGAAAGAAAAATTGTCATCTGATTTTTTAGATTATAATCTATTTTTTTGATCGCTTTTATTATTGACAGGAGCGTTGCTCAGGCGTATACTTACAAACGATATCTGGCATCATTCAGGATGTCTTTTTTCATTCATCCCGATTCAGGGAAGTATTCCAAATTAACATTTCAAAAAACAGATTTGTGCTTTGAAAAGCAGTACGTGTAAAAAGGAAGTGGTCGTCAAAAAAGAATTCCATATTTAATCAATTGAATTACCTCGCAGATTTAGGTACAATAAAAGGAGAAACAAATGAAGAAAAACAAAATAAAACCATTAAAGGATTTGAGACTGTTAGACCGTTTTCTGTTTGCTGAGCTGATGGAAGATGAGGAATGCAGCAAAGAAGTACTGGAAATCATTTTAGGGAAGGATATCAGCCTGCTTTCCAAAGAACAGACAGAAAAAGAAATCAGGACAGCCACATGGCTGAAGTCGATCCGTCTGGATGTCTATTCTGTTGATGAAGAAGGAAATGTCTATGATACAGAAATGCAGCAAAACTGGAGGGATGACTTAGAAAAGCGAAGCAGGTATTATCAGGGACTGCTGGACAGTTCCCTGCTGGTTCCGGGAGAGCAGAGTTATAATGCGTTAAATGATACGTATATCATCATGATTATGCCCTTTGACCTGTTTGGAAAAGGAAGATATCAGTATACAATCAAAGCTTTTTGTGAGGAAGACAAAGAAATTCAGATACAGGATGGAGCTACCCGTATCTTCCTAAATACCCACGGAAAGAACAAAGAAGAAATTAGGCCGGAACTGATTGAATTTCTGAATTATGTAGAAAAGACCAATGAGCTGCAGGAAGAAACGTTCCGTAGCGAAAAAGTAACAAAAATCCAGAGAGCCGTGCAACAGATCAAATCCAATGAACAGATTGGAGTGAAATATATGCAGAAGTGGGAAGAAATCGCAGAAGCACGCGCAGAGGGACGCGAAGAATATACTCTTGAATTAATTCAGAAAAAGCAGGCAAAAGGTAAAGATCTCACACAGATCGCAGATGAACTTGAAATGACCGAAGAGGAAGTGCAGAAAATTCTGGACAAGTATGCCGAAACAATTCAATCCCAAATCTGAAAAGGAATCAATAAATAATAAATCATCATTTTTTTGAAATCCAGACCAGCGTCTCCATGCACCCATTACTTGACTTCCGGATATGCTTTTCGATATAATACACGAAGAAAAACATAAAGGGGAGCAGGGTGTGAAAGAAAAGAAACGGATGTGGACAATCCTCGTGGCTGTCTGGATGGTCGTGATCTTTTTGTTCTCGGCGCAGCCGTCCGACGAGTCTTCTAAAGAAAGCCTTTTCGTGGGCAGGATGGTAGGCCAGATCTTTGTGAAGGATTTTGAAGAATGGCCGGAAGAGGAGCAGGAGGCATTTGCAGAGGCAATCAATTATCCGGTCAGGAAGACGGCTCATGCGACGGAGTATGCCATTCTTGGCATTTTTGTGTTTATGAGATGCCGTTGTCAGGACACATGGAGCAGAAAGCGGATGATTGCGACTGCGTGGGGAATCAGTACAGTTTATGCGGCGACAGATGAGTTTCATCAGATTTTTGTCCCGGGACGGGCAGGAATGGTGACGGATGTGATGATTGATTCATCCGGAGCACTGGCAGGAATTCTGCTGGCGGCTTTGGCTGGATTTATTATAATAGGTAGAAACAGGAGAACAGAGTATGGAAGTTAAACTCGCAAAAACGGCGGGGTTCTGTTTTGGGGTAAAACGTGCTGTAGACACGGTTTACGAGCAGGCCCGGCAGCGAAAGGAACGGCTGGACGCCGGCGAAGAAAATGTGCCGGATATTTATACCTTTGGTCCGGTCATTCACAATGAAGAGGTCGTAAAAGATCTGGAAAAGAAAGGGGTCAAAGTGCTCCGGTCAGAAGAAGAGCTGATGGAGCTCCGGGAAGGACATGTCATTATCCGTTCTCACGGAGTCGGAAAAACCGTTTATGATATTCTGGAAAAAAATAACATCGGGTACACGGACATGACCTGTCCGTTCGTGAAAAAAATCCACGATATTGTGAAGCGGGAAAGCGAAGCAGGAAAGTACATTATTATCATCGGAAATCCGGAACATCCGGAGGTGAAAGGGATCCGCGGATGGGCCGGAAACCGGGTGAGCGTGATCGAAAGTGAGGCGGAAGCAAGGGAATTTTGCCTTGGGAATACAGAATTAAAAGATGAGTCAGACAATAAAATCTGTATTGTCTCGCAGACGACATTTAATTACAATAAATTCAAATATTTAGTTGAAATTCTTATGAAAACGAGGTATGATATAAGTGTTTTAAATACAATCTGCAATGCCACAAAAGAGCGTCAGACAGAGGCTGAACATATTGCAAACGAAGTGGACGCGATGATTGTGATCGGTGACAAACACAGTTCCAATACCCAGAAATTGTTTGAAATATGTAAGAAGGCATGTGAAAATACGTACTACATACAGACTCTTGACGATTTGAATATGAATCAATTAAAGTTAAAGTCCGTGGAAGCAGTAGGTATTACAGCAGGGGCATCCACGCCCAATAATATAATTGAGGAGGTTCAAAATAATGTCAGACTTAACTTTTGAACAAATGTTAGAGGAATCTTTTAAGACAATACACAATGGAGAGGTTGTAGAAGGTACAGTAATCGATGTGAAACCGGATGAGATCATCTTGAACATCGGATACAAAGCAGACGGAATTATTTCCAGAAGCGAATATACAAACGAACCGAACGTAGACCTGACAACCATTGTATCTGTTGGAGATTCCATGACAGCGAAAGTTTTAAAAGTAAACGACGGGGAAGGCCAGGTATTACTGACCTACAAGAGACTCGCAGCTGAAAAAGGAAATGAAAGACTCAGGGAAGCATTCGAAAATAAAGAAGTACTCAAAGCGCCGGTTACACAGATTCTTGGCGGCGGCCTGAGTGTTGTTGTTGAAGAAGCACGAGTATTTATCCCGGCAAGTCTTGTATCAGATACATATGAGAAAGACCTGAGCAAATATCAGGGACAGGAGATTGAATTTGTAATCAGCGAGTTCAATCCGAGAAGAAACCGTATCATCGGTGACAGAAGACAGCTTCTTGTTGCTGAGAAAGCAGAAAAACAGAAAGAGATTTTTGCAAACCTGCATGCAGGTGATACAGTAGAAGGTGTTGTAAAGAATATTACAGATTTCGGTGCATTTATCGATCTCGGCGGAGTAGACGGACTGCTTCATATTTCCGAGATGTCCTGGGGACGTGTCGATAATCCGAAGAAACTGTTCCATGTAGGAGAGACAGTAAAAGTACTTGTAAAAGATGTTCACGATACAAAGATCGCATTATCTTTGAAATTCCCGGAGACAAATCCATGGCTTCACGCAGCTGAGGATTATGCAGTGGGAAATGTCGTAACAGGAAAAGTAGCCAGAATGACAGATTTTGGTGCTTTCGTAGAGCTGGTACCGGGTGTTGACGCACTCCTTCATGTATCTCAGATTTCAAGAGCGCATGTTGAGAAACCTGCGGACGTTCTGAAAGTCGGACAGGAAATCACAGCGAAAGTCGTTGATTTAAACGAAGAAGAAAAGAAGATCAGTTTAAGCATGAAAGCGTTAGAGCCGGCTGCTGAGGAAGCAAAAGAGGAAGTTGCAGAGGCAGAGTAGTACTACCGGTTGTGATGCATATATAAATGCTGCAGAGTAAAAATAGAGGCTACTTGCTTTAGTCTCTATTTTTTCATGTTTTTACATATGTTAAAAAAAGAACGAGGAGGAAAAAAAGATGGGACTTTTAACTTTCAAGGGTGGAATACATCCGAATGATGGAAAAAGTCTGGCCAAGGACAAGGCGATTGTCGAAGTCATGCCTGAAGGAGATCTGGTCTTTCCGCTTTCGCAGCACATTGGTGCTCCGGCAGCCCCGATTGTCAAGGTCGGAGATCAGGTTCTGAAAGGACAAAAGATTGCAGAGGCCGGAGGGTTTGTCTCTGCCCCGGTCTATTCATCTGTTTCCGGAAAGGTGAAGGCGATTGCTCCGTACTTTACACCGACCGGGGGAAAGGTTTCGTCCATTATTATTGAGAATGACGGGACCTATACGGAAGCTGAAAGGCTGAATACCAGATCGCTGGATCTGATTACCAAAGAAGAGATTCTGAATCTGATTTCAGAGGCCGGAATTGTCGGAATGGGCGGTGCCGGATTCCCTACAAGGGTGAAGCTTTCACCGAAGGAGCCGGAGAAAATCGAATACGTCATTGCAAACTGTGCGGAGTGTGAGCCGTACATTACAGCCGACTACCGCAGAATGCTGGAAAATCCGGAAGAGCTTGTAGAGGGGATGCGCGTGATTCTGAAGCTTTTCGATAATGCAAAGGGTATCTTTGCGGTGGAGGATAACAAGCCGGACTGTATCGCGAAGCTGGAACAGCTGACAAGCGGTGAGCCGAGGATGGAAGTGGTCAGACTGATGACCAAATATCCGCAGGGCGGTGAGCGCCAGCTGATCTATGCAGTGACAAAAAGAGCCATCAATTCTTCCATGCTTCCGGCGGATGTTGGATGTGTCGTAGACAATGTGGAGACAATCATTCACATTTACGATGCGGTAGTCAACGGAAGACCATGTATTGACCGTGTTGTGACAGTCAGTGGAGATGGAATTGCCGAACCGGGCAACTTTAAGGTTCCGCTTGGCATCAATCAGCAGGAGCTGATCAGGGCGGCAGGCGGATTGAAAGGGGCTCCTGAGAAAGTGATTTCCGGAGGACCGATGATGGGATTTGCCATGTTTACTCTGGATGTTCCTGTCACGAAAACTTCTTCATCGATTTTATGCCTGACAAAGGATGAGGTGGCAATGTATGAGCCGTCAGCATGTATCAACTGCGGCAGATGTATTGACGCATGTCCGAGCCGTCTGATCCCGTCCAGACTTGCAGATTATGCAGAGCGTCATGACGAGGCGGCATTTGAAAAAGAATTCGGTGTGGAATGTATGGAATGTGGTTCCTGCAGCTATGTCTGCCCGGCAAAACGGCAGCTGAAGCAGGCAATCAGCTCCATGAGAAAGACCGTTCTGGCGAACAGGAAGAAAAAGTAGAAAGTGAGAGGTGGACAAAGTGAACGAACAGTTTAATATTTCGGCATCTCCGCACATACGGGCCAAAGACACTACAGAAAATATCATGCTGTGGGTGATCATCGCGCTTCTGCCGACAACCCTTTTTGGAATCTGGAATTTCCGTGATCAGAATGCGTGGATTCTTGTCGTGGTGACAGTGGCAGCGGCTGTGCTTACGGAGTATCTTTATGAGAAGCTGATGCATAAAAAAGTGACAATCAAAGACATGAGTGCGGCAGTCACAGGACTTCTGCTGGCACTGAACCTTCCGGCGTCCGCTCCATGGTGGATGGGCATTCTGGGAGCCGTATTTGCGATTCTGATTGTCAAGCAGCTTTTCGGAGGCCTGGGACAGAACTTTATGAACCCGGCTCTTGCTGCAAGATGTTTCCTCCTGATTTCTTTCACAGGAAGAATGACATCCTTTACATATGACGGTGTAACCGGGGCAACTCCGCTTGCAACCATGCGTGCGGACGGCTCCATTGCCAACGTAGACACAATGAAAATGTTCATCGGTCAGATCCCGGGAACAATCGGTGAGACATCCGTTATCGCGATCATGATCGGTGCGATTATCCTTCTTCTGAAAGGAATCATTGATCTGAGAATTCCGGGATCCTATCTTGTGACATTTGTGATCTTCATCACAATTTTCGGCGGCCACGGATTTGACTGGAGCTTCATCACCGCGCACCTTTGCGGCGGCGGTATCATGCTGGGCGCATGGTTCATGGCAACAGACTACGTGACAAGCCCGATCACGAAGAAAGGTCAGATTATTTATGGTATCCTTCTTGGTATCCTGACAGGACTGTTCCGTCTTTTCGGAGGATCTGCAGAGGGAGTTTCCTATGCGATCATCATCGGCAATATCCTTGTTCCGCTGATCGAGAAGGTTACTCTTCCAAAACCATTTGGTAAAGGAGGAGAGAAATAATGAACAAGATTATTAAAAATACAATTATCCTGACAATTATCACACTTGTTTCCGGAGTGGCCCTCGGCGCGGTATATGAGATTACAAAGGCTCCGATTGCCAACGCACAGGAACAGGCAAAGCAGGAAGCATACAAACAGGTATTCGAGGATGCGGATTCCTTTGATGACCTGGAGGTAGATGCCAAAGAGGCGGCGGAAGCTGTCAAGGCGGCAGGCGTGGATGACGGTGCAGAGATCAATGAAGCAGTCGAGGCAAAACAGGGCGGTGAAACGATCGGATACGTGATCACAGCTACCGACCCGAACGGATACGGCGGGGATATTCAGGTGTCCGTTGGAATCCAGAATGATGGAACAGTAAACGGAATCGCGATTCTTTCCATCAATGAGACTGCAGGACTTGGTATGAAAGCTTCCGAACCGGAATTCTACGAGCAGTATTCCGGCAAGCAGACCGATCATTTCTATGTCTCAAAAGACGGAGGCGAGGGAGAACAGATCGATGCCATCAGCGGTGCTACAATCACTACCAGAGCGGTGACAGGAGCGGTCAATGCGTCTCTTGGATATTATCAGAATGTGTTAGGAGGCAGTGCAGATGAATAGATGTGTCGAACGTTTATATAATGGTATTATCAAAGAGAACCCGACTTTCGTCATGATGCTCGGAATGTGTCCGACACTTGCGGTAACGACTTCCGCCATCAACGGAATCGGAATGGGACTCTCCACAACGGTGGTACTGGTACTGTCCAATATGATGATTTCCGCACTTCGGAAAATCATTCCGGATTCAGTCCGTATCCCGGCGTTTATCGTAGTCGTTGCATCTTTCGTAACGATTGTACAGTTCCTTCTTCAGGGATTTGTGCCAAGCCTTTATGATTCGCTTGGGCTTTACATTCCTCTGATCGTTGTAAACTGTATCATTCTTGGACGTGCGGAAAGCTACGCGTCCAAAAACCCGATTATTCCGTCTCTGTTCGACGGCCTTGGAATGGGACTTGGATTTACATTTGGACTTACCTGCATCGGTATCGTAAGAGAGCTCCTTGGAGCAGGCCAGGTATTCGGTTTCCAGATTATGCCGTCCTCCTATGAACCGATCACGATCTTTATCCTGGCGCCGGGCGCGTTTATCGTGTTATCCATGCTGGTAGCCACAAGAAACAAGATCATGAACAATATGGAAAAGAAAGGCAAGAAAGTTGTGAAGCCTCAGGGCGGCTGCGCGGAAGGCGGATGCGCTTCCTGCGGCGGATGTGCTTCTTCACTTTCTTCCGGTCAGGACAAGGAATAGGAGGGGGAACAGATGAAAGAATTATTTATCATTGCAGTAGGTTCTGCACTTGTTAATAACGTCGTGCTGAGCCAGTTCCTTGGAATCTGCCCGTTCCTTGGAGTATCAAAGAAGATTGAAACAGCGGCCGGTATGGGCGGAGCGGTTATTTTCGTTATTACGATCGCATCCTTCTGTACAAGTGTTGTATATGAATTTATCCTGCAGCCGTTGAATATCGAATATCTGCAGACGATTGTATTTATTCTTGTGATCGCCGCGCTGGTACAGTTCGTGGAAATGTTCCTGAAAAAGTCCATGCCGTCGCTTTATCAGGCGCTGGGTGTGTACCTGCCGCTGATCACTACAAACTGTGCAGTACTTGGCGTGGCTTTGAACAACGTACAGTATGAATACAACATTTTAAGCAGTGTGGTAAATGGATTTGCGACAGCGGTCGGATTCACAATCGCAATCGTAATCATGGCAGGAATCCGTGAGAAGACAGAACATAATGACGTGCCGGAATCATTTAAAGGAACGCCGATTGTTCTGCTTACGGCAGCGCTGATGTCCATTGCGTTTTTTGGATTTTCAGGTTTGATTTAAGGGAGGAAAATGGATTATGACAGGTATACTCATTGCTGCCGCGATTGTCGGCGGTGTAGGTTTGTTCATCGGTGTCTTCCTGGGAGTCGCAGAAAAGCAGTTCGCAGTGGAAGTTGATGAGCGTGAAGAGGCAATTACCGGGGTGCTTCCGGGAAACAACTGTGGCGGCTGCGGTTACGCAGGATGTTCCGGGCTTGCGGCGGCGATTGTCAAAGGAGAGGCTCCGGTCAATGCCTGCCCGGTAGGGGGCGCGCCGGTTGCCGCGAAAGTAGGAGCGATCATGGGTCAGGACGCAGGAGAGATGACAAAGATGGTTGCTTTTGTGAAATGTGCCGGTACATGCGAAAAGGCAAAAGAAAATTATAAGTACACCGGAACAAAGGACTGTGTCATGGTCAACATGATGCAGAACGGAGGACCGAAAGCATGTACATTCGGATGTCTTGGAGAAGGAAGCTGCGTGGCAGCATGTCCGTTTGACGCGATTCATATTCAGGATGGAATCGCGGTTGTAGATAAGGAAGCATGTAAGGCCTGCGGAAAATGTGTGGCAGCATGTCCGCGGCATCTGATTGAGCTTGTACCGTATGAGCAGAAACATCTTGTACAGTGCAGTTCCCTTGACAAGGGAAAAGATGTAATGAGTGTATGTTCTGTAGGATGTATCGGATGTAAGATGTGTGAAAAAGTCTGCGAATTTGACGCGGTGACTGTTACAAATAATGTGGCACACATTGATCCGGAAAAGTGTACAAACTGCGGAAAATGCGCGGAAAAATGTCCGAAGAAGATTATCAGCTGATGACTATGGTCTGGCGATAGCCGGGACGGAAAAGAGTCGCTGATCCCATGAGGGCAGGAAGAGGAAAGAATCAATGAGCAGAAAGAAACGGCTAATGGAAAGCATCAGGATGATAAAAGCGGATCTTTGGAGTATCCGGTATGTTATCCTTGTGCTGGCGGTTTACTTTTTTCTTGCGTGGAACTTCTTTTACTCTTCCTGCCCTTTTGTCATGGTCACCGGCCTGCCATGCCCGGGATGCGGGCTTTCCAGAGCAGGGTTCTGCCTCCTTCGGGGTGAATTCGCGGACGCATGGTATCTGAACCCGTTTATATACGGCATTGCGTTTCTTGCGGCGGCATTTGTAATCCGGAGATACGTGCTTCAAAAAGAGGTCCGGTCTCTTCAAAAATGGCTGATTCTGCTTCTGGCAGGCATGCTTGTATTTTACATTTACCGGATGATCCGATACTTCCCGGGAGAACCTCCTATGAGCTACTATCCGGGAAATCTGCTGAACCGGATTTATCAGGCCCTGGGACGGATCATGTAAAGTTTACGCTGATCACACCGAACTGCCGCCTGCATGCACACTCGTCGCGCTGTCTCGCTTCAGTTCCGCACTACGTTCTAAGACTGCTTATACGGGCGTCAAGTTATGCAGATTCTGTGAAATCGGGGATTTCTGTTGTGCTGACGAAAAAAGCATGATAAAATGAAACAAGCGAAAGGGGTAGTCAGACACATGGAAGAGAATAAGAATAATTTTGAAAATACAGAAGAAGTAATGACAGAGCAGACCGGTGCAGGTGATGCTCCGGTGACTCAGCAGCCGGAGGAGCAGCAGGCGGTTCCTATGCAGGAAGAGACAATGCCGAAACAGCCATATACTGCGCCTGATCAGGAACAGCGGGAACAAACTCAGGCTCCGAAGGAAGATATTTCCTATTCTTATGGGGAACAGGCGAGAGACGGTATGCCGTACCAGACACAGGGGAATCAGTATCAGGAAGAGTGGGATACGACGCCGCTGACAATGGGTGACTGGCTGTTGACTTTGCTGGCGGCATTTATTCCATGCTGCGGAGGGATTATTCTGTACTGTTACTGGGCGTTTGCCAGAAAGGGAAATATTCACAGGAGAAACTTCTGCCGTGCGGCACTGATAGTAGAGGCGGTACTTATTGTATTACTGATTATTTTCCTGATCCTGGTGGTGATCATCGGAAGTGTATCCTACGGTGAGACAATGAGTGACTATTATTATTACGGATATTAGAAGATGAAAACGGGGCGGCCATTTCGGAAGCTCCGTTTTTCAATGCGGGTTTCACTATCGAACATACGGTTGCAGTGCCGGGGCGGATGTGCTAAAATAAACCGGAAGAAGGAGGTCCCCATGAAAAAGGGAGATATCATTTTGATTCTTTTGATTTTGCTTGTAGCAGGATCGGCATTTGGAATATACAGAGCCTTTACCGGAAGCGGAGGCGGCGAAGCGGTCGTCTATGTAGACGGCGAAGAGGAGGGCAGATACAGTCTGAATGAAGATCAGACGATCGAGATCAATGGAGGGACAAATACACTTGTTATCGAAAATGGAAGCGCCAGTATGGAGAAGGCGGACTGTCCGGATCAGGTCTGTGTCCGTCACAGCGCAATTTCGAGAAATGGAGAAAGTATTATTTGTCTGCCTCACGAGGTTGTTGTATCGATTGAAGATGGAGAATCATCCGGAGCGGATGCGGTCGTGCAGTAAAAGAGGTGCAGTGTGGAAAGAAGAGGAGCGGGCCTGGCGTCATTTGGAGTGTTTGTGGCGCTGGCATTGATTTTCAGTTATATTGAGACGTTGATACCGTTTCAGATCGGGATTCCGGGGGTCAAGCTTGGACTTGCCAATATTGTGATTGTGATAGCACTTTACAGGATGCCTGCGGGAGAGGCATATCTCCTTTCCGTTGTGCGGGTGGTTCTGTCAGGATTTCTGTTCGGTAATCTGATGAGTATTCTTTACAGTCTGGCAGGAGGACTGTTGAGCCTGACTGTGATGTGGGGATTGAAGCATGTGAAATCAGTCAGTGTTCTGGGAGTGAGCATTGCCGGTGGTGTGTTCCACAATATCGGGCAGCTTCTGGCAGCGGCCCTTGTGGTGGAGACCTATGGCGTGTTTTCGTATGTTCCGGTGCTTCTGGTTTCCGGTCTGGTTACAGGGCTTGTGATCGGGCTTGCATCCGGGGAAATGCTGAAAAGGATCAGGGGGATCCAGTTTTAATTGACGGAGGAAGAAAGATGATTTCATATATACGAGGGGAGCTTGCGGAGATTGGCGAGAACCATGTGGTTATTGATGTAGGAGGCATCGGATACGGGATTTTCATGTCCGGAAGTGACATGTCCAGCCTTCCGAAGACTGGACAGGAAGTGAAGATCCATACGTATCTGCATGTGAAAGAAGATCTGATGCAGCTTTTTGGATTCCTGACAAAGGACGGACTGGAGGTCTTTAAGCTGATCATCGGGGTCAGCGGGATCGGCCCGAAGGGAGGTCTCAGCATACTGACGCAGATGACACCGAATGATCTGCGGTTCGCAGTGATGGCGGGGGACGCAAAGGCCATTTCAAAGGCTCAGGGAATCGGAAAGAAGACAGCGGAAAAGTTGATTTTAGAGCTGAAAGACAAGCTGAAGCTTTCTGATACCATCGGACAGGAGACGGATGCGCCGTCTGTTCCGGGAAATGAAGAAGGAGCAGGGCGGATTCAGAACGAGGCAGTGGAAGCGCTGACAGCGCTGGGATATGGAAGTACCGAAGCATTCCAGGCAGTCAGAAACGTGGAGATCCATGAGGGCAGTACCGTAGAAGATGTGCTGAAACAGGCCCTGCGGCAGATGGCACTGTTTTAATGGAGGAGGGCCGGGCAAAAGGGCGCGGTTCATTCAAATAACTATCCGGAAGGCAGAGAAGCATGAAGAAACGAATTATTACGACAGAAACACTGGAGGAAGACCAGAAGATTGAAGGCAGCCTCCGGCCTCAGTATCTGGAAGATTATATCGGACAGACAAAGGCGAAAGAAACGTTAAAGATTTATATAGAAGCGGCAAAGGCAAGAGGGGAAGCACTGGACCATGTGCTCTTTTACGGACCTCCGGGGCTGGGAAAGACGACTCTTGCCGGGATCATTGCCAATGAGATGGGAGTCAATATGAAAGTGACCTCCGGTCCGGCGATCGAAAAGCCTGGGGAGATGGCTGCGATTTTGAATA
This sequence comes from Drancourtella sp. An12, assembly GCF_002160935.1. Classification (NCBI taxonomy): domain Bacteria; kingdom Bacillati; phylum Bacillota; class Clostridia; order Eubacteriales; family Oscillospiraceae; genus Drancourtella; species Drancourtella sp. An12. Next base: position 46,133 of record NZ_NFLO01000021.1, on the reverse strand, counting down.
ACCTGCAGGAGCGTGATGTGCTGTTTGTGGATGAGATCCACAGACTTAACCGGCAGGTGGAAGAGGTGCTGTATCCGGCCATGGAGGATTTTGCCATCGATATTGTGATCGGAAAAGGAGCAGGGGCAAGATCCATCCGTCTGGATCTCCCGAAGTTTACGCTTGTGGGGGCGACGACGAGAGCAGGAATGCTGACGGCGCCGCTTCGGGACCGGTTTGGTGTGGTGAACCGGCTGGAGTTTTATACGGCTGAGGATTTGCAGACGATTGTCCTGCGTTCCGCCCAGGTGCTCGGAGTTGAGATTGACCCGAAAGGAGCGCTTGAGATTGCGAGACGTTCCAGAGGGACGCCGCGTCTGGCCAACCGCCTTTTGAAACGGGTGCGGGATTTTGCGCAGGTTAAATATAATGGTGTGATTACCGAGGAAGTAGCGGTTTTTGCGCTGGATCTTCTGGAAGTGGACCGGTTCGGTCTGGATTATGCGGACCGGACGATTCTGACGACCATGATCGAAAAATTCGGAGGCGGGCCGGTAGGACTGGATACACTTGCAGCTGCCATCGGCGAGGATTCCGGTACGCTGGAGGATGTATATGAGCCTTTTCTCCTGAAAAACGGCTTTATTCAGAGGACTCCGAAAGGGAGGACGGCTACGGCTCTTGCATATCAGCATCTTGGATTTTCCATGGGAAAGGAAGAGTAAAATTCCCTTCTACGGAGAATATCAAAGAAAAAGGTTGGTTTTTCCAACCAGATCGTTTATAATGAATAACAGAGACTTCATATAGGAGGAGGAAGCACCGGCTATGGCAGCATCAAGAAATTATACCGAAGTTATCATTGATGGCAGGGTATTTACGCTGAGCGGCTTTGAGAGCGAGGAGTATCTTCAGAAAGTATCAAATTATCTGAATCACAAGATTGCAGAATGCAGTGAGAATGAAAGCTACAAAAAGCAGAGCAGCGACACAAAAAGCATCCTTCTTGCACTGAACATTGCGGACGATTATTTTAAAGCAAAGGAGCAGGGCTCGTCTCTTGAAATTGATATGGAATCGAAAGATAAAGAGATGTATGACTTAAAGCACGAATTGATCTCTGCGCAGATCAAGCTGGAAAATGCGGACAGGGCAATGGATAAGCTGAAGGAAGAAAATCAGGAGCTGCAGATGAAGATTGTGCAGTTGGAAACAGAAATGAAAAATCACCGAAAGAATTAGGGCTGTCGAAGGACAGCCTTTTTTCGAAGTAAGGCAGGAATAGAAAGAGATGAATAATAAGAAACAGAATAAAGAAGTGGAAATTCTCGCACCCGCGGGCACTTATGAAGCCTTTCAGGCGGCGATCCGTTCCGGAGCGGATGCAGTCTATGCAGGAGGGGACCTGTTTGGAGCCAGAGCGCATGCCGGGAATTTTGACCGGGAGACATTGATCCGGGCTATCCGGGAGGCACACCTTTACGGAAAGAAGCTGTATCTGACCGTCAACACACTGATCAAAGAGCGGGAGATGGAAGAACGTCTCTTTTCGTTTTTGAAGCCGTTTTATGAAAACGGTCTGGATGCGGTTCTGGTACAGGATCTGGGAGCGCTTTCCTTTATCCGGGAGCACTTCCCGGATCTTGCGCTTCATGCGAGCACCCAGATGTCTGTGGCAGGGGCTTCCGGAGCAGGATTTTTAAAGAAATACGGTGTGGAGCGGATTGTTCCGGCAAGGGAGCTTTCCCTTTCGGAGATCCGGAAGATGAAAGAGGAGACCGGGCTGGAGATCGAGTGCTTTGTCCACGGCGCGCTCTGCTATTCTTATTCCGGGCAGTGCCTGTTCAGCAGCATGCTCGGTGGGCGGAGCGGCAACCGGGGACAGTGCGCGCAGCCGTGCCGTCTGAAATATCAGGTGGAAGGAATGAAGAAGCCATCCTGCATTCTGAGCCTGAAGGATATCATGGCTCTGGATGACATCCCGGATCTGATTGAGGCCGGAGTGGACTCTTTTAAAATTGAAGGACGGATGAAAAAGCCGGAGTATGTATCTGAGACTGCTCGGATGTACCGGAAATACGCAGACCTTTTCCTTGAGAAGGGAAGAGAGGGATACCGGGTGTCAGAAGAGGACAAAATGAGACTGATGGATCTGTATAACCGCGGGGGCAGCTGCAGGGGCTACTACCATATGCAGAACGGCCCGGAGATGCTTTCGCCTGACAGGCCGAATCACGCCGGGATTCCGGCAGCCTGTGTGGAGCGGCAGAAGGGAAGGAGCCTTCTGTTAAAAGCACTCGCAGCGGTACAGAAAGGCGATGTTCTGGAAATCTCCGCCAAAGAAAATGTTACACTTGGACAGGACGTAAAAAAGGGCGGCCAGTTCCAGATTCTCGTGGCAAAGGGAACGGCAGTGAAGCCGAGAACGATTCTGTCAAGAGTCCGGAATGAAAGCCTGATCGGGGAGATCCGGGATCATCTGAAAACCGCTGATATCCGGCGTCCGGTGCAGGCGGAGGCAGTGTTCCGTGCTGGAGAGCCGTCCAGGCTGACTCTCAGGATGGGAAGCATCGAGGTCAGCGCCGAGGGCATGGTTCCGGAAGAGGCGAAAAAGCAGCCGCTGGACCGGGCGAGAGTGGAAAAGCAGCTTGGCAAGATGGGGAATACTCCGTTCCGGACAGAGAAGATGGCTGTTGAGATGGACGAAGGGATTTTCTTCCCGATGCAGGTTGTCAATGAGCTTCGCAGACAGGCGGCACAGAAGCTGGAAGATGCCATTCTGGGACAGTATGAAAGATCCTGTCCGGAGATACCGGAGAAAAAGGAGACCGGTACAATAGTCCGGGATCCGCATGCGAGGATGCTTTCTGTTCTTGTGCAGACAAGAGAACAGTTAGCTGCAGCGGTACAGGAGGAAGACGCAGGCCGTATCTACGTGGAAAGCCATCTGGCGGCCGACCTGTTTGCGTCCGGATCGGGAAGAGCGGAGATCCGGGCACTTTTTGAAACAAGGAAAGCCGAATGGTATCTTGTATTTCCTCACATTTTCAGAGAACAGGCCGAACGGCTCTACGACAGAATCTGGGGAGATCTGGAAGCGTTCCCGTGGGATGGTGCGCTCGTGAGAAATCTGGAATCTTTGTCATATCTGCAAAAAAAAGTATGGAAAAACAAGGTTCAGGCGGACCATCATTTGTATACATTGAACAAAAAAGCTGTAGAATTCTTGAAAAATGCAGGGATAAATGGTACAACAGTATCATTAGAGCTGAACAGCCAGGAGATTCGTGAAACCGTTTCCGGAGAAGAAGAGATGGTCGTATACGGATATGCTCCGATGATGATCAGCGCGGGATGCGTAAAAAAATCTACGGGACGCTGCGATGGAAAAGCAGCTGTCACAAAGCTGAAGGACCGGTATCAGAAGACATTTTATGTAAAAAATTATTGTGATACATGTTATAATATTATCTATAATACGGCGCCGCTTGTGCTGCTGGATCTGCTTCCGGAGATCGAACGGATCGGGATTGACAATGTCCGGCTGGAATTTTCGCTGGAGGACGCCGATGAGACGAGGAGAGTAATCAGGATTTACGGGGACGGCTTCCTGAGAGACGGAGGGTATCCGCAGGCAGCAGAGCAGTTTGATGATTTTACGCGTGGACATTTTAAAAGGGGAATAAAGTAGGTGGCAATTTGTTTAATATTATAATGGAAATTTCAAAATATCTGATTCTGCTGATGATGGTAATCTATACTTTTGAGTGTTTCAGCGTGTTCGGATATCACGATGCTTATACGAAGATGTGGATTTTAAGGAGGCAGAGCATCTGGATCTTCATGATCCACTTCCTGGCATTTCTGACCCTGTTTCTGCGTATGCAGGAGGCCAGAATTCTCGTATTTTATGTCATACAGGTAGCGCTTTTGGGATCAATTATTCTGCTTTATGGTTTTCTGTACCCGAAAGTGTCCAGACTGGTTATCAACAATATGTGTATGCTTCTTGCGGTAGGATTTATCATGCTGACAAGGCTTTCATATAACAATGCGGTTAAGCAGGTAATTATTGTAGCGGCATCCGGTGTCATTTCGCTGTTTGTTCCGGTCATTATCCGGAAAGCCAGATTTTTAAGCAGACTGAAACTGGTCTATGCAGTGGTCGGTGTTGCGGCACTTGCCGCGGTTATTGTTGTAGGACGGGTATCAAACGGAGCCATGCTTGGATTTGAAGTGGCGGGAATCAGTGTGCAGCCGTCAGAACTCGTGAAGATTGTATTTGTATTTTTTGTGGCATCCAGTCTCTACAGGGCAAAGGATTTCAGAAATGTAGTTATCACAACGATCGTGGCGGCGCTGCATGTTCTGATTCTGGTCGCTTCTACAGACCTGGGAGCGGCACTGATTGTTTTTGTAGTGTACCTTGTGATGCTGTATGTGGCCACACGGCAGCCGCTCTATATTGCGGCAGGCGTGGGAGCCGGAAGTGTTGCTTCGGTAGCCGCATATTTTCTGTTTTCTCATGTGAGGACGAGGGTAACGGTTTGGAGAGACCCGTTCGCGGTCTATAATGAAGGGGGATATCAGGTGGCGCAGTCGCTGTTTGCGATCGGCACAGGAGGATGGTTCGGCCTTGGACTCTGCCAGGGACTTCCGGACAAGATTCCGGTTGTTACGACAGACTTTATTTTCTCCGCGATTGCGGAGGAACTGGGAGCTGTCTTTGCGATCTGCATCATTCTGATCTGTGTCAGCTGCTACATTATGTTTCTGAATATTGCGATGCAGTTAAGAGACAGCTTTTATAAACTGGTAGCGCTGGGACTTGGAACCTGTTATATCTTCCAGGTATTTCTTGCGATCGGCGGAGTAATCAAATTTATCCCGTCTACGGGTGTGACTCTGCCGCTTGTGAGCTATGGAGGAAGTTCCCTTTTAAGCACGATGATCATGTTTGCGATCATCCAGGGGCTGTATATTTTAAGAGAAGATGAGGAAGAGGATATTGAACGACAAAGAGAGAGACAATTACGGGCGAAGAGAAGACGGCAGGCACAGCAGACCGGAAGACCTCGATCAAATGGAACGAGGCCTTCAGCGGGAGCTCCGTCGGGAGATCGAAGAAGAAACTCTAAGAACCGGAACTCACAGCGTGTACGGAGACCGTAAGCCGGCTCCAAGGAAGCCCGGAAAGGCAGAAAAGAAGAAAGAACAGCAGGAAGAAAGGCGACGTGCCAAAAAGAAGAAAAAGGCGAACCGCCAGTATGTTTTTGTAACTTACTTTTTTGTTCTTCTTTTTGTGGGAATGATCGGCTATTTTTCCTATTTCAACGTGGTACAGGGAAGAGAAATTATCAATGATTCCAGAAATCCAAGGATGGATCTGTATGAAAACCAGGTGCTCCGGGGCTCGATTCTGGACAAGGATGGAAATGTCCTTGCCGAGTCTGTGGAAAATGAAGACGGCACCCAGACGAGAACCTATCCGTACGAAGAGCTTTTTGCCCATGTCGTCGGATATTCGGACAAAGGAAAGTCCGGTCTGGAGTCCTCGCAGAATTTCCAGCTTCAGACTTCAAATGTTTCGTTCCGGACAAAGCTTCTGAATGAATTCAGAGGGCGGAAAAGCGCAGGAAACAATATTATCACGACACTCGATACGGATCTCCAGCAGGCGGCTTACGATGCGCTCGGAAACAACCGGGGAGCAGTCGTGGCGATTGAGCCTAGTACGGGAAAGATCCTTGCGATGGTTTCCAAACCGTCCTACAATCCGAATACCATTGTGGAGGACTGGGAAAGCTTAAACGCAAACACGGAAGGAATTCTTGTCAACCGTGCGACGCAGGGACAGTATGCTCCGGGATCTACATTCAAGGTAGTGACAACTCTTGCGTATATGCGCCAGAATGCAAATTATCAGGATTATACCTACCGCTGTACAGGAGAAATCACAGCAGGGAAAAATGAAATTCACTGTTTTGGAAATGATGTGCATGGAACGGTCGATCTGGCAGATTCCCTGGCATATTCCTGCAACACATCGTTCTCCAACATCGGACTCAGCCTGGATATCGATGAGTTCCGCAATACGGCAGAGGATCTTCTGTTTGATTCAGAGCTTCCGTGTCCGCTTGTCTATAATGAAAGCAAATTCAATCTGCAGGACGATGATGGAGACGCTGCCATCGCCATGACGGCTTTTGGACAGGGAAAACTTCAGGTGAGTCCGTACCATATGGCGTTGATTACATCTGCCATCGCCAATAATGGAATTCTGATGCAGCCGTATCTGGTAGATCAGATTACAAGTGCAGAGGGCGAGACGGTAGAGAAATACGTTCCGGAGTCTTACAAAGAGCTGATGACCTCCGAGGAGGCAGCTCAGCTGACAGAATATATGCAGGGAGTTGTGGAATACGGAACAGCCCGTTCCCTGAATTCTCTTGGGGTTTCCATCGCAGGGAAGACAGGAACAAGTGAGTACAGTGATGATAAACAGAAAACACACTCCTGGTTTATCGGATTTTCCAACGTGGACAATCCGGATCTTGCACTGGCTGTTGTGATCGAAAACTCCGACAGTACCGGTGATGTTGCGACGGATGTTGCGGGAGACGTCTTCGAGGCATTCTATGCGGAATAGAGGTGCTTTACAATGCGGTATTTGAAAGATCTGTATGTAAGTGAAGAATTAAAAGGCAGGGAAGAGGAGATAATGGAACATCTGGAAAAGAAAGAATTCCAGTTCCGGGTCTACCTGATTGCCCTGCCGGAAAATGAGAAAAATCAGCTGGAAATCTATCACAGCGGGATGCTGAATCAGGAATGGTACCGGGATAAGGATGTGTTTGTGGTAGGCCTGGCAAAGGGATATCTGCAGGCGCTGGAGCTTGTCCGGAAGATTGCCGAAGAGACAGTGGACAAGACAGGGGATGCGGATATCCGGCAGTATATTTTGAAGCGGCAGGGAAATTAGAATGATAATCGTACATATTTTACTGTGGATTCTAAAGATAGCAGGGATTTTACTTCTTCTTGTTCTGGGACTCCTTCTGCTTGGAATTCTGACGGTTCTGTTTGTGCCGGTCCGGTATGAACTGAGCGCGTCCGGAGACATTGAGGAGCCGGAAAAGATTACAGGAAAGATTTCCATCCGGTATTTTTTCCGACTGATCCGTTTTCAGGCAGCCTACGAAAATCAGAAATTTCACTGGATGGCGGGAATTGCATGGAAAAAGATCGGGCAGGATAAGAACGAGGAGCCGGAGGAAGAAATTCAGGAAAAAGAGACTCCTGAAAAGTACAAAGAGGATAAAAAAGTCCCTGGAAGACCTGAGGACGGTACAAGAGAACCGGAAGAGCAGGAAGGCAGAGGAAAAGAGAATGATTCCCGGAAGCGGGAAGCTGTAAAAAAAGAAAAGCCGGATCCGGAGAAGAAGCAGGAAGAAAAGAGCGCAAAAGAAAAGCCGCAAAGCCGGAAAGGCGAGAAAAAGGAATCCGGATGGCAGCGGATTTCCGGGAAAATCAAGTATACATTTCAAAGAATCTGTGATAAGATAAAGACGCTGTCCAAAACAAAAGACAGGATAGAAAAGTTTATCAAAGATGAAGTACATCAGGCTGCCTTCAAAAAGGGGAAGATAGTTCTGATTCATTTCATAAAGACATGGATGCCAAAAGAAGCGCGAGGGTATGTGGAGTATGGGTTTGATGATCCGTATTATACCGGGAAACTGCTTTCCTGGCTTGCGCTTTTCTACCCGTTTTTCGGGAAATGGCTTCAGATTGCACCTGATTTTGAAAAACCTGCATTAAACGGCAGTATATTTATCAAGGGACATCTTCGGATGAACCATCTGGCAGCAGCGGCTGTCAGGCTTGTGGCAGATAAGAATATCCGCAGTACCGCAAAAGAAGTACTGCATCTGTTAAAACGCCAGAAGAAGGAGGAATCATAAATGGCAGAGAGTAATTTCAAATCAACGATGGAAGCATTGTTCCACGGAATGGATAATGTGATTTCATCCAAGACGGTGGTCGGTGAGGCGATCCATGTAAAAGATACGATCATCCTCCCGCTTGTGGACGTGTCCTTTTCTGTAGGGGCAGGTTCTTTTACCGCAGATAAGAATGAAAAGGGAGCCGGTGGACTGGGAGGCAAGATGACTCCTTGCGCAGTGCTTGTGATTCAGAACGGGACGACAAGACTGGTTAATATTAAAAATCAGGATACGATCACAAAGATTCTGGACATGGTACCGGATCTCGTGGAGCGTTTCCGGACAAGAGACGAGAATAAGGTAACAGAAGAAGAAGTCAACGAGATTCTGGACGAAGGGAAAAAAGAAAACGAATAAAAGGCTGAAAAACTGCATATATAAAATCAAGAAACAAAACGGCAGGGATATCGAATGAAAAGAGTGATTGGATTTGCATGCTTTATGATCGCGGCAGGACTGATTCTTTCGATGTTCCTGCCGGGTCTGGTTTGGGATATCTGCATAACGGCAGTATTTCTCGTACTGGGCTATGTTTTTTTCTGCTGCTGATAAAAATTAAGAAACAAAAAAACCAGGATGACAAGATTCCTGGTTTTTGTGTATGCAGAACTTATGCTCTTTCTACTTTTCCGGATTTTAAGCAGGATGTACATACGTACATTCTCTTTGCTCCGCCTTCTGTTTTAACACGAACAGATTTTACATTAGATTTCCACATTTTTGGTGTTTTTCTATGAGAGTGGCTGACATTGTTTCCAAAATGAGCCCCTTTTTCGCAAATAGCACATTTCGCCATGATTACACCTCCTAACGCTCTTACTAGTCCTCAAATCGAGGACTCACAACACTAACTATGATATCAGATATATACCGGAAATGCAAGAGTTTATTTCCCGGAAATCATAATTTTTTCACTGTTTTACAGATAACATGAAGAGATGATGTTGTAAAATGTGTGTAAACAAGGTATAATAAAGCAGAATACTTCATGGAAAGAACTGAAAAAAGTATAGATAAGAATTGGAGGTATCTTAGTATGAAAGGCAGCATGAGTACGGAACTGGGAATCATCACCATTTCACCGGAAGTGATCGCCAAATATGCAGGCTCTGTCGCAGTAGAGTGCTTTGGAATCGTGGGGATGGCGGCAGTCAACATGAAAGACGGACTTGTAAGACTGCTGAAAAAAGACAGCCTTACACACGGTATCCAGGTAGAGCTTACGGAAGATAACAGAATCCGCCTTGATTTCCATGTTATTGTTGCATACGGGGTCAGTATTTCGGCTGTTACGGATAACCTGATCAGCAATGTAAAATATAAAGTCGAAGAATTTTCCAATATGCCGGTTGACAAGATCAATGTCTATATTGAAGGCGTACGGGTAATCGATTAATGTGGGAGGAACTTTGAGGTGGAAATTAAAACGATAAATGCAGACATGCTTGCGAAGATGTTCTTGGCAGGCGCACAGAATATTGAGGCAAAAAAAGAGTACATCAATGAGCTGAATGTATTCCCTGTTCCGGACGGGGATACCGGTACGAACATGTCCATGACCATCATGTCGGCGGCAAAGGAAGTACGGGCGCTGGACAATCCGGGAATGAAGGAGCTGTCAAAGGCGATTTCAGGCGGTTCGCTGCGCGGTGCCAGAGGAAACTCAGGGGTTATTCTCTCTCAGCTTCTTCGTGGATTTACCAAGTCCATCCAGGATGAGACGGAGATTGATGCTGCGGGGATTGCAGCTGCATGCATCCGTGCAAAAGAGACCGCATACAAGGCGGTTATGAAACCAAAAGAGGGTACGATCCTTACCGTGGCAAGAGGAATTGCGGAAAAAGCGGAGGAACTTGCTTTTGAGACCGATGATCTTGCGGAAATCTTCCCGAAGATTCTGGATCATGCACAGGAAGTACTGAATCAGACTCCGGAAATGCTCCCGGTATTAAAAGAGGCGGGAGTTGTGGATTCCGGCGGACAGGGACTTCTGGAAGTCTTAAGAGGAGCGTATGACGCATTTCTTGGGAAAGAAATTGACTATTCATCGATTGAGCCGTCTGCGGCGCCGTCAGCGTCTGCTGTGCGTAAAGCGCCGATGGAGGAGACGGATATCAAATTCGGCTACTGCACAGAGTTTATTATCTTGACAGGACGGGAGTTTTCTGAACAGGAGGAGCAGGACTTCAAGGCATATCTGGAGTCCATCGGTGACTCGATTGTCTGTGTGGCAGATGACGAAGTTGTGAAAGTGCATGTACACACAAACGATCCGGGACTTGCCATTCAGAAAGCGCTGACTTACGGACAGCTGACACGGATGAAGATCGACAATATGCGCGAGGAGCATCATGAGAGAGTCATTCAGGAAGCGGAAAAGCTTGCAGCGCAGGAAAAAGTGAAAAAGCAGGAGAAAAAAGAGAGAAAGAAAACCGGTTTTATCGCGGTCTCCATTGGCGAGGGCATGAATGAGATTTTCAGAGAAATCGGAGTGGATTATATCATTGAGGGCGGACAGACCATGAATCCGAGTACCGATGATATGCTTCAGGCGATTGATGAAGTGAATGCCGACACGATCTTTATCCTGCCGAATAATAAAAATATTGTACTTGCCGCAAATCAGGCAAGAGATCTCACAAGAGATAAAGATATCATTGTGATTCCGACCAGGACAGTACCTCAGGGAATTACAGCAGTGATCAGCTTTTCGCCGGAAGAAGACGTGGATACGAATGAGCAGATGATGCTTGAGGCTATCCAGACTGTAAAGACAGGTCAGGTGACCTATGCAGTGCGTGACACCAGAATCGGAGAAAAGGAGATCCATGAAGGAGATATTATGGGAATTGGCGATGAGGGAATTCTCTCCGTAGGTTCTTCTATCTCCGAAACATCCAAAGAACTTCTGGAGAAACTGGTGACAGAAGATTCGGAACTCATCAGTATTTATTACGGTGAAGACATTTCCGAGGAAGAAGCGGAGCGTTTTGTTTCTGAAGTTGAGGAAGCGTATCCGGATCTCGATGTCGATGCACACCGTGGCGGACAGCCGATTTATTACTATGTGATGTCGGTCGAATAAGTAAAGATAAAATAGAAGAAACAGAAAAGGATACTTCGAAAAAGTATCCTTTTCCTGTATAAAGGAGAGAAATACATGAATGAGCATTCTCCAGTCAGAGAAATCAAAGGGATCGGAGAAAAAACAGAAATGCTGTTTCAGAAGATGGGAGTTTATACAGCAGGAGATCTTCTGCGCTATTATCCGAGAACCTATGACATTTATGAGGCCCCGGTTCCGGTGAGTGAACTGGAGGAAGGGACAGTTGCTGCCGTGGAAGGCTGTGTTTTTGGGAGTGTCCAGGTTTCACCGAACAGGAAGCTCCAGACTGTAAGCGCCCTGATCCGGGATCTGACGGGAACTTTGAAAGTCCTCTGGTTCCGGATGCCGTTTCTGCGCAATACGCTCCGGTCCGGAAGCCGGATTATTGTCAGAGGCAGGGTGGCGAATAAACGGGGCGGACTCGTGATGGAGCATCCGGAAATCTTTCAGCCTGTGGAGAAATATCAGGAAAAGCTCAATACGATGCAGCCGGTGTATCCGCTGACTGCAGGGCTTTCCAATCTGACGGTCATGAAGGCGGTCCGGGAAGCGCTGGAACATATTCATCTGCAGCGGGAAACGATTCCCGAAAGCATCAGGCAGAGATACCATCTGTGCGAGTACAATTACGCTCTCAGGGGCATCCATTTTCCGGCAGATAAAACGATGTACATGTATGCGAGAAAACGGCTTGTCTTTGAAGAATTTCTGGAATTCCTTCTGGCCATCCGCCAGATGAAAGAAGAAAAAGAGACGAGTGTGAATGGCTGTCGGATGGAAAAAAAGCAGGAAGTGGACGATTTTCTGTCACAGCTTCCGTTTGAACTGACAAATGCGCAGAAAAAAGTCTGGAAGGAAATACGGAAGGATATGCAGGGGGATTACACCATGTCCCGTCTTGTACAGGGCGACGTAGGATCCGGTAAGACGATTGTGGCCGTGCTTGCGCTTCTGGAAGCGGCCTGCAACGGGTATCAGGGAGCGATGATGGCTCCGACGGAAGTGCTTGCAAGGCAGCATTACCAGTCCGTCTGCGAAATGTTTGAGAAATATGGAATTCCGTTTCGCACGGAGCTTCTGACCGGTTCCATGAAGGCAAAAGAGCGCCGGGAGGCGTACGAGCGGATTGAAACAGGAGAATCACAGATTATTATCGGTACCCATGCGCTGATTCAGGAGAAAGTAAATTACCGCAATCTGGGACTTGTCATTACGGATGAGCAGCACCGGTTTGGAGTCAGACAACGGGAGGCTCTGGCAAAGAAGGGAAACATGCCGCATATTCTGGTTATGAGTGCCACTCCGATTCCGAGAACACTTGCGATTATCATCTATGGAGATCTGGATCTTTCTGTCATCGATGAGCTTCCGAAAGACCGTCTGCCAATCAAAAACTGTGTGGTGGATACCGGATACCGGGAGACGGCCTACCGCTTTATGAAAAAGCAGGTGGAAGAGGGAAGACAGTGCTACGTCATCTGTCCGATGGTGGAAGAAAGCGAAGCCATGGAGGCGGAAAATGTCATTGATTACTCCACGATGCTGTCCGAACGGATGGGGCCGGAGGTGACGGTAGGTTATCTTCACGGGAAGATGAAACAGACGCAGAAAGATGAAATCATGGAGAAGTTTGCCCAAAACCAGATTCAGATTCTTGTCTCTACGACAGTTGTGGAAGTGGGGATCAATGTACCGAATGCCACGGTGATGATGGTGGAGAATGCGGAGCGTTTCGGCCTGGCACAGCTTCACCAGCTGCGCGGACGCGTTGGCCGTGGGGCGTTTCAGTCCTACTGCATTTTTATGACGGCATCCAGGGCGAAAGAGACGAAAAAACGGCTGGATATCCTCAATCATTCCAATGACGGATTTTATATCGCGGGGGAAGATTTAAAGCTGAGAGGCCCGGGAGACCTGTTCGGAATCCGACAGAGCGGACTGATGGAATTTAAACTGGGAGATATCTTTCAGGATGCAGGGATTCTTCAGATGGCGGCAGAAGCCGCGTCATCGGAAGAAATCAGGGAATTTCCTGTATATGGAAGGGCAGACCGGGATAATATTCATGTACTGTAAGACGGCCAAAAAGGCCGTCTTTTTCTGATTTACATACGGTTATTCATCCCAACCTTCGTAAAAACGTATATTGACAGCGATATTCCGGACGATATCTCCATCCTGTGTCTTGATATCTTCCGGATCGGTAATCGGCGGCAAAACAGGATCGTTCTCCTCCAGCTCTACGCTGATCCACGTTCTGGCAGCTTCGTTGGCATTGTCAACGGCATCGTCCAGAGTATCTCCGGATGCTTCGCAGCACTCCAGATCCGGAAAAAACGCATGATAGCGTCCATCTTCTTTTTTACGGAAAACCGCAGGGTATATAAATATCATGATAGTTGTCCTCCTTTTTTCAACATATTTATATAATAGTAGATCGGGAGGAAAATGCAATACATTTCGGGAACAAATTGTTTTTCCTGTTTTTACCAGAGTATTTCACAAAAATGTTCATATACTATGAATGTAACAAAAAGTTACAAAAAAACACATGACGATAAAGGAGGACATTATCATGACAAATCGTTCATCTAATAAAGCAGCCGTACCAGAAGCAAAAGGTGCTTTAGACAAATTCAAATATGAGGTGGCAAACGAACTCGGTGTTCCGTTAACAGACGGATACAACGGAGACCTTACTTCCAGACAGAACGGATCTGTCGGCGGTTATATGGTCAAGAAGATGATCGAAGAACAGGAAAGACAGATGGCTGGTAAATAACTCTTTCTGAACAAAAGAATGTGACATGTGAAAAAGGCATCCCTGCTTCCCGAACCGGAAAGGAAGGATGCCTTTCTTCCTGTATGTTAAAAAAGAATCGACTACCAGAAAAAATGTATCAAAACCAAAAAAAGTGGTTGCATATTTTGAAAAAATGTATATAATAATATTTGTGCCTGTTGGAGAGACATCATGGTAAGGCATCGTGCAGGACAGGCCGGAATAGCTCAGTCGGTAGAGCACTTCACTCGTAATGAAGGGGTCGTCGGTTCAAGTCCGATTTCCGGCTTACAGAAAAAAGAGTCGTAATTTCAGGAGATTCACAGAATCCAGGGAGTTACGGTTCTTTTTTGCTATTAAGAGGAAAAGGCAATATAGAAAAGAGGAAACAAAAATGAGAACAATGGAATTTAAAATGGAACGTCCGGGACTGATCGAAGAAGGTCAGGAAGCGGAAATCACGGAACTGCAGGCACTTGGAGGATACAGTTATCTGATTGAACCATCGGTTGCCATGAGCGGCCTGTATAAAAGCTGGGACCGCCTGAAGTCAAGAAAAGGAACGGTAAAAGAAATTAAAGAAACAGACAGGGGTTACTATGTAACAATGGAATTTCAGGAATAAAGGCGCAGTGAATCACACTGGCAAGGATTGGAAGGACCGGATCTATTATTGATTTTGACAGTGATTATGAGGTGTGATAAGATAGAGAACGTAGTATGCGTAAAATGAATCAATGAAAGGAATGAAAGTACAGATGAGGAGGAACGTGCATAAGCTACTGGGGATCGGCCTCAGTCTATGCTTGATTTTAGGAGGTTCCCTTGGCCCGGCATCGACAGGATACGCGGCAGATATCTCCGGAGAAGAGATTGCAACGGTAGAAGTATCAGAGCAGTCACAGGATATACAGGAAGATACTGTACAGTCTGAGACGCAGAATGAAGATGCGGAGCCGGATGTGCAGGAAAGTGATGCTTCCGGGCAGGAGCAGCAGACACAGCAGGATGCTTCCGGAGAGCAGGAAATTACTCAGCCGGCAGAAGGAACAACAGAAAGTGAAAGCACAGAGCCGGAAAAAGCAGATACGGCTGAAACAGCTGATACAGAAGTGCCTGAGACACAGAAGACAGAACCGGAAGAGTTAAAGGAAAACAGTTTCCGGTATCAAAACGGAGAACCGGTTCATCAGCCGCAGGTTTACTCCAGAGCTGCATCCTATCCGTATGCATGGGAGAAAGTCAACGGAAAATATATGAACAGCATCGGACAGGTGATTGAAGGTGCGACAAAGAAAGGAATTGATGTCAGCCATCATCAGGGAACGATTGACTGGCAGAAAGTGAAGAATGACGGGATTGATTTCGCCATTATCCGCTGCGGATACGGTGGAAATTACACATCCTACGATGACAGGCAGTGGCTGCGGAACGTATCCGAATGCGAACGTCTGGGAATTCCATACGGGGTTTACCTGTATTCCTATTCGGAAAATACAGAAGATGCAAAAAGCGAAGCGGCTCATGTGCTGCGGCTTTTAGAAGGTCACAATCCGGCATATGGAGTGTACTATGATCTGGAAGATGAGAATACGACCGGAACGGTAAGCAATACCACGATCGGAACCATTGCCAAGACATTCTGTGATCAGGTTTCCGCATCCGGATATAAGGTGGGAATTTATGCCAGCAAATACTGGTGGCAGTACAAACTGACCTCTTCTGTTTTCAAAAATGAAAAATGGTCCAAATGGGTTGCACAGTATAATACTTCCTGTACCTATGAGGGGACCTATGATATGTGGCAGTGTACTTCCGAGGGAAGTGTCAGCGGCATCAACGGGTTTGTAGACTTGAATTTCTGGATGAGCGATTCAGAACCGGATGAGAATGCAGTGAGTGTATCCGACAGAAATATCATCTCCGGCAGCGCCCATATGCAGGACTATGGCTGGCTGAATTCAGTAAAGAACGGAGTGCAGATCGGTGTGACGGGCGAGTCCAGGCGGCTTGAGGCATTTAAGCTCAGCATCGGAAGCGGTTATGGAGATCTGGGTGTACGCTATACGTCCTTTGTGGAAGATAAAGGATGGCAGACTTACGCCGCAGGCGGACAGGTATCCGGTGCGACAGGACAGAACAGAGCCGTTCAGGCAGTGAAGATTGAGCTGACCGGAACGCAGGCAAAAAATTATGATATTTATTATCGTGCCCATGTACAGGACTATGGCTGGCTTGGCTGGGCAAAAAACGGTGCCGCAGCGGGAACAACCGGCTATGAGAAACGGATGGAGGCTCTTCAGATTGCAGTAGTTCCAAAAGGATCCGCTGCGCCGGGATCTACTTCCAATGTCTACAAAGAGAAGGCGGTAACCGGAGGAGTCGGTTATGAGACTCACATGCAGACATACGGCTGGAGAGCGATGACGCTTAACGGTGCAACAGGCGGTGTCGTTGGCGAGTCCAAACGAATGGAAGCCTTCAAGGTAGATCTTCTGTACCCGCAGTACAGCGGAGATGTCGAATACAGATCCTATGTACAGAACAAAGGCTGGCTTGGCTGGGTGAAAAACGGTACAATGAGCGGAACTTCTGGACAGGGACTCCGCATGGAGGCGGTTCAGATCCGTTTAACCGGCGAGATGGCAAAGAAATATGATATTTACTATCGCGTACATACACAAGACTTCGGCTGGCTTGGCTGGGCGAAAAACGGAGCAGGCGCAGGATCATCCGGATATAGCAGACGGATTGAAGGAATTCAGATCAAGCTTGTGGCAAAAGGAGCAGCAGCTCCTGGAAGCACCTCCGGGGCATTCAAAGACAGAACTACGATTCAGAACGTAGTATACCAGGCTCATATGCAGGATTATGGCTGGTATACAACCGCGTTTAACGGTTCAACCGGCGGTGTGACCGGCGCCGCAAAGCGGATGGAAGCTTTGAAAATCAGCCTTGAAAATACAGCATACACCGGTGGAATCCAGTACCGGGCACATGTCCAGAATATCGGCTGGCAGAGCTGGAAGAGCAATGGAGCTGTTTCCGGAACAGAAGGGAAGAAACTTCGGATGGAAGCGGTTCAGATTCAGCTGACCGGTGAAATGGCAAAGAAATATGACATCTATTACCGGGTGCATGTACAGGATTATGGCTGGCTTGGCTGGACGAAAAACGGGGCAAAGGCTGGCACGGAAGGACTGAGCAGGCGGATGGAAGGAATTCAGATTCAGCTTGTAGAAAAAGGAAAAACAGGTCCGACAGGCGGCGGAACTGCATTCCGTACAAAATAAATGGATAAAGAAAAGGGCAGGATCACAAGAGAAGGATCCTGCCCTTTCTGCAGGAGTTCTTCACAGGACTTTCCGGCAGAGACGTTCCAGAAGCCCGATGACCGCATACAGGACCATCGCCATGATACAAAGAAGGATGATAGACATTAACAGCCAATCCATTTTAAATACCTGGCTGGAGTAGATGATCAGATATCCAAGCCCTTCTCTGGCTGCCAGAAATTCACCGATGATGACACCGACAAGGCAGAGACCAATGTTTACTTTCATGTTGCTGATAATGGCAGGTACGGCAGACGGCAGCACGACTTTGGTAAGGGCATGCAAGGATGTACCATGGAGGGTGTAGATCAGCTTGAGTTTATTTTTATCCGTCCCTGTAAAGCAGGTGTAAAGTGTCATAATGCTTCCAAAGACAGCCACAGACATTCCGGCCACAATAATTGTTGTCCGGTCTGCGCCAAGCCATACAATGAGAAGCGGTGCAAGAGCAGACTTTGGAAGACTGTTTAAAACGACCAGATAAGGCTCCAGAACCGCGGAAAGTTTTCTGGAAAACCAGAGCAGGACAGCAGCAAGGATGCTGATGCCGGTGACAAGAAGAAAACTGACGATCGTTTCATACAGCGTGACCGAAAGATGCGGGAAAATACTCTTATCCGCTGCCATAGATAAGAAACAGGTTAGAATTTTGGATGGGCTGCTGAAAATAAAAGAATCGATGATTCCCTCGCCTGCAGTCCATTCCCAGAGAACAAGAAAGAGGACCAGAACGGCGATGCGGAAAAACAGGACAAGGCGCCGTTCTTTTTTTCGGGCGGCAAGATAAGATGACTGGGAAGCAGAAAGATCAGTCTGTTTGGTTTTCATGTTGATTCAGCTCCTTCCAGATCAGATTAAAATAGGTTTTAAACTCCGGTGCGTTCCGCCGGTTCAGCGGGGTATCGTCTGCAGGTTTTGGAAAACCGAAATGTAAGCTGACTGTGGTTTTCAGAGAAGCAGGGCGGCTGGAAAGTACAAGGATGCGGTCTGCCAGACTGATGGCTTCGGAAAGATCATGGGTTACCAAAAGGGCGGTTTTTCCTTCGCGGCGGATGATCTGGCCGATGTCGTCACTGACATTGAGCCGCGTCTGGTAGTCGAGAGCGGAAAACGGCTCATCTAGCAGGAGAACTTCCGGATTCAATATCAGTGTGCGGACAAGTGCGGCTCTCTGCCGCATCCCGCCGGAAAGCTCGGAAGGGCGGGAAGACTGAAACTGTCCCAGACCATAAGCATCCAGAAGTTCATGGGCCCTTTTTTTCACTTCCGGATTCAGGGAATGCTGAATTTCGGGACCGAGGAGCACATTTCGGTAAATGCTGCGCCATTCAAGCAGCTCATCTCTCTGAAGCATATATCCGATTTTATCCTTTTGTTCCTCAATCGGCTTTCCGTGCAGGAGAATTTCCCCCTTTTCAGGCTGTAACAGACCGGAAATAAGAGAGAGAAGGGTGGACTTGCCGCATCCGGAGGGCCCGACAACAGCAAGAAATTCACCCTGGTTTACGGAAAAAGAAATATCGTAAAGAGCAGGAGTCTCCCCTTTTAATGTATGATAGGAATGGCTGATATGATTGATGCTCAGGATGGTATCCATATTGCTGACCTCCTTCTATTTATATCATAATGTATGTTGACAGAGAAAAAGATGTGAATTATAACTATCAGTAGAATAAAAGCCGAAAAGGAGAAACCATGCAGGAGCAGAAGAAAAACTATCAAAAAGAACTGGAAAAAATACTGGAAAAAATCGGGAAGGAAGAGCAGGTTCCGACCCTTTTGCTTCACAGCTGCTGCGGGCCGTGCAGCAGTTATGTGATGGAGTATCTTTCAGATTATTTCCGGATCGCGGTTTTTTACTTTAACCCGAATATCACAGAGGAAGCGGAGTACCGGAAGCGGGCAGAAGAGCAGAGACATCTGATTGAGCGGATGAATGAGAAACTGAAGTATCCGGTTTCTTTTCTTGAAGGAGACTATGATGCGCATGTTTTTTTTGACATGGCAAAGGGAATGGAACAGCTTCCGGAAGGAGGAGAGCGCTGTTTTCGCTGCTATGAGATGCGGCTTCGCCGGACGGCCGAAGAGGCAAAGAAAAGGAAGATGGATTTCTTTACGACGACTCTTTCCATCAGTCCGATGAAGAATGCGCAGAAACTCAACGAAATCGGACAGAAGCTGCAGGAAGAATACGGGGTTTCCTACCTGTTTTCTGATTTCAAAAAGAAGAACGGATATAAGCGCTCCGTGGAACTTTCCGGGGAATACGGACTCTACCGCCAGGATTACTGCGGGTGTGTCTTTTCAAAAAGAGACAGAAATAATTCTTTACAAACAGAATAAAATTTGGTAAATTATGTTTTAATAGTTTAACTCACTAAAATAAGAAAGAAACGGGGAACGCAGATGGCACAGTTATGGGGAGGACGCTTTACGAAAGAGACCGATCAGATGGTATATGATTTTAATGCCTCCATCGGATTTGACAAGCGTCTGTACAGACAGGATATAGAGGGAAGCATGGCACACGTCAAAATGCTGGCAAAGCAGCAGATCCTGACAGAACAGGAGCGGGATCAGATTCTGGAAGGCCTGGCCGGAATTTTAAAAGATGTGGAAGACGGCACGCTTCTGATTACGAAAGAATATGAGGATATTCACAGCTTTGTAGAGGCAAATCTGATTGACCGGATCGGGGATGCAGGGAAGAAGCTGCATACCGGCCGCAGCCGGAATGACCAGGTAGCTCTTGACATGAAGCTTTATGTAAGGGAAGAAGTTCAGAAGACAGACGCGCTGCTGAAAGATCTTCTGACGGTGATTCTGCATATCATGGAGGATAATCTTGATACCATTATGCCGGGATTTACCCATCTTCAGAAAGCACAGCCGATTACCCTTACGCATCATATGGGGGCATATTACGAGATGTTCCGGAGAGACAGAAGCCGTCTTTCGGATATTTATAAAAGAATGAATGTCTGCCCGCTTGGAAGCGGCGCACTTGCGGGAACGACCTACCCGCTTGACCGGGAATATACGGCAAGTATTCTTGGATTTTCCGGAGCTACACTGAACAGCATGGATTCTGTATCCGACCGGGACTATGTGATTGAATATCTGTCGGCACTTTCAACGATTATGATGCACCTGAGCCGGTTTTCGGAGGAAATCATTATCTGGAATTCCAATGAATATCAGTTTGTGGAGATCGACGATGCGTACAGCACCGGAAGCAGCATCATGCCGCAGAAGAAAAATCCGGACATTGCGGAGCTTGTAAGAGGAAAGACCGGACGGGTTTACGGGGCACTGATGTCGATGCTGACAACGATGAAAGGGATTCCGCTGGCATACAACAAAGACATGCAGGAAGATAAGGAGATGGCGTTTGACGCGATGGATACGGTCAACAGCTGCCTTCCGCTTTTTACCGGCATGCTGGCAACAATGAAGTTCAGAAAGAATGTAATGGAGAGAAGCGCCCGGAGAGGATTTACCAATGCTACGGATGCTGCAGACTATCTGGTGAACCATGGCGTGCCGTTCCGGGATGCCCACGGAATTATCGGCCAGCTTGTGCTGACGTGCATTGAGAAGGAGTGTGCACTGGATGATCTGCCGCTTTCCGAATACAAGGCGGTCAGTCCGGTATTTGAAGAAGATATTTACGACGCAATCAGCATGAAGACATGCGTTGAGAAACGTCTGACAAAGGGAGCGCCGGGAAAAGGTGCCATGCTGGAGGCAATTCAGGTTTATAAGCAGGAACTGGAAACAGAGTAGGAGGACCATACAATGGAAAAGAAATTACGTGTTGGAATATTAGGAGCAACAGGGATGGTAGGACAGAGATTTATCTCTCTTCTGGAAGGCCATCCGTGGTTTGAAGTTGTGACGGTGGCTGCATCTCCAAGATCAGCCGGTAAAACATATGAGGAAGCGGTAGGAGACCGCTGGAAAATGAAAAAACCGATGCCGGAAGGAGTCAAAAAGCTGATTGTACATAATGTAAATGAAGTGGAAGAAGTTGCTTCCACGGTAGACTTTGTATTCAGCGCGGTTGATATGAGCAAAGAGGAGATCCGCGCGATCGAGGATGCTTACGCAAAGACGGAGACACCGGTTGTTTCCAATAACAGTGCACACCGCTGGACGCCGGACGTACCGATGGTCATTCCGGAGGTAAATCCGGAGCATTTTGAAGTGATTGAGGCGCAGAAGAAACGTCTCGGAACGACACGCGGATTTGTAGCTGTAAAACCGAACTGCTCCATTCAGAGCTACGCCCCTGTTCTGACTGCATGGATGGAGTTTGAACCGACAGAAGTGGTGGCAACGACATATCAGGCTATTTCCGGTGCCGGAAAGACATTTAAGGACTGGCCGGAGATGGTGGAAAACATCATTCCGTACATCGGAGGCGAAGAGGAAAAGAGCGAGCAGGAACCGCTTCGGATCTGGGGAAAAGTGTGTGATGGAAAAATCGAAAAGGCATCCGCTCCGGTAATCACGACTCAGTGTATCCGTGTGCCGGTGCTGGACGGACATACGGCGGCAGTATTTGTCAACTTTAAGAAAAAGCCGACGAAAGAGCAGCTTATCGAGAAACTGGTAAATTACCGCGGACTTCCGCAGGAACTGGAGCTTCCAAGCGCACCGAAGCAGTTTATCCAGTATCTTGAGGAGGATAACCGCCCGCAGGTTGCTCTGGATGTGGACTATGAAAACGGCATGGGCATTTCGGTAGGACGTCTGAGAGAGGACAGCCTGTACGACTTTAAATTTATCGGACTTTCTCATAATACGGTAAGAGGGGCTGCAGGAGGCGCCATCCTCTGTGCGGAGACGCTGGCTGCACAGAAATATATTCAGGCAAAATAGCAGAAAGCCTTGGAATGGAATTTTTCATCAGGGACGGGAAATTTTACCCGTCCCTGATTGCACGTTTGTAGAGAACCATGTAAAATAGAAAGGACGACAGACTGACAAACTGATTTCAAAATATAGAATAAAGGAGCGAAAAATGGACGGGGAACTTCTGAAATATACGCAGAATCGGGAACTTTCATGGTTGAAATTTAATAAAAGAGTATTGGAGGAAGCGAAAGATCCGGATGTGCCTCTGATGGAGCGGATGAAATTTGTAGCGATTTTTACAAGTAATCTGGATGAGTTTTTCATGATCCGGGTGGGAAGTCTTTACGATATGGCTTCCATGAAAGTACAGACGACGGACAAAAGGTCAGGCATGACAGCGCAGCAGCAGCTGGACCGGATTTATGAGGCGGTGGCTCCGCTTTACAAAGAGCGGGATAAAACTTATGCGGAGATCAAAAAGAAACTGAATCCCTATGGAATCTGCGGGCTTTCTTTTAAGGAGCTTCAGGATCCGGAAAAGAAATATGTAAAGAAGTATTTTAAGGATCAGATTCTTCCGGTTCTTTCCCCTCAGATTGTAGATGCGAACCATCCGTTTCCGCATCTTCTCAATAAGGAGATCTATGTCGTTGCAAGTCTGAAACAGGATAATAAAAAAATGATGGGAATTGTTCCGGTGCCGCAGTATATTTCAGAGATCCTTTTTCTGCCCGGACACGATATCCGGTATATCCGGATGGAAAAGATCCTGATGGAATATCTGGAGGTTATTTTTGATAAATATGAAGTATCCGACAAGAATTATATTTGCGTGACGAGGAATGCGGACATTTCACCGGATGACGAATCACTGGATATCAACGATGATTTCCGAGTCCTGATGAAAAAGACGCTGAGTAAGCGGAGAAGGATGGCGGTTGTCCGGCTTGAGACGGCAAATCCGCTTCCGGAGAGCATGGAAACCTATTTTTGTGAGAAGTTCCACATTACACCGAAACAGATTTTCCGGACGAAGATGCCGCTGAAGCTGTCCTATATTTTTTCCGTAGCGGAAAAGGTGCCGGAACACCTGAGGAGAACACTGGTATATGAGCCGTTTTCCCCGCAGAAGGCAGCTATGGTGGAGGATGAGACTTCCATCATGAAGCAGATCAGAAGAAAGGACATTCTCCTTTCTTATCCGTACGAATCCATGGAGCCGTTTTTAAAGCTTCTGAAGGAGGCGGGGGCGGATCCGTCTGTCGTGACGATCAAAATTACTATCTACCGGCTTGCAAAGAAAGCAAGACTTGTGGAGTATCTGTGCGCTGCGGCGGAAAACGGAAAAGAGGTTACGGTTCTGATTGAGCTGAGAGCCCGGTTTGACGAGCAGAATAACATTGAGTGGTCCGAACGGCTGGAAGAGGCAGGATGCCGGGTGATTTACGGGTTTGAAAACTACAAGGTTCATTCCAAAATCTGCCTGATTACCTGTAAGACACGAAACGGGTATCAGTATATCACTCAGGTCGGAACCGGAAATTACAACGAAAAGACAGCGGCCATGTATACGGATGTGTGCCTGATGACAGCAGACCAGGAGATCGGGCAGGATGCGGCGGTCTTTTTCCAGAATATGTCCATGGGAAATTTAAGAGGCACCTATCGGCATCTGATTGTCTCGCCGAATACGTTGAAGAAAAAGGTTCTGGAATTGATTGAGGAAGAGACAAAGAAAGGTACAAACGGCCGGATTATCATGAAGATGAATTCAGTGACGGATGTGGAATTTATTGAAAAGATTTCCATGGCCAGCCGTGCCGGGGTGGAGGTCGACCTGCTTGTGCGTGGAATCTGCTGTATCCTTCCGGGGATAAAGGGGTACACGGACCATGTGCGTGTGACAAGTATTGTCGGCCGCTTTCTGGAGCATCCAAGAATTTTCATTTTTGGAAGGGGAAGTTCAGAAAAAATGTATATCGGTTCGGCCGATATGATGACAAGAAATACAGAAAAGCGTGTGGAAGTTGCATGTCCTGTTTACGATCCTGAAGTGAGGGAGAGGCTGAATCATATGATTCAGGTTATGCTTGAGGACAATGTAAAGGCGAGGGCGCTGGATTCATCCGGCAACTACCGGAAGAAAGAACAGACGGGACAGCCGGTTGATGCCCAGGAGGTGTTCATGCAGGAAGCAGTGCAGGAGGCGGCAAGGGTGAAAAAACAGGCAAAAAGGCCGTTTCTTGATTTTCTGCTTCGTATCTTCCGCAGGTAAAAGAAGGAGATTGTAAATATGGGGAAATCTCTCTACATAGCAGAGAAGCCGAGTGTGGCGCAGGAGTTTGCAAAGGCGCTGAAACAGAATATGAAGCGGAGGGACGGATGGCTGGAATCCGATGAGAGCATTGTTACATGGTGCGTGGGGCATCTGGTGACAATGAGCTATCCGGAGGCCTATAATCCGAAATATAAAAAATGGAGTCTAAGCACCCTCCCGTTTCTTCCAAAGGAATTCAAGTATGAGGTGATTCCGAATGTGAAGAAGCAGTTTGACATCGTAAGCGGACTTCTCAACCGAAAGGATGTAGATACGATCTATGTCTGTACGGACTCCGGGCGGGAAGGGGAGTATATTTACCGCCTGGTGGAGCAGATGGCAAAAGTAAAAGGGAAAACGAGAAAGCGTGTCTGGATTGATTCCCAGACAGAGGAAGAGATCCTGCGGGGAATCCGGGAGGCAAAAGATCTGTCAGCCTACGATAATCTTTCCGCTTCCGCTTACCTGCGGGCCAAGGAAGACTATCTGATGGGAATTAATTTTTCCAGAATTCTGACATTGAAATACGGGAACAGCATTGCCGGATTTTTACATAAAAACTTTGTGGTGCTCTCGGCGGGCCGGGTCATGACCTGTGTGCTTGGGATGGTGGTAAGAAGAGAACGGGAGATCCGGGAGTTCGTCAAAACCCCGTTTTACCGTGTGCTTGCGAATATGGACGCGGACGGGGCCGCATTCCAGGGAGAATGGAAAGCAGTCAAAGGGTCCCGTTATGAGATGTCTCCGAAGCTGTACCGGGAAAACGGGTTCAAAGACCGGGAAACAGCACAGGAGCTGATCGATGAGCTGATGGACAGCGACCGGATGGGCGCGCTTGTTTCCGTGGAAAAAAAGAAAGAAAAGAAAAATCCGCCGTTGTTATTCAACCTGGCGGAACTGCAGAATGAATGCTCGAAACGGTTCAAGATCAGTCCGGATGAAACCCTTCGGATTGTGCAGGAGCTGTATGAAAAGAAGCTGGTCACCTATCCTCGTACCGACGCGAGAGTCCTTTCCACAGCGGTGGCAAAAGAGATTCACAAAAATCTGAACGGGCTTGCGAAATATGAACCTACGGCAGAACTGCTTGGGTTTATCGCAAGGGAACGGACGCACAAAGGACTGGAAAAGACGAGATATGTTAATGACAGTCAGATTACGGATCACTATGCCATCATTCCGACCGGGCAGGGACTTCCGGCGCTGAAGTCCGTATCTGCAACCGGTGCGAAGGTATATGATCTGATTGTGAGGCGTTTCCTTTCGATTTTCTACCCGCCTGCAGTGTACCAGAAACTATCACTGGAAATGGTGCTGGGAGGAGAGCATTTTTTCTCCGGCTTTAAGATTCTGACGGAGGAAGGATTTTATAAAGTGACGGGCATTCCGGGTAATAAGAAAGGAAAGTCAGAGGAGGACGAGGAGACGATTCCGGATGCGGAGCTGTTTGCCCGGATTCAGAAGCTGAAGAAGGGAGACCGGATCCCGGTGAAAGGATTTGAAATCAAAGAAGGCGAGACATCGCCGCCAAAGCGGTACAACTCCGGTTCCATGATTCTTGCCATGGAAAATGCCGGACAGCTCATTGAGGATGAAGAGCTCAGGGCCCAGATCAAAGGAAGCGGTATTGGAACGAGTGCGACGCGGGCGGAAATACTCAAGAAGCTGATTCATATCAAATACTTATCTCTTAATAAAAAGACCCAGGTGATCACTCCGACGCTGATGGGAGAGCTGATTTACGATGCGGTGGATCATTCGATCCGCTCCCTTTTGAATCCGGAGCTGACGGCCAGCTGGGAAAAGGGACTGACCCTGGTGGCTGAAGGGCAGATCACCTCGGAAGAATATATGCAGAAACTGGAACATTTTATCGCGGTCAGGACGAACGGCGTAGTCGGACTGAACAATCAGTACCAGCTGAAAGCCTGCTACGATAAGGTGTCCCCTTATTATAAATCAATGAAAAAGTCATAGAAGGAGGAACAATATGAAAGAATTAACAGTACAGGAGCTTTATGATCTCAACGAGACGATCGCAGGAGAACTTTTTGAGGGAGTGACCTATCCGTGGGAAGTCCTTCCGAAAATCGGGGAATTTATTGTAAAACTTGGAAACACACTGCCGGAGGACGAGTATGAAAAGAAAGGCGAGAACATCTGGATTGCAAAGTCTGCAAAGGTGGCTCCAAGTGCATACATTAACGGTCCGGCAATCATCGGCAAAGACGCTGAGATCCGGCACTGTGCATTTATCCGTGGAAACGCGCTGGTAGGAGAAGGTGCAGTAGTCGGGAATTCTACAGAACTGAAAAATGTTGTGTTATTCAACAAGGTTCAGGTGCCTCATTACAATTATGTCGGCGACTCTGTCCTTGGATTCAAGTCCCATATGGGTGCCGGCTCCATCACATCCAATGTGAAATCTGACAAGACACTTGCAACAGTCAGTACACCGGAGGGTAAAATCGAGACCGGACTGAAAAAGTTCGGCGCCATGCTCGGAGACAATGTGGAGGTAGGATGCGGCAGTGTCCTGAATCCGGGGACGGTTGTAGGAAGAAATACAAATATTTACCCGCTTTCCATGGTGAGGGGGTATGTGCCGGCCGGAAGTATTTACAAAAAACAGGGCGAAGTTGTAGAAAAACAGTAGTAACCTGTGAAATTTTACTGTGAGAATCCGGAGAAATATTGTATAATAAAAGAGAAATTCGTTGACGGGACAAAGAAGGAATGACGGATCGGGAAAGGAGACGAAACACAATGGGAAAGCAGTATGTAGATTTTGAAATTGGAAAGCAGAAACATATCGCACTGGTGGCGCATGATGGAAAGAAAAAAGAAATGGTGGACTGGTGCGATAAGAATAAAGATATTCTGAAAAATCACTTTCTTTGCGGTACCGGGACGACAGCCAGACTGATCGCGGAAAAAACGGGGCTTCCGGTGCGCGCGTACAACAGCGGTCCCCTCGGAGGGGATCAGCAGATTGGAGCAAAGATCGTAGAAGGCGGCATTGACTTTATGATCTTTTTGTGGGATCCGCTGGAAGCACAGCCGCATGATCCGGATGTCAAGGCGCTTCTTCGAATTGCGGTCGTATATGATATTCCGGTAGCCAATAATCTTGCTACTGCGGATTTCATGCTTACATCCCGGTATATGAATCAAACATACTCCAGAAAAGTTCTGAATTTCTCCGCGGAAGTAGAGGAGAGAGTCAGACAGATGAAATAGGAATATGATCTGTTTTTATGAAAGGCCTGCCGCAGCCGGACTGTGGCGGGCATTCTGTCTTGTTTCCGGTCCGGGCATTTCTGCCAAAACTCAAAAATCAGCTTGACAACAAAATAAGAATCGGTTACTATTAAAATCACAGGCGAACATTTGTTCGGATTCAAAAAAGGAGATCAGAGTATGACAAATAATGAAGATAAAAAGAAGGCCCTTGAGGCCGCGATAGCCAAACTGGAAAAGGATTTTGGAAAAGGAACGGTGATGCGTCTCGGAGATCCGAAGGCACAGGTGGCAGTTGAGACCGTTCCGACAGGAGCGCTGAGTCTGGATATCGCCCTTGGACTCGGCGGCGTTCCAAAGGGGCGTATTGTAGAGATTTACGGACCGGAGTCAAGCGGTAAGACGACAGTTGCCCTTCACATGATTGCAGAGGTGCAGAAAAGAGGGGGAATTGCAGGATTTATCGATGCGGAGCATGCGCTGGATCCGGTTTATGCGGGGAATATCGGCGTGGATATCAATGAGCTTTACATTTCCCAGCCGGACAGCGGAGACCAGGCCCTTGAGATTACGGAGACGATGGTCAGATCCGGAGCAATGGATATTGTTGTCATTGACTCGGTAGCGGCTCTTGTTCCAAAGCAGGAGATCGAGGGAGATATGGGAGACAGCCATGTCGGACTTCAGGCACGACTGATGTCCCAGGCGCTCAGAAAGCTTACTCCTGTCATCAGCAAGTCAAACTGCGTTGTGATTTTCATCAATCAGCTCCGCGAGAAGGTCGGTGTCATGTTCGGCAACCCGGAGACGACTACAGGAGGACGTGCACTGAAATTCTATTCCTCGATCCGTCTCGACATCAGACGAACAGAGACCCTCAAGCAGGGCGGAGAGATGGTCGGAAACCATGTCAGAGTCAAAGTTGTAAAGAATAAGATTGCGCCTCCGTTTAAAGAGGCGGAGTTCGATATCATGTTCGGAAAAGGCATTTCCAGAGAGGGAGATGTGCTGGATCTGGCAGCAGGCCTGGATATCGTCAATAAGAGCGGAGCATGGTATGCATATGAGGGAAACAAGATCGGTCAGGGCCGTGAGAATGCGAAAGGCTATTTAAGAGAGCATCCGGAAGTGATGGATGAGATTGAAGCGAAAGTACGCGCTCATTATGGACTGGACGGCAGTGCAGGACAGGGGCAGGAAGCTGCGGATAACGGCAGCAAAGAGGCCGAAAGCGAAGAATAAGCGATGAGACAGGTTGGGATTGAGCCGGTTACAAAGACAAAATTTCGGATTTATCTGGACGGACAGTTCGCTTTTGTATTATACAAAAGCGAACTGTCCTCCTGCCATCTGAAAGACGGGGAAGCTGTGACAGAGGATCAGATAGAAACGATATTATCGGAGATTGTACTGAAGAGGGCAAAGCGTAAGGCAATGTCTCTTCTTCAAAGTATGGACAGGACCGAGAGCGAACTGCGGGACCGTCTTCTGCGCCAGGATTTTCCGGAGGAAACAGTGGATCAGGCTGTCCGCTATGTAAAGTCATTCGGCTATGTGGATGACAGAAGATATGCGGAGAGTTTTATTCTTTCCAGAAAAGGACGCAAAAGTAGACGGGAAATCTATGCAGAGCTTTCCGGAAAGAAAATAGATGGAGAGATTGTAGACGAAATGATGGAGAGGTGCTATGAGGAGAGCGATTCCGGCGAGGCGCTCCGCCACCTTCTGAGAAAAAAACATTATGACCCTTCCCGCGCTTCTGTGGAGGAAAAACAGAAACTGTATGCTTATCTTGCAAGAAAAGGATTTTCCTACGGAGAGATTAAAAAAGCGCTGAATCTGGAATTTCCGGAAGATTAGCCGGGAATGCCGGAAAAGCCGAAAGATCTTCCGGTGTGGAATTCCGCGATTTCAACGAAAGGAAAGAGTCTGTGCTTGACATATTTGTTAAAACAGTATAAAATTTAAGTGTTGTAATTGTACAATGAAAATTAAATAAGGAGGTGCTCCTGTGCAAATTTTCTATATTATCGTTGCAGTAGTGATTACGCTTGTCGTAACAGCAGCAGTTACTTACAATGTGACGGTTTCGAACTTGAAAAAAAATGCGGAATCCAAAATTGGAAATGCAGAGAGTAAAGCCAGAGAAATCATAGATGATGCACTGAAAAAAGCTGAGACGACGAAAAAGGAAGCCCTTCTGGAAGTGAAAGAGGAATCGATCAAGACCAAAAACGAACTGGAAAAAGAGACAAAGGAACGCAGGGCAGAGCTTCAGCGTTATGAAAAACGCGTCCTTGCAAAGGAAGAAGCGGTAGACAAGCGTTCTGACGCGGTCGAACATCGGGAAATGAATCTTGCAGCGAAGGAAGAGCAGATCAAAGAGCGTGAAGCGAAAGCGGACGAGTTAAACAGACAAAGAGTACAGGAACTGGAAAGAATCTCAGGACTAACCTCCGAACAGGCAAAAGAATATCTGTTAAAAACTGTTGAAGACGATGTGAAGCATGATTCAGCCAGAATGATCAAAGAGCTGGAAAATCAGGCCAAGGAAGAAGCAGGAAAGAAAGCGAAAGAGTACGTAGTCAATGCGATTCAGCGGTGCGCTGCGGATCACGTGGCAGAGACGACGATTTCGGTAGTCCAGCTTCCGAGTGATGAAATGAAGGGACGTATCATTGGACGAGAGGGAAGAAATATTCGTACACTTGAGACACTGACTGGTGTCGAACTGATTATCGATGATACACCGGAAGCAGTCGTACTTTCCGGCTTCGATCCGATCCGGCGTGAAGTCGCAAGGATTGCACTGGAAAAGCTGATTGTAGACGGACGGATTCATCCGGCCAGAATTGAAGAGATGGTTGAAAAGGCACAGAAAGAAGTGGAGTCCATGATCCGGGAAGAAGGAGAAGCTGCTGCGCTGGAAGTCGGCGTACACGGTATCCATCCGGAACTGATCCGTCTGCTTGGACGTATGAAATTCCGTACAAGCTATGGACAGAATGCGCTGAAACACTCTATCGAAGTGGCACAGCTTGCAGGACTTCTTGCAGGAGAAATCGGACTGGATGTCCGTGTGGCAAAGAGAGCCGGACTTCTGCATGACATTGGAAAGTCTATCGATCACGATGTGGAAGGATCACATATTCAGATCGGTGTGGATCTGTGCAGAAAATATAAAGAATCAGCAGTTGTTATCAATGCGGTAGAGGCACATCACGGAGATGTGGAACCGCAGTCACTGGTTGCATGTGTTGTACAGGCGGCTGACACGATTTCAGCAGCCCGTCCGGGTGCAAGACGTGAAACATTGGAAACATATACAAACAGGTTAAAACAGTTGGAAGATATCGCAAACCAGTTTAAAGGTGTCGATAAATCTTTTGCTATTCAGGCGGGAAGAGAGATTCGCGTTATGGTAGTTCCAGAACAAATATCAGACGATGATATGGTATTACTGGCGAGAGAGATTTCAAAACAGATTGAGTTCGAACTGGAATATCCGGGCCAGATTAAGGTAAATGTAATCCGGGAGTCAAGAGTCACGGATTATGCAAAATAGATATTAGAGTCGATAATGTAAACGTAAGAATCCCTGATTTACTGAAAAGTAGGTCAGGGATTCTTTTATCATGAGGAGGCGGTAATGATGAGTGAGAATATCAGACGTGTGGGAAGAGAACTGAAATATAAAGGAGCAATTCTGGATGTATATACCGATCATATGGAATTTGCAAATGGAAATACGGCAGAGTGGGATTTCATCAAGCACAAAGGGGCTGCCGCA
The DNA here is from genome assembly GCF_002160935.1 of Drancourtella sp. An12. Taxonomy (NCBI): domain Bacteria; kingdom Bacillati; phylum Bacillota; class Clostridia; order Eubacteriales; family Oscillospiraceae; genus Drancourtella; species Drancourtella sp. An12. Next base: position 14,718 of record NZ_NFLO01000021.1, on the reverse strand, counting down.
GTTGTTCCGGTTACAGAGGACGGGAAACTGGTCATGGTGCGGCAGTACCGGAATGCACTGGACCGCTATACGCTGGAAATTCCGGCGGGGGCACTGGACTATGCGGAAGAGCCGGGAATTGTCTGCGCGGGAAGAGAACTGGAGGAAGAGACCGGATATCGGTGCGACAGCCTGGAGTGGCTGATCAATATCCGCACAACGGTCGCATTCTGCAACGAGAAGATCGAGGTATTTGTCGCCCGGCATCTGATTCCGTCCCACCAGCACCTTGATGAAGACGAATATATTGAACTGGAAACATATACAGTGGAAGAACTGAAAGAAAAGATTTTTAGAGGCGAGATCGAGGACTCCAAGACAATTGCGTCGATTCTGGCCTACGATGCCAAATACTGCCGTTAAAATTCTTCGTGCAAAATCTGACTTCTGACAGGAACCGGATTCGAACGAATTTGTGAATACAGAAAGGGACAGCCGAATATGTATTAGTATCTGTTTGATGAGGAGGCTTGTCTTGTGAGAATAGAAAGAGCAAAGCAGTATTTTGCAGCAGCATTTATGGCAGGGTTTATCGGAGGAATCTTATTTGCCAATCTGACAGTGAAAGATTACGTGACCACATCAGGTATCTTCAACCCGTATTTTCTAAAACAGTATGCGCAATCGGAAATTGAAGCAGGAGAATATATCCTGTACTTGTGTGGTATCCGCCTTATCCCGCTGCTTCTGATCGTGTTTTTGGGACAGACCAGGGTCAGAAGGATTGTCACCGTTGCAGTATTTGTCTGGGCCGGTTTTTCGACCGGAACAATTGTGTGTGCGGGGATTCTGAATATGGGAATTCAGGGTATTGTGTTCTGGGTGATTGCGATGGTGCCGCAGTTCCTTTTTTACGCACTGGCCTATCTGATTGTTCTGTGGCATTTTTTCATTTTTCCGCAGGCCAGATGGAATATGGGAAAGACCTTCGCAGTACTTGTTTTTATGACGGCAGGACTGATTACGGAAGCGTATGTCAATCCGATTTTGATGCAGATGTTTCTGGATACATTGTAAAAAGACAGAAGAAAAATAAAGAAGACAGCTTAAGTTCCCGGGAAAAGGAATTTAAGCTGTCTTTTTGATGTACAAAATTATTTTACCTGCCGGTTCATGTGCGCTGTACGGTACGGAAGAGTACCCGGACAGATGCCAGGAATACGAAAATCTGGCTTGAGAGGAGACCGGTCAGATATCCGCTGATTCCGGTCTGTGGGATCAGAAAGAAGACACCGGCAATCCGGATGCACAGGCCGGTAAAATTAATCAGAAAGGCCAGACCGGTATGTCCCAGCCCGTTCAGCATACTGATGTAGGTCGAATTTGTATAGAGAAACGGGCAGATAAAAGCCAGCACCCGTATGTAGGAGGCGGCCTTCGGACTTTGAAAGACAAAGGAGCCGAGAAAGTCCGCGGTCAGAAGAAAGCCGCAGGTACAGAAAAAGCCAAGCAGAAGGCAGGAGATACTTACCTTCCGGATCAGCTGCCTCAGAGTCCGGTTCTGGCTTGCCGCCTGAATCTCGGCCACAGTGGGGAGCATCATCATGGAGATGGAATTGGTGATGGCAGACGGAAATAAAATACAGGGCATGGCGATCCCGTTCAGGATTCCGTAATGGCTCAGGGCGGCGGAGCGGGAGAAGCCGTAAAGCATGAGGCACTTTGGAATGGAAACGACCTCGATGCTCTGCAGAATATTCAAAGAAATCCGGTTGGCCGTGATAGGTACGGCATGTTTTAAAATATCGCCAAGACACCCGGCATAGCAGGAAAAGCTGCATTTCTGTGCTGCCTTTTTTGTATAAAGAATCCGCCGGACGGCAAAAATGCTGTAGAAGGCACCTGCAATTTCTCCAATGACCAGTCCGCAGACGGCAAGGATGATTCCGGCCTGCCCGGATTCCTGTATGGCGGCGGTATAGAGGAGGTAGACGCCGAGGACACGGGTGCATTGTTCAGCGAGCTGTGAAATGCCGGGAATCCGTGTCTGCTTGAGCCCGAGGGAGTATCCGCAGATGCAGGAATGGACACTGGCAAAAGGGAGCGCGTAGGACATGACTTTTAAAAGCGGTTCACAGCGTACATCGCCTAAAGCCGAAACTGCAATATCATGCGCGAAAATCTGGATGAGCGCAGTACAGATCAAAGACATGCCGGCAGACAGAAGAAGAGCCATCTGGAAGGATACCTTTGCAAGTTCCGGTCTGCCAAGAGAAGTGTAACGGGCGGTCAGACGGGAGAGGGAGGTTTCGATTCCGGCGGCCGACAAAGAGATACAAAGTGCAAAGACAGGAAAAATCAGATGATAGATACCGATTCCTTCTGTACCAAACGCACGGCTTAAAAAAATACGGAAGAAAAATCCGATCACACGCGTGACCAGACCGACAAAAGTCAGCACAAAGGCTCCTTTTAAAAAGATTTTTTTTCGGGTGGAAAGATGCATAAGATACCTGACTTTGTTTTTACTAGTATGATATTCCGGAATATGGGTTGACAGAACCAGATCCGGATGCTATCCTACAAAAGGAAACCCTAGTAAAAAAGTAGGATTAAAAGAGGTGACAGTGTGAAATTATCAACTAAGGGAAGATATGGGCTGCGGGCGATGATCGATCTTGCAGAATTTTCAGAGGCGGAGCCTGTCTCGATCGCCAGTATTTCACAGCGTCAGGGAATTTCAGAACGATATCTGGAACAGTTGATGGCAAAGCTGAAAAAAGCGGGGCTTGTGGAGAGCATCCGGGGCGCCGGAGGAGGATATATCATCCATGGAGATGCCGGAAAGATCTCGGTTGGAGACATTCTGCGGGCGCTGGAGGGAAGCCTTGAGGCAGTGACCTGCGCCGCTTTTCATGCGGACGAGTCCTGCCAGGCTCAGGATATCTGTGCCACAAAATATGTCTGGCAGAAGATCAACGAAAGCATCCGCACGACAGTAGACGGCATTTATCTGGATCAGCTTGTAGAAGAAAGCAGAAAAAATAAAGCCCGTTGCCGGAAGGAGATTCAGCCGGAGGCACTGTGCGGAAGTTCCAGAAAAGAGAAGAGAAAGGAAGAAGACAATGAGTAAATTGATCTATTTAGATAATGCGGCGACGACAAAGACGGCGCCGGAAGTTGTGGAAGCAATGCTCCCGTATTTTTCAGAATATTACGGAAACCCGTCCAGCGTATACAGTTTTGCGGCAAAGAGTAAAGAGGCAGTGACAAAGCAGAGAGAGATCATTGCGGATGCCATTGGAGCCAAGGCAAATGAGATCTACTTTACAGCCGGCGGAACAGAGAGCGACAACTGGGCAATCAAGGCTGCGGCAGAGGCATATGAGTCAAAAGGAAAGCATATTATCACATCCAAAATTGAGCATCATGCAGTGCTTCATACATGTGAATATCTGGAAAAGCATGGATTTGAAGTGACATACCTGAACGTGGATGAAAACGGAGTGGTAGATCTGGAAGAGCTGCAAAAAGCCATCCGTCCGGATACGATTCTGATCTCCATCATGTTTGCGAACAATGAGATCGGAACGATCGAACCGGTCAGAGAGATCGGAGCGATTGCAAAGGAACACGGAATTTTATTCCATACCGATGCAGTGCAGGCGTTTGGACAGATTCCGATACAGGTAGACGACCTGAATATCGACATGTTAAGCGCAAGCGGACACAAGCTCAATGGACCGAAAGGGATCGGATTTTTATATATCCGTAAAGGACTCCGTCTGAAAAACTTCATCCATGGCGGAGCACAGGAGAGAAAACGCCGTGCCGGAACCGAAAATGTTCCCGGGATTGTCGGACTTGGAACTGCAGTGGAGCGGGCTGTCCGTACGATGGAAGAGAGAACATCCAAAGAGAAAGAAGTCCGGGATTATCTGATTGACCGTGTACTCAAAGAAATTCCGTATACGAAGTTAAACGGACATCCGGCAGACCGGCTTCCAAACAATGCAAACTTCAGCTTCCGCTTTATCGAAGGCGAGTCCATGCTGTTAAGCCTTGATATGGCAGGTATCTGCGGCTCCAGCGGTTCTGCGTGCACATCCGGCTCTCTGGACCCGTCCCATGTGCTGCTCGCCATTGGACTTCCGCACGAGATTGCGCACGGTTCACTGAGACTGACATTAAACGAGGAAATTACAAAAGAAGACATAGACTACGTGGTGGAGAATCTGAAACAGATCATTGAAAATCTCAGAAACATGTCTCCGCTTTACGAAGATTTTATAAAGAAACAGGCAAAATAAAAAAGAACGGATTGAACTTAGGAGGAAACATATGTATTCAGAAAAAGTAATGGATCATTTTCAGCATCCAAGAAACATGGGAGAAATTGAAGGGGCAAGCGGCGTCGGAACAGTCGGAAACGCAAAATGCGGGGATATCATGAGAATCTATCTGGACATCGATGAAAACCAGATCATCCGGGACGTGAAATTTAAGACTTTTGGATGCGGCGCGGCTGTCGCGACAAGCAGCATGGCAACGGAACTTGTAAAAGGGAAAAACATTCAGGAAGCAATGCAGGTGACAAACAAAGCCGTGATGGAGGCTCTGGACGGACTGCCGCCGGTTAAAGTGCACTGCTCCCTTCTGGCGGAGGAAGCGATCCACGCAGCACTGTGGGATTACGCACAGAAAAACGGTATTGAGATCGAAGGTCTCGAAAAGCCAAAGTCCGATATTCATGAAGGTGAAGAAGAGGAAGAAGAGGAATATTAAAACAGATTTGAGGAAGAAAGCATGAAAAAAGAAAAAATCGTCATCGGCATGTCCGGGGGAGTCGATTCTTCCGCAGCGGCATATCTGCTGAAAGAGGAAGGATACGATGTAACCGGCGTGACAATGATCACGTGCGATGAAGCGCAGTGCGGACAGGATCCGTCCAAAGATGCCAAAAAGGTAGCAGACGAGATCGGGATTCCGCATTACACGGTGGACTTCAGGAATCAGTTCAAGTCCAATGTCATGGACTATTTCTGTAGAGAATATCTGGAAGGCCGGACGCCGAATCCGTGTGTTGTCTGCAACCGGTTTGTGAAGTGGGAGGCCCTTCTCGGATGGGCGAAAGAAATCGGGGCAGACCTGATTGCCACCGGGCATTATGCGAATATTGTGAAGCTTCCAAACGGACGTTACGCAGTGGCAAATGCGGACGTTTCCAGAAAAGACCAGACGTATGCGCTTTACAACCTGACACAGGAGCAGCTGGCACACACCCGGATGCCGGTCGGAAAGTATGAAAAGGATACGATCCGTGAAATTGCGGCAAAAGCAGGAATTTCCGTGGCACAGAAAGCGGACAGCCAGGATATCTGCTTCATTCCGGATGGAGACTATGCATCCTTTATCAAAAGCCATACCGGGCAGGAACCAAAAGAGGGAAATTTTGTCGATGTAAACGGCAACATTCTCGGGAAGCACAAAGGAATTATCCATTACACGGTAGGACAGAGAAAAGGACTTGGAGTGGCCCTTGGTTATCCGGTTTTTGTCCTTGCGATCCGTCCGGAGACAAACGAAGTGGTACTTGGAAATGATGAAGAGTCACTGAAACGGGAAGTGAAGGCACGCCTGCTCAATCCAATGGGAGCGGCAGACTTTAAGGAACTGGAAGGAAAGAGGATCTTCGCCAAAATCCGTTACAACCACCGGGGTGGCTGGTGTACGCTCCAGAAGACAGGGGATGACGAAATCACCTGTACATTTGAAGAACCTCAGCGGGCGGTGACACCGGGACAGGCACTGGTTCTCTACAGTGACGGCTATATTCTTGGCGGAGGACGTATCATCTGATACGGGAAGGAGAAAGTATGATCACAGCAGATTATCACATGCACACGAATTTTTCATCGGATTCGGACGCATCTCCGGAATCGATGGCGCTTGGCGCAGTCAGAAAAGGATTAAAACAGATCTGTATTACAGACCATCAGGACTGGGATTATCCGGAAGACGACCAGCAGTTCCGGATTGACATGGACCGCTATATACCGGCAATCCAGGAGTTAAAAGAGAAATTCAAAGATCAGATTTCCGTCGGACTTGGGGTGGAAATCGGATTTCAGCAGCATCTGGGAGAATACTATCGGAATTTTACAGCCTCCTATCCCTTTGACTTTGTGATCGGAAGCACACATGTTGTGGAGGGGAGAGATCCGTATAACCGGGTACTGTTCGCAACCCGTTCAGACGCGGAAGTATATGAAAAATCATTTGTAGAGACATGGGAAAACATCCGGATCATACAGGATTTCGATGTGCTCGGCCATATGGACTATATCGTGCGGTACGGCAGAAACCAGGCAAGAGATTACAACTGGAAAAACTATTCAGACCTGATTGATGAAATCCTGCGATGGCTGATTGAACACGGAAAGGGAATCGAGATGAACATGGCAGGCTTTAAGTACAAACTTGGATTCTGTCATCCGTACCCGGAGATTATCAGGCGTTACAGAGAGCTTGGCGGAGAGATCATCACAGTGGGATCTGATGCCCATCAGCCGGATCACATCGCATACCAGTACGAGGATGCCGGAAGGATTCTGGAGGAATGCGGATTCCGGTATTATACAATATTTATAGACAGAAAGCCGAAATTTTTGAAAATCATTTAAAATGTCTATCGAATATAAACAAAATTCTTGCAGGGCAGGAATCGATATAAGAGAAATGGCAAAAACTTGGATAAAAATATGTAAAGATACTTGAATTCCTGTCTTTTTTTTAGTACAATCAGTATGGTTGATGAATCTTTAACAAGGAAGAATCACCATCTGCATCATGCAGAACAGAAACTAAATTAAACTTTAGGAGGAATTAATCATGGCAGTAAAAGTAGCGATTAATGGTTTTGGACGTATCGGACGTCTTGCATTCAGACAAATGTTCGGAGCAGAAGGATATGAGATTGTTGCAATCAACGACCTCACATCTCCGAAAATGCTTGCTCACTTATTAAAATATGACTCAACACAGGGAAAATACGCATTAGCAGATAAGGTTACAGCAGGCGAAGATTCCATCACAGTTGACGGACAGGAAATCAAAATCTATGCAAAAGCTAACGCTGAAGAACTTCCATGGGGAGAGATCGGAGTAGATGTAGTTCTTGAATGTACAGGTTTCTATACATCCAAAGAAAAAGCTTCCGCTCACATCAAGGCAGGTGCTAAGAAAGTTGTTATTTCCGCACCGGCAGGAAATGATCTTCCTACCATCGTTTACAATGTAAACCACGACAAACTTACAAAGGATGACAACATCATCTCCGCAGCATCCTGTACAACAAACTGCTTGGCTCCTATGGCTAAAGCACTGAACGATCTTGCACCGATCAAATCCGGTATCATGTGCACAATCCACGCTTACACAGGCGACCAGATGACACTTGACGGACCGCAGAGAAAAGGTGACTTAAGAAGATCCCGTGCAGCAGCATGCAACATCGTACCAAACTCTACAGGAGCAGCAAAAGCCATTGGATTAGTTATTCCTGAATTGAACGGTAAATTAATCGGATCCGCTCAGCGTGTACCAACACCTACAGGATCTACAACAATCTTAACAGCTGTTGTTGAAGGAAATGTTACAAAAGAACAGATCAACGAAGCTATGAAAGCAGCATCCAACGAATCTTACGGATACAACGAAGACGAAATCGTATCCAGCGATATCGTAGGAATGACATATGGTTCCTTATTCGATGCTACTCAGACAATGGTATTACCATTAGATAACGGAACAACAGAAGTTCAGGTTGTTTCCTGGTATGACAACGAAAATTCTTACACAAGCCAGATGGTAAGAACAATCAAACATTTCGGAACATTATTATAATTTCTGATATTCCGAATCATAAGCGGGGCAGGCTATCCTGCCGGAATAAGACTCAACGCAGGGTCCGGTCTTTTATGGGACCGGACCCTTTTTGTCAGAATAATAAGGAGGCAAAAAACAATGCTTAACAAAAAATCCGTAGATGATATCAATGTAAAAGGGAAAAGAGTCCTTGTAAGATGCGATTTCAACGTACCGTTGATCGACGGCAAAATCACAGATGAAAACCGTCTTGTTGCAGCACTTCCGACCATTAAAAAGCTCATCGCCGACGGCGGAAAAGTGATTCTCTGCTCCCACCTTGGAAAACCGAAAGGAGAACCGAAACCGGAATTATCTCTGGCACCGGTTGCTGTAAGACTTTCTGAATTACTTGGACAGGAAGTGAAATTTGCAGCAGATCCGGAAGTAGTAGGACCAAACGCAAAGGCTGCAGTAGAAGCAATGAATGACGGAGATGTTATTCTTCTTGAAAATACACGTTACCGCGCAGAAGAGACAAAGAATGAAGATAAATTCAGCCAGGAGCTTGCTTCTCTCTGCGATGTATTCGTAAACGATGCGTTTGGTACAGCTCACAGAGCGCACTGCTCCAATGTAGGTGTGACAAAATATGTAGATACAGCTGTTGTCGGATATCTGATGCAGAAAGAGATCGATTTCCTCGGAAACGCAGTAGAACATCCGGAAAGACCGTTCGTTGCAATCCTTGGCGGAGCAAAAGTTTCCAGCAAGATTTCTGTAATCGAAAGACTGCTTGACAAAGTGGATACTCTGATCATCGGAGGCGGAATGGCCTATACATTTGCAAAAGCACAGGGCGGAAAGATCGGTATCTCCCTTTGCGAGGATGATTATCTGGAGTATGCATTAAACATGATTAAAAAAGCGGAGGAAAAAGGCGTGAAACTTCTTCTTCCGGTTGACAATATTATCGGCGACCAGTTCTCAAATGATGCAAACACCCAGATTGTAAAGACTGGAGAAATTCCGGACGGATGGGAAGGAATGGACATCGGACCTGAGACTGAGAAAATTTTTGCCGAGGCTGTAAAAGATGCGAAGACAGTTGTATGGAACGGACCGATGGGATGTTTTGAAATGCCGAAATTTGCTCATGGAACAAAGGCAGTGGCAGAAGCACTTGCAAACACAGAAGCTGTAACAATCATCGGAGGAGGAGACTCTGCAGCAGCTGTCAACCAGCTTGGATACGGAGATAAGATGACACATATCTCTACAGGCGGCGGTGCATCTCTGGAATTCCTTGAAGGAAAAGAATTACCGGGTGTAGCAGCAGCGAATGATAAGTAGAACACAGAAAAGAGGGTAAACAAAATGGCAAGAAAGAAAATTATCGCCGGAAACTGGAAAATGAACATGACTCCGTCCCAGGCAGTTGCTCTGGTAAACGAGTTAAAGCCTCTCGTAGCAACAGAGGAAGCAGATGTAGTATTCTGTGTACCGGCAATTGATATTATTCCGGCTATGGAAGCAGCAAAAGGCAGCAATATCGTAATTGGTGCCGAGAACATGTACTTTGAAGAAAAGGGTGCATATACAGGAGAAATCGCTCCGGAAATGCTGACAGATGCAGGAGTGAAATATGTCATCATCGGACATTCCGAAAGAAGAGAGTATTTTGGAGAGTCAGACGAAGATGTTAATAAGAAAGTACTGAAAGCATTTGAACACGGCATCACACCGATCATCTGCTGCGGAGAAACTCTTGCACAGAGAGAACAGGGCGTGACAATGGATTTCGTTCGTATGCAGATCAAGATTGCTTTCCAGAACGTGACAGCAGATCAGGCAAAGACAGCAGTGATCGCTTATGAACCGATCTGGGCAATCGGAACAGGAAAAACAGCAACAACAGAGCAGGCACAGGAAGTATGCGCAGGCATCCGTGCATGCATTGCAGAAATCTATGATGAAGCAACTGCGGAAGCAATCCGGATCCAGTACGGCGGCTCTGTAAATCCGGCAACAGCTCCGGAATTATTCGCACAGCCGGATATCGACGGAGGACTTGTTGGAGGAGCTTCTCTCAAAGCTGATTTTGGTAAAATCGTAAACTGGAAATAAGGAAGAGAAACCCTGCGGATTCAAATGTCCGCAGGGTTTTGCTGTTACCCGGCACTTTCCCTGAAAATATTGCAAAATGCAGCTGAAAATAGTACAATAGAAAAAGTCAGAAGAAGATCTGAGAAGCGTGAAACACAAATGCGGGAAGGGAAAGTAGAATGGTTACGATTAAAGATATCGCACAGGCAGCGAATGTCAGCGCCATGACAGTGTCCAATGTTATACACGGAAGAACCAAAAAGGTCTCCAAAGAGACGAAAGAGCGGATCGAACGGATTATGGAAGAGATGCAGTACGTCCCGAATATGGGAGCGCGCATGCTTGTCCAGAATCAGTCCAGAATTATCGGAGTGATTTCCAACGTTCCGGCAGGTTCCGAACGTGAGACACTGTATCATCCTCTTGCCGCTGAAATGATTGTAGAGATTGAAAAGGAAGTGCGGTCGCGTGGATACTATATGATGCTGTACGCCGCATCTACCGAGAGAGAAATCCGGGATCTGATACATACGTGGAATGTAGACGGTCTGCTGACGATCGGTATTCCGACAGAAATCTGCAGAGAACTTGGAAAGGACATGAAAATGCCGGCAGTTTTTACCGACTGCTATTTCCGGGAGGATGAAATCTTCAGAAATGTTGGAACCGAGGATGAAGAGGGAGCTTATCAGGCAGCCTCTTATCTGATCGGGAAGGGGCACCGGAGAATTGCCTATGTTGCAGACGGGCCATACGATCCGGACGGAACACCGGGCGATGTGTCTGAAAGACGTCTGGCCGGGTATAAGCGGGCTCTCAAGGAGGCACACCTTCCGTTTGCGCAGGAGCACATTTATATGGGAAGTATCCATGAGGACAGGCAGCTTGCCATGCTGCAGTCTCTGGCGGGGCATATTTTTGATTATACAGCAGTCATTTTCAGCAGAGATTATTATGCTCTGGAAGCCATGGATTATTTCCGGCATCACGGGATCTGGATTCCGAAAGATATTTCGATCATTGGATTTGACGATCTTGGCATGTCAAAATTTGCATATCCAAGACTGACGACAGTCAGACAGGGCGCGGCGGAAAAAGGGCGCAAAGCCGCAGAACTGCTGTTTCAGGCACTGGAAGAAAAGGAAGATAAAAAGGTAGATATCCGGATTCCGGTCCGGCTCATGGAGCGGGAAACGGTCAAAGAAATTTATGTATAAACTGCCCGGAAACGCGGCAGGTTTTCTGGCACTGCTTGAAAGCGGCGGGAAAATCATGTAAAATAGCAGAGTGGAAAAAAGTAAAAAGGAGAGAAAACAATGAGTAAGAAACCAACAGTATTGATGATCTTGGATGGTTATGGGCTGAGCGAGAAGACCAACGGGAATGCGGTTGCAGAGGCCAAAACTCCTGTTATGGATAAATTAATGGCAGAGTGTCCGTTTGTCCGCGGAAATGCAAGCGGCATGGCGGTAGGACTGCCGGACGGACAGATGGGAAATTCAGAGGTCGGACACCTGAACATGGGTGCAGGCCGGATCGTATATCAGGATCTGACAAAGATCACAAAATCCATTCAGGATGGAGATTTCTTTGAAAATGAAGCACTGCTTGCAGCATGTGAAAATGTAAAGAAGAATGACAGTGCACTGCACATGTACGGACTTGTCTCTGACGGAGGTGTACACAGCCACAATACACATATCTACGGACTTCTGGAACTTGCGAAACGTCAGGGAATCTCCAAAGTCTATGTTCACTGCTTCCTGGACGGACGTGACACACCGCCGGAATCCGGAAAAGATTATGTGCAGGAACTTTCTGACAAGATGAAGGAGATCGGCGTCGGTGAGATTGCTTCCGTGATGGGACGCTACTACGCAATGGACAGAGATAACCGCTGGGATCGTGTAGAACTTGCATACAATGCCCTTGTAAAAGGCGAAGGAAATACATGCGAAGATGCTGTAGAAGCAGTACAGAAATCCTACGATGACGGAAAGACGGATGAATTTGTTGTTCCGGCTGTCATTACAAAAGACGGAAAACCGGTCGCAACAATCAAGAACAACGATTCCATCATCTTCTTCAACTTCCGCCCGGACCGTGCAAGAGAGATCACAAGAGTGTTCTGTGCGGATGAATTTGACGGATTTGACAGAGGAGACCGCATCTGCACAACCTATGTATGCTTTACAGAATATGACGTGACAATCCCGAATAAGCTGATCGCGTTCCATAAGACAGAGATCACAAATACGTTCGGAGAATTCCTTGCCGCAAACAATATGACACAGGCAAGAATCGCCGAGACAGAGAAATACGCGCACGTTACATTCTTCTTCAATGGCGGTGTGGAAGAGCCGAATCCGGGAGAAGACCGTATTCTTGTAAAATCACCGAAAGTTGCGACCTATGACCTGAAACCGGAAATGAGTGCGTACGAAGTGTGTGACAAGCTGGTTGAAGCAATCCGCTCACAGAAATACGATGTAATCATTATCAACTTCGCAAACCCGGATATGGTAGGCCACACGGGAGTAGAAGCAGCTGCCATTAAAGCGATCGAAGCGGTCGATGAGTGCGTAGGAAAAGCGGTAGATGCCATTAAAGAAGTGGACGGACAGATGTTTATCTGCGCAGACCACGGAAATGCAGAGCAGCTCATCGATGAGACGACAGGCGAGCCGTTTACGGCCCACACAACCAACCAGGTGCCGTTCATTATCGTCAACGCAGATCCGGCATACGGACTGAGAGAAGGAGGATGTCTGGCAGACATCGCACCGACTCTGATCGAGATGATGGGAATGAAACAGCCGGAAGAGATGACAGGAACATCCCTTCTTGTACGTAAATAGAAATTGAATGTCAAAATGAGCGGGGCGGCTTCGGCTGTTCCGCTTTTTTTCAATCTGTTCACAACCGGATCTTGCAGGATGGGCTGAAAAATGAATAAAATCAACATAAAAAATTCATTTTCAACCTGATTTCCCGTGAAAATTAGAAAAATAAAGAGAAAATTGCAAGAAACAGTTGACGAAAAGTCAAAAGCCCGATACAATAGAAACCAGTGAAAATGAAGAAGGGCGGTAGAACCATGACAGCATATAAAGATCTGAGCAAAAATGAGCTGAAAGCTCTGAAAAAAGAGCTTACGAAAAAATTTGAGGATGTAAAGGCGAAGGGACTGAAACTTGATATGTCCCGTGGAAAGCCTTCTACAGAGCAGCTGAATCTTTCTATGGGAATGATGGATGTTCTGACCAGCAGTTCCGACCTCGTATGCGAAGAGGGCGTTGACTGCAGAAACTACGGAGTATTAGACGGGATTAAAGAGGCAAAGCAGCTTCTGGCAGATATGATGGAAGTTCCGAAGGACAATATCGTTATTTTTGGAAACTCCAGTCTGAATGTAATGTACGATACGGTAGCGCGTTCCATGATTCACGGTGTTATGGGAAGTACGCCATGGTGTAAACTTGACAAGGTGAAATTCTTATGTCCGGTTCCGGGATATGACCGACATTTTGCGATTACAGAGCATTTTGGAATCGAGATGATCAATATCCCAATGACTCCGACCGGACCGGATATGGATATGGTAGAAGAGCTTGTAAGCACAGATCCGGCAGTGAAAGGGATCTGGTGCGTGCCGAAATACTCCAATCCGCAGGGAATTACCTATTCTGATGAGACGGTACACCGTTTTGCGAAGCTGAACCCGGCAGCAGAGGATTTCCGAATCTACTGGGATAATGCTTACGGAATCCACCATCTCTATGAAGATAAACAGGACTACCTGATTGAAATTCTGATGGAATGTAAGAAAGAAGGCCATCCGGATATGGTCTATAAGTTTTCTTCCACATCCAAGATCAGTTTTCCGGGATCCGGTATCGCAGCGATTGCCGCTTCTGATGCCAACTTAAAAGAGATTCGTGAGCAGATGAAGATTCAGACAATCGGACACGACAAGCTGAATCAGCTCCGCCACGCAAGATTCTTTAAGGATATTCACGGCATGGTGAAGCACATGAAGAAACACGCGGACATTATGAGACCGAAATTCGATACAGTTCTTGCCTCTCTGGAAAAGGAGCTGGGCGGACTGGAGATCGGAAGCTGGCTTGCTCCAAGAGGAGGATATTTCATCTCCTTTGACTCCATGGACGGATGCGCGAAGGCGATCGTCGCAAAGGCAAAGGAAGCAGGTCTTGTGATGACAAATGCCGGAGCGACCTATCCGTATGGAAAAGATCCGCACGACAGCAATATCCGAATTGCACCGTCTTATCCGACACTGGATGAGATCAAACTGGCAATGGAAGTATTCACACTGAGCGTCAAACTGGTAAGTGTGGATAAGCTCCTTGCCCAGGCTGAATAAATTAAGCCCCTTCTTAAATATTATTATATATGCCCTATGTGAAATACTGTATGCAGGATACCGGACGTATCTGGCATACAGTATTTTGCGTTAGAAATGAAATAGAAGGATGTCCGAGGAATACCAATTTCTACCCATTTGTTTTAGGATCCTCAAACGCTTGTTGGGATTTTTAGTGGTTTTCCTACCAACAGATAGAAATACTAAAGATTCTGCAACAATGATACTCTTGTTTTTGAGGCTGAAATCACGCCTATAAAATACAAAAATTATAATAATTATGCATCTATATATAAATATATTTATATTTCTTGTAAGAAATAAACAAAAAATATAAATTAATTTTATCAAATTTGCTAAAAAATAATGTGGAATAACGA